>JANMQR010000363.1:0-45295 GCA_031370625.1 Burkholderiales bacterium | reverse complement strand
TTTTACGCATTCAATGCGCTCATTGAAAATGGCAAGCAAGTCGTCATTACCAGTGATCGCTTTCCAAAAGAAATTTCCGGCATCGAAGACCGTTTAATCTCGCGATTTGGGTGGGGTTTGACGGTTTCTGTTGAGCCACCCGAGCTGGAAATGCGCGTCGCTATTTTGCTTAAGAAAGCGGAGAGCGAAAATATTGCGCTATCTGAAGAAGTCGCGTTCTTTATTGCCAAACATATCCGATCAAACGTCCGGGAACTTGAGGGTGGTTTAAAGCGCGTTTTGGCATATTCAAAATTCAACAATCTACCGGTAACCATTAGCGCTGCGAAAGAGGCGCTTAAAGATTTGCTGGCGGTGCTCAATCGTCAAATTTCGATTGAGAACATCCAAAAAACGGTTGCCGACTATTACAAAATCAAACTTTCAGAAATGTATTCAAAAAAACGGGTTCGTTCATTGGCGCGGCCGCGACAGATCGCCATGGCACTCACTAAAGAACTCACGCCTATGTCGCTGCCTGAAATTGGCGAAGCCTTTGGTGGACGCGATCACACCACCGTGCTTCATGCGTGCCGTAAGGTAGTTGAGCTGATTGAGTCTGATCAAATGATTGCGCGCGATCATGCATTACTAATGCAAACTTTGCGCGGCTGATGGAGCGTTTTTGTCTTTTATTTTGAACAAGTGAAGTCGTGTATCCGCTGTGGACAACCTTGAATAACCTTAGAATTTTTCTCCACCTTAAAAAGTTACTCACAATATTTCACAGGTTTAAGGAATTTAGTACCGAGCGTTTTTTCGTTATAACGCGTTGATTTTAATCAAATAATTTTTCTTATACGCACCTTAGCCGCCCTTTATCTATTAACTATTAGGTTTATATATGTTGACTATTAAAGCTAAGAACAGCACCTTACTCGGACCATTACAGTTCGTTACCGGTATTGTTGAGCGTCGCCATACGCTCCCGATTTTGTCGAATGTATTGGTCGAAGTTGCAGACCAGTCGGTGCATTTTCTTGCCACCGATTTAGAAGTGCAAATAAAAGCCACCGCTAAATTGGATACGCCGCACAAAGCCGGCAGCCTCACCGTGGGCGCAAAAAAACTGCAAGACATCTTGCGTGCTTTGCAGCCCGATGCTGACACTGCCCTAGAACTCAAAGAGAGTCGTTTAACCGTGAAAGCCGGTAAAAGCCGTTTCGCGCTACAAACGCTCGCAGCAACAGACTTCCCTAAAATCGCCGAAGCAAAAGATGCTCCGACCGAAATTTCACTACCTCAGCGCGAATTCAAACATGTGCTGGGGCTGGTTCAATTCGCGATGGCCGTTCAGGATATTCGCTACTACCTCAACGGTGTGCTGCTATCCACCGATGGCAACATCATGCGGGTAGTCGCTACGGACGGGCACCGCCTGTCGATGGCGCAATATCGGCTGCCGGAACCAGTTGCAAAAATTGACGCTATCTTGCCGCGCAAAACAGTTCTGGAACTGATCAAACTTCTTGATGAAAGTGACGATCCAATCAAGTTAGCGATGCACCAAAACCAGGTGAAATTTAATTTTGCCGGCATTGAGATTGTAAGCAAGATTGTCGAAGGTAAATTCCCTGATTACACCAAGGTTATTCCGTCAGGTTATAGCAATCACGTGCCTCTAAACCGGGCCGAGTTTTATGCCGCACTGCAACGCGCATCGATTTTGTCAAATGATAAAATTCGCGGGGTGCGCTTGGTGTTCACCAAAGATTCGCTGTCCATCATCTGCAGCAACAATGAGCAGGAAGAAGCAGAAGAGAGTTTGCCGCTCACCTATGACCACGATGCGCTCGATATCGCTTTCAATATCGCCTACTTGTTGGATGTGTTAAATCACCTCTCCAGCGAAACAGTGTTGCTATCGTTGGGAGACGCAAACATGTCCTCGGCGCTGATTACGCAACCAGGCAGCGAAGACTTCAAATATGTTGTCATGCCAATGCGAATTTAAAGCTCGCAACAGAGACAAAAACCAATCAAGTTGTGTTTTCAAAACTAGGCCAGTACTAAGATTTTGAAAACTGAAAATAAAACAGTAACGAAGTAAGGAAATAAATGGCAACGCCAAAAGTACCAGACGAAAAAGCATACGACGAAGACTCAATCAAAATTTTGAAAGGCCTGGAGGCCGTTCGCAAGCGTCCCGGTATGTACATCGGCGATACTTCCGACGGCAGTGGCTTGCATCACATGGTGTTTGAAGTTGTCGATAACGCCATTGATGAGGCACTAGCCGGTCACTGCGATGACATTAAAATCACCATTCATACCGACAACTCAATTTCGGTCACCGACAACGGTCGAGGCATCCCGACACGCGTTAAAGAAGATGACGAATTCAAGCGCTCAGCCGCTGAAATCGTGATGACGGAACTGCATGCCGGTGGCAAGTTTGATGCGAACTCGTACAAAGTATCGGGAGGCTTGCACGGCGTCGGCGTGTCAGTAGTTAATGCACTTTCAGAGTGGTTAAAGCTGCGCATTCGTCGCGATGGAAAAGTGCATGAGATGGAGTTTCGTCATGGCGAAAGAGTGGCACCACTTGCAATAGTGGGAAACACCGACAAGCGTGGCACCGAGGTGCATTTTCTCGCCTCAAAAGAAACCTTTACGCTGGTTGAGTTCCACTATGAAATTCTCGCCAAACGCTTGCGCGAGTTGTCTTTCCTGAACAACGGAGTAAAGATTGAGTTGGTCGACCAGCGCAACGGCAAAAGCGAAAACTTTGCATACTCTGGCGGCGTAAAAGGTTTCGTTGAGTACATGAATCGTTCGAAAACGGTTTTACACCCGAAGATTTTTTATGCCATCGGTGAGAAGGATGGCATGACCATCGAGGTGTCGATGCAGTGGAATGACAGCTACGGCGAATCGGTGCAGTGTTTCACCAACAATATTCCGCAGCGTGATGGCGGCACGCACTTGACCGGCTTGCGTACCGCGATGACGCGCGTTATGAATAAATTTATCGAGGAAAATGAGCTCGCGAAAAAAGCTAAAGTAGAAACCTCCGGTGACGATATGCGCGAAGGTTTGACTTGCGTGTTATCGGTAAAAGTACCTGAGCCAAAATTCTCGTCGCAAACCAAAGACAAGCTAGTCTCCAGCGAAGTGCAGCCGGTGGTATCCGAAGTGGTCGCGGCCAAGCTGTCTGAATATTTGCTTGAAAACCCAAGTGATGCCAAAACTATTTGCGGCAAGATTATTGATGCCGCCAGAGCCCGCGACGCAGCGCGTAAAGCTCGCGAACTTACGCGCCGCAAAGGGGTGATGGATGGCGTGGGCTTGCCTGGAAA
This sequence comes from Burkholderiales bacterium, assembly GCA_031370625.1. Classification (GTDB taxonomy): domain Bacteria; phylum Pseudomonadota; class Gammaproteobacteria; order Burkholderiales; family Usitatibacteraceae; genus UKL13-2. The sequence goes on along the minus strand of JANMQR010000363.1, from coordinate 41,957 downwards.
GTTGGCAGACTGTCAGGAAAAAGATCCGGCGCTGTGCGAAATTTATATTGTTGAGGGTGACTCTGCCGGTGGATCTGCCAAGCAAGGTCGTGATCGCAAATTTCAGGCGATTCTACCGCTACGCGGAAAAGTATTGAACGTAGAGAAAGCCCGGATCGATAAAGTTATTTCGTCTGAACAGATTGCGACCTTAATCACTGCGCTGGGTGCGGGTATTGGCCGCGATGACTTTAATCATGACAAGCTCCGCTATCACCGAATTATCATCATGACCGATGCGGACGTCGATGGCGCACACATTCGCACTCTGCTGCTCACCTTCTTTTTCCGGCAGATGCCGCAGCTGGTTGAGAACGGCTACATTTACATTGCTCAGCCGCCACTTTACAAAATTAAAAGCGGCAAAGAAGAGCGCTATGTGAAAGATGAGTTGGAACTGAAGCAAGCGCAGTTAAAGAAAGCGTTGAACGACGCAATGTTGAACCCCGGGGGCGGCAGCGCCGTGATCGCAGGCGAGGCACTGGAAAACATTGCTAAAGATTTCTTGATGACCGATGCAGTCATCTCGCGCTTGTCCCGCACGTTTGATCCCGAAGTGTTGACCGGCCTACTGCAGTGCCCGCGCATTGACTTGAAAACAGCGGAAAGCGCGTCCAAAGCAGCGGTCTGGCTCACCGACGCAATCGGCGCACATCACTTGGTGGTGAAGGTTGAGCAGGATGAGGCGCATGATGGCTATCGGCTGCGTTGCGTGAAAACGCTGCACGGCAATACCCGTTCAACCATTATCGATTCCACCTTCATCGAGACAGGCGATTACGAGCAAATCGTAAAAACCTCGCTCACCCTGAATGGATTGATTCGCGATGGTGCTGAAATTAAACGCGGCGAGAAATCGCTTCCGGTAAGATCATTTGCCGCCGCGCTGAACTGGTTGATCGAACAGGCCAAAGACGGCATGCACATTCAGCGTTACAAAGGGCTGGGCGAAATGAATCCCGAGCAGTTGTGGGAAACCACGATGGACCCGAAAGTGCGTATTTTGAATCGCGTGCAAATTGAAGATGCGATTGCAGCCGATGAAATTTTCACCACCTTGATGGGCGATGATGTTGAACCGCGCCGAGCGTTTATTGAAACTAATGCGCTGGTGGTACAAAATTTAGACGTTTAATTTGCCGTAGATGCGCCGTTATTTGTAGCAAAAAATAAAACGCCTGCATCAAGCAGGCGTTTTATATTGGAGGGTAAACCCTAGTATTGGCGGGCGTTTCCAAGCATTTTTGCTCTAAACAGCGCGTCAAATGGCGATCTACGCGAACCATTTTTGAACACTGTCCACGATTGTTAAAATGGAATTTTCACGCCCGCCGTTACGCGATCACTCTTGAATCCGGTCTTGCCAAACGTTTGTTCGTAACCGATAAAACTTGACATCAAGTTGCCGCCGGGACCCGCGAGCCACTGTAAGTTAAACCCCCATGTGCCGTAGCTTTTATCGATTGCATCCACCGACAAGGGTGCCAACACCGGAGTGCCATTGACCAAGCGCGCGAATGCAGCATTTTGCTTTTGGCTTTCACTCAAAAACTCCACCCGTCCGCTTGGAATCCACACCCCACTCGACGTGCTGATCGCGTACTCGACAACCGTACCGAGACCAAAAGTATTCAAGCGCACGGTCTGGCCGCTAATCGCGAGGGCGTCCATGCCGCCACTTTCCTCAAATGGTTTGAGTTTCGCGCGGATCATTTCGTAACGAACAAATGGCGTGAAACGCGCACCGTCTTTGTTTAAACCATAGCCAGTTTCAATCTGGAACGCTTGTTGTGTGGTGGTGCCGCGACCAGTTAATGATTCACCAGAAACGCTGGTGCGGCGATTATCGATGCGATTCGTACCGAGGTTAACAATGCTGTTGACGTACCAATTGTCACTTGGCAACCACTGCCCAAATACAGATGCACTGTAGCCCATGGTTTTTTGCGAGCCGCCCGTTAGCGTGGTGTCACCCAGCAGCGCGCCAAATGCGCCACCAATCACCAGATTTTTTTGCGCGCGATAGTCAGCACCGATAGTCACGCCTTTGGTGCGCAGCTTGTAGGTCGTTTCACCATTACCAGATTGACGTTTCGCCAAATCAATTTCGCCTAACGCAAACACGCCTAATTTAGAACTGTTCTGCCCTGCGCCACTGCCGCTTTTATCGCTGCCACCGCCACCGCCGGTCCCAACTTCTTCAACGCGTAATTGCTGAAGGCGATTACGAATATTGTTGAGTTGAACGCGGGGTGCATCGACTGCTTGTTGCATGATCGCTTGTGATATGGCGGCAGCAGGTTCAACGATTGCCGCAGCCGAATTTAGCACCTGAATTTTTTTGCACTTATCGGCAGTTCCGCTGGCGCTGCCTTCGATACACACTTCAAGTTGCGCCGATTTAAAGCCTGGATTTAGCGTAAGCGTAGTGGTCGCGATGCCCTCGCTGTTGCTCACGGCCGTTGCGGTAACCGCGCCGGCGGCTGAAGGATCAATGGTCCACTTGGTGGTTGAAGATACGACGGCGGTGTTGTTTGAGTCAATGACTTTCACCGATACCGCGGTTGGTTTATTCGGCTCTGCACTAACCAGAGGTGCACCATTTAACAGCGATAATTTTTGCGCCAGTTGATCCGGGCCGTTTAGCGTAATATCTTTGGTAACGTCGGCAGCCGTGAGCAAAACCGTTCGGCCACCTGTCGCACAACCCGCCGTGAAGCTCACCACACCCTCACCGTTGTCGTTGGTCAAGACTGATTGCTGTGCAAGCACATCTTGCGCTGCGCAATTGCTAAACGCTTTTTGTAAGCTCGCTTTAGACGCCGTGCGTTTTACATTCCCGCCTATGATGGCTATTTTGACTTCTTGGTTCGGTACCGGTGCGGCACCATCCAAAACCTTGAACGTAAAGGTCACAACTTCACCCGGCAAAATCCGCAAGTTACCGGGCGCGGTAATAACATCAATTCGCGTCGCTGATGATTTGACTTCAACGATACCTTCAGCGGTATTTGATGTTGCTGATGCCGACGGAAATTGCGGGTTGGAAAGCTTTGCCACCACCTGATACGCAAAAAATCCTGAGCGTGTAAATGTTGTTTTGGGCAAGGCCAAGGTATCGCTGGTGGTAGCTGCTGTGATCGGCGGCGAGGCGGCACCCGCACGCCATTCATAACTGACACTTTCGGGCGAAGGCAATGTTGCGGCCGCAATTAGAATACCGTTGCGTTTACACACCGCTTGCAGCGTGACGGTTTCGCCAACTTTTATCGATCTGGGCAAAACCGCCACCGCGCAGAGCACGTCTGCCGGTGACGGTGCATTTACCTGAATAGTTATTGGTGGGCTCACCGCTGTTTCATTAGCTTGATTCGTCAACACCGCCGTGACGCTATAGGCATTCGGTAACGCTGGGCTCCATGTAATCGCAAACGGTGCCGTTGTCGCCTCCCCAATGCGCGTCGTACCAGCAAAGTACTCGACTTTGGTAATAGCGCTGCCGGGTGAGGTAGCGTTAGCAGTAAGCCTGATAGGTGCAAGCGCAATGCTGGTCGCGCCAGTTGTGGGCGTTGCAATAGTGACGGTGGGTGGATTGTTAACAATGATCGTAACGGGTACGCCATCCACCGGCGCACCTACGGCAGGTACAACACGCGGCGTGATGGTGTAAGTGCCTGCCGAAAGGTTGGGCAACGCGGCTGCAAAGGGTGCCGCTGTGGCGCTGACCACAACGCCGTTGTTCGCGCGATATTCGACTCTTGTGATAGCACCTGGAGCCGCCGCGGTCGCGGTGAACGAAATGGTTGCAGGCGCGGTGAATGTTGAATTATTCGCTGGTGCAGTAATAGCAACACTTGCCGCGGCCTGCGCAATGATGGTTGATGTGACTGACCCTGGCAGATCAACCGCGTCCAAGGTAGCCAGCTCGGTGTTATTAAACGGCGCGCCGCGCGTCACATTCACCCTGAATTTTGGTGAAATGCTTACCGAGTAAGTTGCTGCCGAGGGTGTCGATAGGTTGATGGTAGTTGCAGTGCCTGCGGGTGGAAGCGTGGGAGACGGTCCGACCACGCTCCAACCGTAATCTGTGGTCGCAATCGTCGCATTCGCGCCCGGCGTCTCCCGACAGCTTGCGGTGATGGTCTGAAACGTTGGCGCAATCACGCTTGCGTTTGGCGGATTGAGCTGACAAGAAACAGAAATAACAGCAACCGAGATTTTATCGGACGATGTCGGAGCCAGTTTGAATGGGTCGCACGGTGCCGTGGCAGTATCTTGGCAAAACTCTATAACACGCGTTCCTGGGTTTGGCCCTAACTGAAGTAGTTGCGCTACCGAGTTACGCGGATCTGCTCTGGGTATTTGAAGTCCACCGTTTTGCAAACTATCGCCAACGCATATGCCCTGTGTGATGGCGAAGCGGACGGGAAGAGTTGGGTTAAAGTCCGAAACAGGCAGGCTTATTGAGCTATTCACCCTCGTTGCTCTAACACCATTGAACTGAGCAATTGCGGCAGACGAAAAACCCAATAACACCGCGCAAAAAATAATTTTCTTAAGTGCGTACATCGCATCTTCCAGTAATAAACGTTGTTTATCGAAGTTGCGAGCGCGCCGCAGAAATGCCTTCACTCCCATGCGAAGGTATCCCTGATTGAGTCGTCGTACCGTGGCCAACGACTCTTTTTGTATGCTGAAGATATAGTTCAGTGTAGTGACACACCGCTACGTTATTCTGTATCAGATGTCACACAGCGCACGAAATATACCCGTAAAAACTATATAAATACTAAAGCCGCGCAAGCAGGCTACAACGGTCTGCTACGCCAATCTAAATTGCACGCGGCGATTTTCAGAGGCCAGCGGATCTTTACCATTGAGTGGTTCTGTGCGGCCTTTGCCGACGGCTTTAAGTTTGTTTGCGGCAATCTTGTGATGCTGCGCAAAGTATCGCTTTACGGCGGCGGCACGGCGAACCGATAGCTTCAAGTTGTAAGCGTCGCCACCTTTGGCATCTGTATGGCCCTCGATAATTAAATCGCCCGGCAACTGTACGAGCTTAATGCCTTCAGCGATGTTGTCCAACGCTTCAAATGCATCCGGTGCCAGCTTGGCAGAATTAAACGCGAATGGAACCGAGATGGCGAACGGTTGTGATATTTGCGCGGCGGGCAATGCTTGTGTTGCAGCAGGTGCTGCACTCACGACAGCAGCAGCGGGCATAGAAGCCTGCGCAAACATGATTGGTTTTGGCTGATCTGGTGATGGCGCTACCGACTCGGTTGGCATGCCACCGACAATTTGCACACCACGCATCTTCAAGGTTGGCTTAAATTGCGGTCCAGCCAACATGCGGGCGACTTCAATAGGTTGTAAATTGCTACCTGGCGGGTAGTATTTGATGTCTACCGCCAGCGCGGGTCCTGTGAAGCCAAATGCCGCGATGAGCGCACAGACGATTGATTTCTGGACTGAAGTCTTGATTGAAGTTTTAAACATGTTGAGCCTCCGGTGTGGTGGGTCGGTTGGGTATAAGCGTGAATCACACCGGAGCCTAAAACGGTTCAAACTTTTTTGACAATAATTAACAAACTAATTTTGGTGGTGGTTGCCTGAGGAGCGCCGCCTTTGGAATCAACTGCTCTACTGCATATCCGGTAATTGGCTCGCAGGCGCTGCTTCACTCACCAATCCGCTCGCTTTCAATGCGTCCATGGCGCCTTGCACCTGATCGGGTGTAAAGCGCAGATAGTACTCACCCGCCTGCCCAGGCCCACCGGCAATCCATGCGTTGATGCTGGCAAGCAGCAGCCTGAGCTCACCTTCAGTGGCATTCGGTTTGAATACCACGCGCAAATAAGCGGCTTCAGTTTTAGCACCTGATGTTTTAACGTCGGTAATCGAAGGTTTGCCACGATAAACAATGGCCTCATCACGTTGCTGAACCAAAAACACACCTTGCGCCATAATCACTGCCATTGCACAGCCAAGCGCAGGCTTCATCCAACCACCGCCCAGCAAACGCTGGAACCAGTTTTGCTCATCGGTATCGGGCATGTTGCGCTCCACGCGGCGTGCCACTGGTGGCGCGGCCTCAGCCTTTGGTGACACCTTAATACGTTGCAGCGTCTGGGCAAGCCCAATATCAGCGGGAATGTTTTCTGCGCGGCGTTGCATCATCGCCGCCATCCGCTCGTAATACTGCACTTCGTCGCGGGCAAGTGGTGATTTGGCAAGATACGCATCCATCGCGGCGCGATCATTTGCATTCAGTGTGCCGTTCACATACCACGGCAGCCATTCGGTAAATTGTTCAGGATGTGACATTTGCGCTTCCTTCTGAGTTGTCATGGGCGGACAGAGCATCCTCTGCATTTTCTCTACCGCCGGTCTCTTCACCTTCCCGCTTGAGCAACAAACGGAGGCAATTCTTTATTTTTTGTCGCGCATGAAATAGCCTCGTCTTGATCGTGTTCTCCGGACACGCTTGCAACGTTGCCACTTCACCCAGTGACATTCCCTCGAAAAACACCAAATGCATGCATTCGCGATGGTCCGTCGTGAGCTTATCCATACACTCCCGCACCCCCGCCTGGCGCTGGCTCTTGGCCAACAAATCATGCGGGCTTGCATCATCGCTGGCAACGGTTTCATTCATTTCGTCGGTCAGCTCATCATATGAATGTGTGGTCGAGCGAAAAGCGTTCAATATTTTGTAGCGCGCGATGCCCAATACCCAGGTTGAGAATTTGGAAGTTGCATTAAAGCGCTCCGGATGCTTCCAAACCTCGTGCAGCGTATCAACGACGACCTCTTCGGCACGCGCTTCGTCGCGCAATTGGTTGAGCGCAAATGCGAAAACGCGTCGGTTGACGCTTTTATAAAGAGTGGTGAAAGCGGTTTCGTCGCCGCTACCGACGCGTTCAAGCAGCCCCAAAACGGTCTGATTATCAAGTTCCATGCTGTTGTTATTGCCTCTGGCTTGTTTTGATTTGCGCAAAACTTCGCGCTTAAGCCATTCAGCATAAACGGTTGCAGGGTCACTGACAAATTCGTTTGGCGAGGGTGAGCGCATGCTAACGTCGATCAGTACGTGGATTAAGGATGCTTACTGCACATCTACTGCAATAAACAGGCGGCATTTCGCAAATCAAACAGGCGCATGCCGCGACCACCATCGAGCGCGACGATTTTGTTGGAGTCGGGCGGCAGATCATCCATATGCCTCTCCAAAATAAGCTGCCCGTTTTGCCAACAGCGCATAACGTACTTTTTTCTTTTTTTACTTTCTGCGGCCGTAATTGCGTCTATGTCATCCACGGAAGGATTCTTCTTAGCTTGTTTCGCTTTGGCCGGTGACACTGGCGGCCGTGTTGGTGTTGCTGTTGATCCCTCGGCAACCTGAACGATTTCTTGCGTCGGCTTTGCATCATCACCTTCAGCAACCACGATCCCCGATATCGCCGGGCTGACGTAAAGAGCTGCCATAGAGGCAAATGCAATCAAGAAGTTTGTGTTCATTTTCATCATCGCTCTACCCCTATATCTATTTCTTCGCCAGCTGTGCCGGAGCTTTCGAAAAGACAGCCGCGTCAGCACCTTTGAATTCAACACTCGATTCGCGAAACTCTTCGCCCAACGCCGCAAATTGCGCAGTAATACCAGCGATCTCATTCACCCCGCGAATCGCGGAAAGTCCTTGGCCGGTCAGCAACGCGGGCAATCGCGCCGTGACATCGGTGCGAGTGGTGTAGCAAGAAATGCTCTGCGCTATTTTCGGATGCGATATTAAGTTGAACGTACCGGCGCGTGGCAATGCCAATGTTTGTAGTGCCGGGATCAGCGCTTGCGGCTGCCAAGGATTCGGAAACACGCGCATCACCGCTCTTTTCTCATCCTGCAAAAAGCAATACACAAACGAATCAGTGTTATTGAAAATATTAAATTTCGCCTGGCCGCGATCAGCCGCGCTGGTTGGTGAAGCCGTGAGCTTCACTCTTATTTCCAATCGCAAGCGACGTTCTTCTTCCATCGCGGCTATTGCAGCAGGAAGAATTTGATCTTGATTCGCATCGAAGTGCGCACGCATTAATTTAAGCGAAAACTTGCCGTCATAAGGCAGATTGAGCGCCTTGAAATAACTGCGTAAAGCTTCCTTGATCATGTAGCCGGGTACCGGCGCACCATCGTCTGGCACCAACCCCATCGCGCGAAAGTGGCGCAAGTAAAAAGCGACTTTCTCGCCCGCGCCCATCGCCTGATTCCAATCTTCAATCTCCGCCGCGACTTCCGGCTGACTCGATGGTACGCCCAGACATTTCCAGTACGGCACTTTGTTAAGTTTGCCCATCAACTCAATCGCGGATAGCTCCACCAGATTACGCAGAGCGATGGTCTTGCCATCAGATTTTGACAGGCTGGTCATAAAATTAATGCCGAGCTTTTTATAGCTCGCTTCAGTGTCAACGCCCCAGCCTTCTTGCAAAATCGCTGCACTGTTTCGGGAATTCACACCGGCCACAAGCGAATAGTCTTTCGCGCGCACCGCCGCAAGATCAAGCGCCACCATGTTGATCGACGAACTTTTCGACGCACCTGTGCCTAAAAATGTTTTTTGGCCGATGCCCAACGTAATACCGCCGTCGACTGTCTTCTTTGCCAGGTTGTCGTCAAACTGTGTGATTGAGCCGCGAATTGCATAGGCTGGAATATTCTCCAGCTGGAATGCTTCTTTGCTCCCCGCCCGCGTCATAAACGTCGTAAGATTTTTTGTATCGTCACTAAAAGCGACGGTGCGAATCGCCTGACTGCGGCGCGTCATCTGCGACATCGCCGAGATAAACATATCGGTTGTGCCCGCCGACACTTTCTGCGTGCGGTCATTTAAATCCTCAACGATCAACGAGGCGCCGACGCCATAAGTGGCGAGCTGCCCATCCATGCAGCGTAAGCCCTCGTTGAAATTGGTCACCGTGCGGTTAATCGGCAGCATCGGTGCAACGCGAACCTCATCGTAGCCTTCAACGGTTGGCGTGCGCGTGTCGGTCATGCTCGCGCATCCGCCAAGGGTTGCGGCAACCGAGACCACCAGAGCCGCGCGCAATGTGACCGCAACAGACATTAATTACTTTCCGCACATTTGAATGACGCTACCTTGCACCACGGTAACGGTACGCGACGGCGCGCGCGTGCCCACGGGTTGCTTGGGTGTGGTGCCCACGTCCATCTGGCAACTGCTTGATGTGCGGCTACCGCTGCCGCCTTCATCTTCAATGGCATTACCGTTACTGTCTTTACGTTGCTCATCCTTGAACTGCTTGGCTTTTGACATTTCCTTGGCGATTGAGGCGCGGACATCATCCGGTAAGTCCTTGGCGCTCATGGCCATACTGCCCCCTGCGGCTGAGGCAATATTTGCTGCGCCACATAAAATAGCTGCGATAACAATATTCAGGCTTGCTTGTTTCATGGTTGGCTCCACAGTTTGTTGCGCATCCAGAATTACTCTTTTGCAAAGCACAACGAGGGCCTGATTGTTGCTCTGGCCCTCGTTGCATTTGTGCCGGTTTAGGGCATCCGTGCAGCGCTACATCAGCGCCCTGTTTTTATTATTTAGCGTTGCCCAACTTCACGTCTTGGGTTGCGCTTGAGCCCAGTACGGCTGCGTTCGTCAAGATCAGGTTCTTCATGGTCACGGTCGCTTCGCCACCGTTGGCCGCGTTGCCGAGTTCGAGGTTTTGAGTCGCTTTCGAACCCAATACGGCCGCGTTGGTCTGGATCAGGTTGTCGAATTTGACGGTCGATTTGCTGTTTGCACCTTCTGCGTTACCGATTTTAGAAGTTTGCTTTGCGGTAGACCCCAATACGGCTGCGTTGGTCATGATCGCGTTTTTGCCTGTTACGTTCGACTGGCCACCGCCGGATGCGTTGCCGATTTCAACGGTTTGCGATGCTTTGGAACCCAGCACAGCAGCGTTGGTGAGGATCACATTATCGATGCTGACTTCGGATTTGCTGGCTTGAGCAAATGCGCCGGTAGCAACAACGGTTGCAGCGATAGCGATGGTCGAACGGATAAATGATTTCATGGTGAGTCTCCTAAAATTTATAAATGATTGAGTAAGAAAAAAGTTGAAATTGAAAGCTTCACATCAATGCAGTGTTTGTACTTTGCCTCTGGTGAAACGCCTTGCGATTTGTCATTCAAAGCTTCTCAACAGAGGCCAAACTGCCGGTACTGAACTGCGATGGAACAAATTGCTTTGTGTTTGCATTCCATCTGTAACTGAATCGCATCGACTTCACGTTCGGTTCAAACTTTATGAACAATTGTCAAAAGTATTTTTGTTCACAGCGCTTTTTCGCGAAATAACAGGCGAAAGTGTGATGAACCGCACACAGAAGCAAATAAATGTCGTGTGCCGGAATGCCGCATGGATAGGGCAGTTTCAGGGCATATGCTTCAGGATGCACGCCAGTGCTGGGCCTTGAGAGTGAGGCGGCTCTAATGCCGTCATCCCGGCGAAGGCCGGGACCCAGTCCCATCCAGTGATCGGCAGTTCGCAAAACTTCACACAGTCGCAGCGAAAAAAGCGCCGCCAGTTATTTACCGAGCGGCGCAAAAGGGATTCAGCATGTGCTGAAGAGAAATTTAGCTCTTCGGCACAAACACAAAATCCCCACCCACGTGACCTGAAAACTGCAGCTGCCCATATTGCGGCTGCTGCTGCTCACCAAAGCCGAGCGCGGCCTTCTCTACGCGCGGCGCGATATCGCGATACAGCTCATGCGCTTCGAAAGCTTCCATCTTGCGTGCGAGGCCATCAAGAAATTGGCGCGCGAAGATCGAGTGTTTACCCGCGCCGCCATCCATCACCTGTCGCACACCACCCGAGCTCATCACCTTGCGGCTTTGTAATTGCGCGCGGTTTTGCAGCCAGTCCGACTTGCTCGCACTCGGGTTGCGATCCAATTGCTCCGCCACCGATCGCACCAGTACGCCCGCGTAACACGCATCGGCCACCACCAATACCTGGCGTGCACGCAACGCACTCAACTGCTCGGTGATGTCGGATGACGAAATGTAATTCGCAATATTTTCTTTCTCACCATCTACCGGCACCCAATAACCTTTCAGATTCGCTGCATCCCAATAGCCATGACCGGAGTAATAAATTAGCAGATTATCGTTCTCGGTCAGGGTTGCGCGCAGCCTTGCCACTTCTTTAAAAATTCGCCCCCGCGAAGCGTCGAGCAAGGTCGTTACTTTAAAACCATACTTCTGTTCCAGCACCGCGCCCACCGCTTGCGCATCCGCGGTAGGTGTATTGAGTTTGTCCCAATATTTATAGCTGGCATTGCCGATGATGAGCGCGTAGTAATTGCCAAAGCCGCGCGACAGCGGCGTCACCCGCGCCGTCTCGCGCACGATGTCGCTCGATGCCATCACGAACGGCAGCGACGCTCGCTTGCCGCTGCTATCAATCGCAATAATTTGCACCGCCGTCGTCTTGCCCGTCACCGCGATAATCGTGCGGACAATGCCTTCGGCATCTGGTGTTAACGCTATATCGTTGACCATTACTTTGAACACAGGGGCTGCAGGCGTTGCCGCAATCACTTTCGCCACCACCGGAATTTCTTTCACGTTGGGGCGAATCCGCACCGTCATCACGCCGCGCATCGCAATCGACATCGGCTCCAGCAATTGAATCTGCGGCAGTGCGGCATCAGTCGGCACCGGCTCTTTCTCAATACTCGCCAGCGCCACAGAAGTGCGTGCCACATCTGCGTCTGCGTTTGATAACTTGTCTTTGCTTTTTACCTCTTCCTCCTGACGTTCACGCAGTTCTTTTTCGAATCGTTTGATGCGCTCTTGATCCTGCTGCACGCGCGCCTGCGCCAGCGCGCGTTTCAAGCCATCAATCTGCGCCTTCAATTGATTCTGTTGGCGTTTCAAATCTTCGCTTTGCCGTTTGGAATCCGCGCGCGATTTCTCAAGCTCTACTTTCAATTCCGCTATTTCTTTATCCCGGCTCACCACATCGCGTTCAAACGCCAGCGCTTCATTGAGCTGCGCGGCTTTGCGATACAGCGCCAAGGCCGCCATCGCATCCGCCTTGCCGCCGATATTGCCGCGCTCATACAACACCGCAAGTGCAGTCTGCGCAGGCGCGAAATTTTGCTCCGCTGCTTTCTTGTACCACTCCGCCGCTTTTGCAAAATCCGCCGGACGTCCCAACCCTTTTTCGTAAATTTGCCCGACGTAGGTCTGCGCCTGCTTGTCGCCATCTGCCGCCAGCGGGAGCCAAATTTTCAACGAAGTTTCATAGCTGGATCGGCCCGCCACGCTATACGCACCACCGCGCAATGCGCACTCAGATGCCCCTGTGCGTAGCGCCTGTGCGCGCCCGGTCGTCGCATAGCCCGCGCCCACCCGCAAGATCGGCCCCGGTAATTCGCAATCTACAATCTCATAACTATCCAGCGTATTCACATCCACGGGTGTCGATGCGCACGCCCCCAGCGTGATGAAAATAACGACGCAGCAGAAACGATAAATAAAACTTTGGAATAAGTGCATAGGAATATCTTGCCACAGACGGTTGATAGGATGACACCAGTTCATGAATCGCAGCTGAATAAGGTTTGGTTCAAAGAGAATGTGCGGTACTTCGTGAACGAGCAAAAAAATAGGGCGCTGGTGCGCCCTGCTTTTGCATGACATATGGCTTACTTCATGACGGCGTTTTTACCGTGGCGGGTTTGTTCGCCTTGGCCTTTGCTGTCTTTTTAGCTTTTGCCGATTTGCTGGACTTGGATTTCTTGGCTACTTTCGTGGCCTTGGCAGGCTTGTCAGCCGACTCGCCCGCAGGCAAACAAGCCTTCATAAACGTTTGACGATCAGCGCCGGTAATATTTTGTACCTTCGCATCTGCTTCACACGAGGCTCGCGTGGTTTGCGCATTGGCAGAAGCCGCAAAAAACGGCAGCGCCGCACACATCCCGGTCAATAGTATTTTGGTTGTCTTTTTCATACGATTCCCCTTGAAAGTTAAGATAACTTATCGAGCGAAAAGAATTGGCTCTAGCCAACTATGACTCTCGTTCCACTAATGTAAGTCAATTCCCCTGGTTGCGCGGCATGTGTTGGGGTTGGGCGACGCGCCACTGATACGATATGCTATGATGTTGTGATGCGTTGATGCGTCAATAATAGTGATGGAGCCATTATGCGAACCACATTGAATCTCGATCCACAATTAGTCAATACCGCCAAACGGCTGGCAGCAGCGCGTTCGGTAGCGCTCGGCGATATCATTTCCGAACTGGCTAACAAAGGCTTGGAGGCACAGAGCCAGTCCTTGCGCGAGCAATTTGCAAAGCGAAAAAGCGGCTTTCCGGTATTTAAGGCTCCCAACGGTGCGCCAATGATCGGTCTTGATGACGTTAAGCAGGACGAGGATTAATGGCTAAGTTGGCAAGCGTTGCCGCAAAGACTTTGCCAACGCCTTATTTACTCGATGTCAACGTTTTGATTGCGCTCGCGTGGCCGCTTCATGTACATCATGTTGTTGCGCATGACTGGTTTGAAAATGTCGGGCAAAAGTCATGGGCAACCTGCCCGCTGACCCAGTTAGCATTTGTGCGTATTTCATCTAACGCAAAAATTATTGCTGCCGCCGTCAGTCCTCGCGCTGCATCAAAAGCGTTGAGCGAAATAATTGCATTACCAGGCCACATCTTTTGGCTAGATGATTTGGCGGTTAATGATCTGACCAGCTTCACCAGTAATGCACTAGTGGGGCATCGGCAGGTTACCGATGCATATTTGATTGAATTGGCAAAACGCCACAAAGGTAAGTTGGCTACTCTCGATACTGGCTTGGCAGATTTGTTGCCACAGTCAGAACGGAGTAGTTTCGTCGCGTTTATTGGTGTTGTTTAAACATTATGTTGTTTGACCTGTTGGCTCATTACCACTCTCAACGAAAAGGGCATTTGATTTTACCTAGAGCGTTAGCGAGCATATTTTATGAAGCTGGCTTTTTGGAAAAAAAGCGTTCTTGTATTTATTAGGATTTCGGGAGAAATGCAGTGAAAGTTAAAACAAACGCTGCGCGAAGATTGCACGCAATATTTGAACGTGCCCAAGGACCGTCCGGCAATCCTCAGGCCGGATCGGTTTGGTGCAAAGCCGTAGGTCTTAAGCTTGTTGGATTTTCGGACGCTCAACAAATGACGTTAGCACTGGAGGTCGTCGCAAAACTCAGAAAATTGATTGATGAGGTCGAGCAAGGGCTCAAGCAGCATTCCTCATCGACAAACTATGTAACGTGTCTCACCAGAATCAGAGAACACATCAATGGCGGAACTATTCAAGCTCCGTGGAGCAGCGTTGTTGGGCAAATTTATGTAGGTGAAACGTTAGCGCTGTTAGAGATGATGGCAGACGTACTTCCCGATGAAGGTGACGTCGTTGCTGAGGAGGAAATCATAACCCTTCTTCAAGAGATTGACGGACTTAGCCAAGCGTTTGAAAAGAGTTCTTTGCCACCATTCCATGCCTATTACGCGCGCATTTTGTTGGCTTGCTTGAAACAAGCTCTAATTGACTATGCGTTTTTTGGGATTCGTGGTGTTCGGCAGTCTATGCAACAGACTCAGGGTGCGTTCATTGAAATGAGCGCGAACCAAGCCGTCTTGGCAAATGAGGCTGACGCGATGACGAAGGAGCAAAATGGGCTGTTTACGCGTTTATGTGTCGCTGGTAACTCTATCGCAGAATATTCAAAGAAGGCTTACTACGTTATGAATGTTGCGCTATCTGCATACAAAGGAATTGATAAATTTGTGCTGCCTTGGCTTAAGTGAGTTTGCAAAGGTTGTTTGAGTCTTGTTCTGGTTCGCGCCGAGGCGGCTCATCCGAGGCACAATCCTTGACGGCGCGCCCCGGAATATTTTCTGCCGTAATAGCGTTTTGAGTCCGTTTCAATGCGGTAGCGGTCATAGAAGTCTTTCACGCCCGCAGCACTTTTTCCTTTCAAGAAAGCTCGATATGGCCTTCAAAAAATTCCCTCATTCTCTTCGTGCAATCATCTCGTCTGCAGTGATCTTTAGTGCAGCGGCAATCGCACAAGATACAAGCACCTACAAAACGCCGCCCGCACCGTTGCAGGCCATCGTCGATCAACTCCGTGCGCCGTCGCTTAATTTAAGTCCGCGACGTGATCTGGCGGCGATGGTTAAAACCCCGACCTTGCCGAGTATTCGCGAAGTCGCGCAGCCTGAATTAAAGCTCGCGGGTTTGCGAATTAACCCGCGCACCTATAGCCAAAGTCGGTTTTCGTTTGGCGAGGATTTGTGGCTGGTTGATATTGAAACTCGCAAAGAAATTCGGCTAGCGGGCTTGCCGAAGAATTTGAAATTGGCAGATATGGCGTTCTCGCCCGATCAAAGATTTATTGCGTTTACCCATCTAGCCGAAGCCGGTGTCGAATTATGGATCGTCGATATTGCGGCCAAATCTGCGCGCAAAATTTCGAGTACCCCACTCAACACTGTCTACAGCCGCGGCTTCGCATGGATGCCGGATGGTAAATCGCTGCTGGTGCGATTGCGGCCTGCAAACCAAGGCGCTGCGCCGCCATCCGTGGCCTTGCCAACCGGCCCGAACAGTCAGGACGCGCTGCCAGGCGGCAGTCAGCGACAAGTTCGCACATTGCAAGATTTGTTGAAGAGCGAAAACGATGCGAGCGTTTTTGATCACTACACGCTGGTGCAGCCTGCCATCATTGATCTTGCGGGCAAGACCACGCTGATCGGCAAACCGGATCGATTCCTCGGACTGAACGCATCGCCCGATGGCAAACATCTGCTCACACAAATTATCGAGCGGCCGTATTCTTATGTGGTGTCGTCGCGATCATTTCCACAGTCTATTGAAGTGCGTGATTTAGCCGGAAAAGTGATTCATACCGTCGCCAAACTTCCCCTCGAAGAAGGTTTGCCGCCCGGTAACGATGCCGTTCGCACTGGCGTACGCGACATCAGTTGGCGTGCCGACGCGCCCGCCACGCTGGTGTGGGCCGAAGCGCAAGATGGCGGCGATCCCGCGAAGCCGATGGAATTTCGGGATCTGGTATTGACGCATGCAGCCCCGTTTAAAGACAAGCCGCGCGAATTGATGAAGCTCGGCAGCCGCTATCAAAGTGCGCTGTGGGCGCGGGGCGATGTGGCCCTGATTACCGAATACTGGTGGAAAACACGCGCCGTAAAAACCTGGCGAATTTCACCTGATTTTGCCGCCAAGCCCGATTTGATGGCGAGCTTCGCGAGCGAAGATCGTTACAACAATCCCGGCGTACCAAAGACGCGCATGGACGAAGCGGGTAATCAGCGATTGTTGATCGCCGCTGACAATGAATCGATTTTTCTCGATGGCCAAGGCGCATCGCCTGAAGGGGACAAGCCGTTTATTGATCGCTTGAATCTCACCAGCAAAAAGAAAGAGCGACTCTTCCAATCCGAAGCGCCGATGTTTGAAGACGTCATCGAGCTGCTGGATAACGAGGGCAAACGTTTACTGACGACGCGCGAATCGCCGACCGAACAGGCTAATTTTTATATTCGCGATTTGCGCAAAACCAAAGATGTGCAGCTTACCCAGCTCACCCAATTTCCGCATCCCACACCACAGCTCGCGAGTGTGCAAAAAGAGCAAATTCGCTACAAGCGTGCGGACGGTGTTGACCTGACAGCGACACTTTATCTGCCACCCGCATACGATGCTAAACGCGATGGTCCGCTGCCGATGTTGATGTGGGCATACCCGCAAGAATTCACCACCGCGAATGCCGCGAGCCAGGTGACGTCATCGCCTTATCGCTTCAACAGCATCAGTTTTTCTGGCCCGCAAGCATTGCTCGCGATGGGTTATGCGGTGCTCGATAATCCTTCCATGCCGATCGTCGGCGCAGACGGCAAGGAGCCGAATGACACTTATCTGCCGCAGCTCATTGCCAGTGCAGAAGCCGCGGTGAATGAAGTGGTGAAACGCGGCGTGGCGGATCGTGAACGCATCGCCATTGGTGGTCATTCTTACGGCGCTTTTATGACGGCGAACCTACTCGCACACACTCGCTTGTTCCGCGCCGGCATTGCACGATCCGGTGCCTACAACCGCACGCTTACGCCGTTTGGTTTCCAAGCCGAAGAGCGCCCTTATTGGAAAGCGCCCGAAACGTACAACGCCATGTCGCCGTTTAATTACGCTGACAAAATGAAAGATGCGCTGCTGATGATTCACGGCGAGCAGGACAATAACCCCGGCACTTTCCCAATCCAGAGTGAACGATTATTCCAGGCCATGAAAGGCCTCGGCGGCACGGCGCGATTAGTAATGCTCCCCAACGAAAGCCACGGCTATCGTGCGCGCGAATCGATATCGCACATGCTCTATGAAACGAATTTGTGGATGGAAAAATATGTGAAGAAGGCGAAGCCGCGTGAGGAGAGTGCAGTGCCGAAGGTGGCGGTGGTTCAGTAGCAAGAGTTAGCTATCGAGGCGAAATTTTCTGAGTTTAAGTCTCTCGTGCAGTGTTGCGCAACTGATGCGACCTATTCAAACACGCACCGAACCGCCTCTTCACCCGGCGACGGGGGAAGGATGGGATGGGGGCGATGCCGACTTGATTGACGCCACCTCAACGCGGGCAAACCCCCATCCCGCCTCTTCGAGTTTAAAACACTAGCACTGGCGAGCCTTCCAAAGCATAAATGCTCCGAAAGCCGCTCCAGTGCTAGTGTGTATACAGCCGCTAAACGTACGCCGCCACCATTACCCGTTTCCCATATTTAAGCTGCTCGTAACCATCGTCCGGCACCGACAATAACTCAGCGCGGGCAAAACCCACCGCATGCAAAATCCATATTAGCCCCTCCACGCTTGGTGCGAGGCAAATCCCGGTCACGCTCGCTTCCGGCGCGTGGATTTCTTCCATCTCGTCGATGATGCCGAATACGCCTTTCAATGGCCGCACAAAACGATAGCTGCCCCAATCAACCGGCCCGCCCATATTGGGCACGACTTGGGTTTCGATCACGCACACGCGCTTGGTGAGCGCTCTTGCGACACGCAATGCGCCAATCGGGTTTTCGAGGTGATAAAGCAAACCAAATTGCAGCACCAAGTCGCGCGGCGTTTCTGTTTTCGCCAAATCAAATACATCACCCACCGCAGCTGAAACATTGCCCAGTTCCATCGCTTTTGAAATCAGCGTGGTATCGGCAACATGCTCCGCCCGCGCATCGACGGCGCGCACATGCTTGAAGCCGAGCCGGGCGAGTTGGGTAGAAAAATAGCCTTGATGACAGGCGATATCGAGCACATCCGCATTTGCGATATTGGTCTTGAACTCTTTTTTGACCAACGCATCCAGCATTTGCCAGCGGGTGGCGTGAATGCTGGTGATATCGTCCGGCACATAGGTCGACAGCACGGTGCCATCGTTGAGTTCAAATGGATAAAACCACTTTTTTTGCAGCAATTCAGCTTGGTTGTGCACGAGATGACCTTTGGAATCGTTTAGCGGGATTAAGCGGCCAGGAAATTGCCGCAACACCCGAAAACGCTAGTTTAACGCGCTCGTCATCAACATTTTCAGCGGCCATGCGGACAGCGTATCAGCGCGTTGGCTGACAGATGTTTAATTTGCCATAAGATAAATTTTATCGCACCAGTTTCAGAATTCGTGGTCATAGCGTGGCCGCCGATTAAAATCGGCTTTATTCAACTCTCTCGAAAGGGGCACGAAAATGTTCCAACCCTCACCAAACTCCCCAATCCAGCGATTTTTACGCCACAGCATCGTCCTCGCCGCGATGTTTTTGTCCGCGTTCGCGTTACCATCGCATGCCGCCAGCTATCAAGATATTTGGTACACACCGGGCGAGGAAGGTTGGGGGCTTAACATCACGCAGCAGGGCGATATTTTGTTCGCGTCCTGGTTCGTGCAGGGCCAGGATCAAGCGCCTACCTGGTTTAGCGCAGCGGCCAGCAAGACAGGTGCAAACACCTACAGCGGTACACTCAACATCACACGCGGTGCGTGGTTTGGCGGCGCGTGGAATCCGGCAGCGGTTGCAACGAGCTCAACAGGCACCGCCACATTCACGTTCAACGATAAAAAATCCCTGCGATTAGTTTATTCATCGGCTGGAACGACAGTCACCAAAACGCTCACGCGCTTCACGTTTGCCGGCCAAAATTTGTCGGGCGATTTTTACGGCGCTGAACTCGGCACACCCACCAATTGCACCAATAACGGCAAGTATTTCGCGTTCTCGCTGTTCTCAATCGCGGCGAGCTTTACCGGCGGCAACGGCGGCCCCATCAAAATTACGCAAGAAACCGCGGGTACTACAGGATCAACATTCTGTACGCTCAGCGGTAATTTTGTGCAATACGGAACAACGATTGAGGCCAGCGGCAACTACACCTGCACCACCGGCACCAGCGGCACGTGGCGCGCCACCGATGGTCAATTCAATGATGAAGCGTTCTCGATGAAAGTGGTTGCCAATTCGGGCACGTGTCAGATTGATGCGACGTATTCAGGGTCGCGTAACTGATTTATTTGTGGGAATCAGGATTTGAGCAGACAGGCAGTGTTCGGACGTTTCCACCTTCGAATTCGTAACTCGTAGGTTGGGTAAACAGCCTCATCGTTTGCCCAACATCGGCGTCAAGATCATCACCGATGTTGGGCAGGTGAAACTTGCCCAACCCACAGGCTCATACAGTTGTCCACGACGAATTGGTTCCATTCATCACTCGCAATGATTAGCCATGAATAACGTTTGAATTAGGGGCTGGTTTTAACCTGTCACGCTTGAATGATGGGTTGGGCATTTGTTTCGTCACGGTTTATTTATCGGTTGCGGTAAGCATTGGCCATGACACACGTGCATGTGCTCCATCACCCTTTGAGAGTTTTTTTCTTTCAATAAATCGACCTTCAAAATCGAAGTCTTTAGTTATTTTTATTACCAGCAGTTTATTGAAGTTACCTGCTCGCTTAACTTGAACAAGCTCACCTGCTTTTTCTGGGGAAATGGTTTTAATTTCAATGTAATCATTGCCAAGTTTGCCACCTGAACCTCTGGTGTGTGGTTTGTGGCGCTTAATGCCATATTTCATTTCTGCATAGAGCTCACCCAGCTCGCCCCATATTTGCAGGTAGCGTCCTTTGAGCGTGTGGTAACACTTTGCGCTATCGACTAGGCTTTCAAAAATTTCAACTAGTTCAGGATCTTGCTGCGGACACACCGCAGGCAATTCTTTTTCGTTTAAGGGTCGCCACTCCAAAGGGTTATATCCGCAAGCAGCAGCATCAGCTATTTCCTCTGCGCTATAACCTTCCCTATGCATATCGTGCAAAAAGTCCCAGTCGCCCATTTGTTCTCCTTTTCAAACTCAATTTACGGAGCACAACATCCGCATATCACTCCGCGTTGCGCCCCAACATTTCCGTGAAGTTACAAAAAATTCTCTTGTGATCAATCGGTTTCATCATATAACTGTATGAACATCAATACATAAGGGAATCAAATTTTGGAGCAATCACTCAAGGCACTGCGCATATCAACTCGTAGGTTGGGTAAACAGCTTCATCGTTTGCCCAACATCGGCGTCAAGATCATCGCCGAGGTTGGGCAGATGAAACTTGCCCAACCTCGGGCTACGGGCTTTCAAGTTTTAGCGCTGACGTACAGTAGCCGCTTAGTGTGCGGATCAAAGAAAATTATTTGGTACGCTGTAATGCGACGGGAATGAAACGTGGCAGACCAAATATGCGCCTGAATTTCTTCCGAGTTCGTGATGTCACGGCCAAAGCATCGAGACGCATTGCTATTCTGCTGTGCTTGCATCACGGCCTCCCTGGTTAGCTTTTCAACGCTAGACATCAGTTGCCAATTTTCTTTCTCTTTGTTGCTGGGCGAAAAATCGGCAATTTGGATGCAATAGTAATCAAGGTGATCGCCAGTGAATGAGCGTGCCGATTCCAAACTACTGACTACCTCATATTTTTGATCCGTTTTGAGACCGCCCCAATTGAGAACAAACTCGACGCCGCTCTTTGTTGCTGTGTTTTCGCGATCTACGTTGGATTTAACGGCATAAGTGAGATACGCAAGTGCAGCGACCGTGGCTGCAAGTGACAACGCTCCAAATATCTGCAAACTCCTCGATATGTACCGCACGAGAAATTCCTAGCGAGTTTGTAAGAAGAGTGGTTTTTCAAAGAAAACTATTTCGCAATTCATTGATTTAATAGGCTGTGATTTTGGCATTTTGAGTTTTCGTGCAGCTTCAACGATGAAGGTAAAGAAACTGGTAGGTTGGGTAAACAGCTTCATCGTTTGCCCAACATCGGCCGTAATACAGCCACCGATGTTGGGCTTGATGAAGCCAGCCCATTAACCTACCGGCTGTTGTGATGAGGCGATTTGCTAGAGCCCGCTTTTACGCTCCGTCAAACCTTGAAAAAATAAAACAATACGATATTATGGTATCTGTTGGTACATTTGGAGACGTTACTATGGCAAAGAACACAAGCATTACCTTAGGCGATCACTTTGAGACTTTCATTTCCGCACAACTTGAGTCTGGCCGTTACGGTTCGGCCAGTGAAATTCTAAGGGCTGGGTTACGACTGCTTGAAGACTCTGAAAACAAGCTGCAAGCGCTACGTCAAATGCTCATTCAGGGCGAGGATAGCGGCATTGCCGACTACAACTACAAAGACTTCCTGGTTGAACTTGATGAGCACAAGCACTAATGAAATTGTTTCAGCTAAGCAATCAGGCTAAACGCGATTTACGGTCAATTGCGCTATTTACCGAGAACCGCTGGGGTAGAACTCAACGAAACTTGTACATTAAGCAATTAGATGACGCATTTTTAATGCTTGCACGAAAGCCAAACTTGGGAATTTCATGCGACTACATTCGCGATGGATATAAAAAATTTCCACAAGGCAGCCACATAGTTTTCTACAAGCGCAGCACGTCAGCCAATATTTTAGTCGTGCGTATTTTACATAAGAGCATGGATTACGATTCGCAGCTTTGAAGCAATGACGTTTAAGTTCACCGGCGCTGCGCGGTTTTATCGCGCAGTGTCCGTGCTGACCGTCGGGTCAGGCATCGCTGTTTCACAGTACGCCTCTGATTCTTATCGATCTGGATAGATGAAAGCGTTGTCCATTCCCTTTTCGGATAGATACTGAGCGAAACCGGCCTCTGTGTTGGCGGGGAGAATAAGCTTTACGGCGATAGTGTCGCTGGAGTCTCTTGCCTCTTGCATGCGCCAGAGTTCAAGCATGTCCATGCGAAGTTCTAGCTGGGCGAAATAGACGGCTTGCTGATTCTTTGCTCGTTGGTTGGCAATCTGCCGCGGGGGTGAGAACAGAAGGGGCGAACCGTTGGTCAGTCCTTGCATTAGCTGCTCGCGAACCTTGCGGAGCACTTGTTCGACAGGAAGGATCTGCAGGGTCTTTCCGGTTGATGTGGCGTCGCAGACAAACAGCGCTCCCTGACCATCCCGACCTTCATTTGCGAAAAACAATGCAACGTCACTGCTTTGTGACCAATCTAAGAAATTTGTACCTGACAATGCCAGAGCATCTTCCTCCGGGTACTGTTGATAGCGCTTCATGAGTTCGAACCAAGCGTCTATGCCGTGTTCGGCTTCAACCGCTTTCAGCTCGGCGCTCGGCTCAAGAAGCGTGCCGAACTTCAGAAGCAGCAGGCTCGACAGTGCGGCGTTCAGATCACCTGAGTGACGAAGGCGTTCGGAATATCCCTCTTCAGGCTTCGAGCCCAATAGCAGTGACTTAACGGAGCGCGCAAACGTCGAGTCGAGTCGCCATTCGCTTCGGCGCTGCCCGCGAAACAACAACAACGATTTCGCATCCGCTGCCCGGTGTTTGAGTGCATCTAGCTCGGTGAAGAAACCGGCCAGAGAAGCGGGTAGCCAGTTTTTTGAGACGGTGCTAATTCTGGTGCTGGGAAGCGTTGGAGCAAGATTTTTCATGTGCCGTTGTGTGATCGCGTAATGTGGTGCAGCGTTTTGCGATATCCATACACAATTATGACGCAGTAAAACAGCGGGCATTTAGCCGGATAGAAATTGAATTGAGCGTCAGGAAATAACTGATCATTAACTATCACGACTCAGTCTCAGCGTAGCCGCCGGCTACAGCGAAGGGACACGCCGCACAAGCGGGTGCTAAGGCACAAGAGCCGGGATTATGTGATCAATCTGAAGCTGAAATGGCGAATCGGGGGCGATGGTCGAGAGGACCTCACGCCACTTTCTTGCCTCACCCTGTTCCCCGCAGTTCCATGCAGCAATGCACGCCTGCATGATGCCCCAAGGATTGTTCATGTCCAAGCTGAGGGAGCGCCGGAAGAAGTGTAAAGAGCGCTCCGCATCCTTCAAGAAAAGGTAAGGTCTAGCGCATGTCTCTTGAGCCTTGGCGTCGTCGAGGTCGGCGAAGCGAGGCTCAACTTCATTAGCTGCGAAGTCTCGCAACTTCTTTAGGTCGCCCTTCGTTCCGTAGAGGGTAGCAAGGCACGCTGCTGTCGATATTTGAACCTGCCCCGTTCCTGCGCTCCAAGCTTGCTTGAAGAATTCCTCTGCAAGATCAAAGTCCCGCGCGTGCAAGAAGATTTGACCGCATAACTCCGCAAGCTTGGGTGACTGGAAACCCGATGCCATGATTTGTAGCGCAGCTTGGCAGTACGCTTCGATCCCTGCTTCAAGGATCGGAGCATGAGCGTAGAGACCGTCGAGAAAGACAGAAAGACGCAACTCGGCAACTTCAACGAGGGCTTGGCCACCAAAGTAGGCGTCCCACCCCAAGTCCTTGGAAACCAGATGCAATGGGCCGGGTGAGCGGGTGCGCATTAGCTCGATCCACGTCAAGGCCCAGACTTGATCATTACCAAGAATGTTTCTGAGACTGGCAAGGGCTGATGAACGATCCCCGATCGACCTAAATCGCTCGGCACGAGTCAAATCGGTACGTTCGCTGAAGGTAACGTTGAATTTGACCACCCCCCTACCCTGACGTACGTCGTAAATCCAATGAGCGGCTGTTATCTTGTCGTTGAGCACAATCCGGTCATCTCGCTTCCAAAACGGTAGCTTCTCATCAGCCACGCCCGTCTTGATGATTTTGTCGAATGCCTCGGAAAGTTGGGCAAATGATTGGAACCTGCGAGACGGATCCTTTTCAAGTGAAGTGGCGACAAGATCGAAGACAGATCGTGGCACGGTTTCTTTAAACCTCACCCATTCAGTGGGCGGTTTAGCGCAGATGCTGACGGCAAGCTCTTCAAGAGTTGATCCGGTGAAGGCGTGGCGGCCAGTGAGCATCTCAAAGAAAATAAGACCCCACGCCCAGATATCGGCACTCACAGTTGCCTCGCCACCTTTGAACAGTTCAGGAGCCATGTACGGAATCGTGCCCGAAATGCCGCTTTGCTCTGGCAGCTGCTTTTGACCAAGTGACGGAAGGCCGCTCACTTGATAAACACATTTGGCGAGCCCTAGGTCTGTGATGAGCGCCTCCCTGGCTTCGCCAATGAGCACGTTCTGTGGCTTCAAATCGAGATGCAAGAATCCGCACTTATCGCTTAAATATTGCATCCCTATTAAGAGCTGTGCTGCAAGCCTGACTGCATCGTCTAACGGCAAGGGACCGTCCTTGAGAATGTCTGCCAGGCTACCATTAGCGTAGAAGGGCATCTTCAGGTAGAGCCTGCCATCAAGGGACAGCACGTCATCTATCAACGCTAAATATTGATGGCCATGCAGAGCGATCCAAGAGTTGACCTCTCGAATCAGAGCGGCGCGAAACTTCTGGTCTGAAGCGCCCTCTTTGTAGGTCTTCAGAACGACCAACTGGCCATCCGCTGTTAAGTCCTTGCAGACGTGAGCGACCCCCATTCCACCTTCAAACGTTCGGATTACTTCGTATCTATTGCCAATAAGCATATGATTTCCTTGACGTTTGCTTATCTCTCTTTGGCACCGGAGGCGATGGACGGCGGGTGGATGTTTGTGCTGCCCAACTCAATTTGGAAGGTTCTGAATAAGTGAGAACAATTCTTCACTTGCTCTCATTGCTTCGTCAAACTTTATTTCAAAGCCCGCCCATTGAATACCGTCATTTCCAAAACAAATTGTTTGAAAAGAACAAATAGGGACTTTTTTATCACGCCCTTGGCCAATTCTGTATTCATCTATGTGCTCTAAAACATTTCGAATGGCTCTTAGATCAGGGAGACTTTCATTAAACTTTTTAATGGCAATCTTAAGATCGTATATTTCAGAGATCATTTCAGCTGCAAGATTTAGCCTACTTAATATGATGATTAAAAAGTGAAAGTCTATGACCGGCTGCATGACGAACTCTTCAATTTCGTTTTCGTTTTTTCTAAGCCTGCTGATCTGTAACTGAACACCCCAGACAGCAATGTTTGCCATATTACGAGCGTCTTCATATATTGCGGTTTGTTTTTCGTTGATACTTTGCATGAAGATTTTTCCGCAGAATTTTCACTAACTCAATTTAGGCAGCAGTACATCCGCACACAACATAATCACGTTTTAGCGCAACGTTACACAACGCATTTCTAACATCAGCCGAAAAAGTTAATTTGAGGTTACCAGCGAAAAATTTATCGCGCAATTGAACCACCTTTATTGCACTACCGTCACGCTCAACTCGCGACTGTCCGCACGCCCGTGATCATCAACCGCACGCAACAGATAATTTCCCGCAGCATTCGGTCGCCACGCAAATCCTGCCCCCGCTTTCGCGCGGCCGATAAACGTTTGATCGGCAAACCAGAAAACTTCGTTCGTATCCGCATCGGTGGTGGCGCGCAGATTAACGCTGTCCTCCGCATGTTGATTTTCGCGTAACGCATACGTCACCCCGCGTAACGGCGAAGTAATTTTCGGTGGGCTGCCAACATTTTCAGTCTCACTGCATTGGGGCATAAACGCAGGCGGCGTGCGGCGCGGCAATCCGGCATCGCGAAACAGTTTTTGCATATCGGTCGGCCAGTATTCATAGGTTTCGTATCGTATATTGGCATTGTCGGCACACGCCTGCAATCCGCTCGCATTATCAATCGCGATTTTGCGATGAATGGTGGAAACGCGAATCGGCGACACGCCCGGAATAAACCACGTCGGTGATTTTTGCGGGCATGCGGCATTGGGCAAATCGCCACTCGCGGTACACACATCGATTCGCGTTAATCGCTTGGGCAGCGGGCGAATGTGCTCAGATAAATTTTTCGATTCCGCGCTGACACCATCGACGATTTGAAAAAATAACGGTGCCGCAGCGCTCACGCCAATAAACGCCGGATTCGCCTCACCATCAAAATTTCCAATCCACACCGCCAGCACATACGGCCCGAAAACACCCACGCTCCACGCATCGCGAAATCCATAGGACGTGCCGGTTTTCCAATGAACCGGCAAACGTTGTGTGGCGAAAGTACTCTCGCTTGGACGCGGATTGTCTTTCAACATATCGAGCGTGATGTAGGCGGCTTCTTCACTCATTAGACGAATACCGGGCGCTGATTTTTCACCTGTTGTTGAATATCGAATCGATTTCAACTCACCACCATTCGCCAATGATGCATACAGCGTCACCATTTCTTCCATCGTCACTTCACCGCCACCCAAAACAAGACCCAATCCGTAATGCGCTTCCGGTTTCATGCGCGTCACGCCCGCGGTTTTCAGAAAATCGTAGAGCGACGGCTTGCTTAACTTTGCAGAAACCTGCACCGCCGGAATATTGCGGCTTTTAATCAGCGCGTCTTTCGCCGTAATCGGCCCGACAAATTGCCCATCAAAATTCTCCGGACTAAACGGGCCAAAACTGGAGGGCAGATCGCGCAGTACGGTGGCGGGATGCAGCACACCTTGATCAATACCAAGCGCGTAGACAAATGGTTTCAAAGTCGAGCCGGGCGAGCGTTTGCCGAGCGTGCCGTTTACTTGGCCATCAATCTCGGCGTTAAAAAAATCCACCGAGCCGACCACCGCTTTGACTTCCATCGTGCGGTGATCGAGCAACATAGCTGAGGCATTGCGAATGCCGATGCGATTATTCGCCGTCACATAAGCGCGCAAGCGACGCTCAAGCAAACGCTGCTGACGCAGGTCGATGGTGGAGCGAATTTCTGTCGACGATTCGTTTTTTGCTTTCGCGATGCGCGCGGCGGCGAGCAGGCCTTCGACTGCGTGCGGTGCCAAGAAAGGTAGATCGTCGATTGCGCCTAGTTTGAATGGCGCGGCAATTTGTGCGGCCTTTGCAGCATCGTCAGGATGCACCTCGGCCCACTCTTTGAACAACGCAGCACGTGCCTCAAGCAAAGGCTCGCTATTGCCACCTCTGCGTGCAGGACTTTGCGGAATCACCGTTAACGTCAGCGCTTCCGGCAGCGTCAGTTTTTCTGCGCGCTTGCCAAAATAAATCAAGCTGCCCGCGCCGACCCCTTCAATATTTGCGCCGTACGGCACGAGATTGAGATACGCCTCTAAAATATCGTTTTTGCTGTATGACATCTCCAGCTGCACCGAACGTGCAATTTGGTTCAGCTTGCCCGTTATGCTTCGCGAGTTCAGCCGATATTTTAAACGTGCTAATTGCATCGTAATCGTCGAGCCGCCTTGTCGGCGTTCATCAGTGAAATAAGTGCGCCACGCACCACGTCCCAGCGCAAAAGGATTGATGCCCGGATGCATGTTGAAATGGCGATCTTCATGCAGCAAGGTCGCCTCGATCAGCGTCGGCGAGATCTCCTTGAGTGGTGTCCATAACCGAAATTTATCATCGTCCGATAATGTGAGCCGAAGCAGACGACCATTCGTGTCGTAGATCGCGGTGGATGAAGCGAAGGATTGTGAGAGGGGTGCGCGTGGCCATAGGCGGATACATGCTAGCGCTGTTGCGAAAATCAACGTGGCGATCATGCAATAGAACAAACGGCGTTTCATTCCAAGTTGTCTTGGAATAAAAGGCTCAATGATGTTCCAATTACAATTAAACAACATGAAAATGTAACCAACACCGTCTCTCCAACCTCTCTCCCGTCGAGGGAGAGAGGCTAGACCTCCCTCTCCCCTTGCGGGAGAGGGATCGAGGGAGAGGGGTGCTCGCATGGTCGACGTCGTACATATTTAAGGTGCTGTCTTTGCAATTCATTCGGCAGTCAAAGCTCTAATAGCCACGCCTATCTTCAGACATTTATGCTTCGAAACGCCCGCCAACACTAGGGTTTGTCCACCGTAATCTTCCCACCCAACGACCGCGCCTGAATACTGCGGTCGTACATCGATTCTGCAAATGTGGGTGGCACGACGAAGCTGCCGGTGTTGGTGGCTTTGATGCGATAGATAAATGTTTTCACGCCCGGCTCAACATAGCCGTACAACACAATGCGGTCTTCGCGAATGTCCACATATTCCGGCGTGAAGGTGGATTTTTTCGAGCCAATCGGCGGCGTGTATGCTTCAGCTTGCTCGGCGTTTTCCGATGGCTCTTCACCTTCAGCAGATGCCGCATCGTTTGCAGCTTTCGCCGATGCTACGCGTGGCTCGGCGACAATCTCAAACCCACCAGGCAGTAAATCCACGACAGCAATATCACCAACACCCTCTGCTTTCAGCGAGCGCATTTTTACGACTACTTCGATCTCTTCACCAAGCTTCACTTTGGTGATCGGCTTGCCGGTGAGGTCGGTGTATTCGCGCAATACTTCGATGCCGTTTTTAATATCGGTCGTCGGCGCCGCGCGATCAAAGCCCGATTGATTCACCAAGTAATACGCGGTCAAATCACCTTCCGCACCGAACTGCACTTTCGTGGCGGCATCCGTCAGATTCACACGCGGCATCAAGCCCGCTGGCAAGGTCAGCGGATTTAATTTCCCGTCTTTCAATACTTCCGCAATCGAGAATTTTGGATTTGCTGTATTCACCGATGCACTCGCATACGCATCCAGCGCCAGAATCGCGTAGCTCGACGATAGCGTATTGTAATTGCCCAGTTGAATCGATTTCACCATCGTCGGCAATGCTTCAGGTGGCAATTTTTTCATGCGATCCGGGAAGTGTTTTGCCGTCAAATAAACCAGCTGCGCATTGTGAATCAGGCTGTCGTAAAAATACGCGTAGCGCAACTGATCCGCACCCACAATTTTTACGCCAGACATCAACGACTCCGCCGTTTTTGCTTGCTTCATCTGCTGATACGTGGCTGCCAAATACGCTGCCGCCAAATCCTGCTTCCATGTTTTTGCATGCACCGCCTCCAGCCGCGCTTGCAAGGCCGATGCATAGTTCGATGCAACCTTGCCTTCGCGGGTGAGCAGATAAATCGCAAAAGCGCGAATGCGTTCATCGCTCAATGTTTTGCCATCGGTGCTGGCCAATTGCTCCAGATAACCGCCTGCCGCTTTCAACATATCCGCGGGAACAACCTGACCACGTTCACGCGCTTCAATCAAGAACAGCGTCGCATACACGCTCGCAAATTCATTGACTTGCGCGTTCGCAGCCCACATGCCAAAACCGCCTTCCGCATTTTGTCGCGAGCGCAGCGTGGCAATCAGTGACGCTAAATTATCGGCATCTTTCGCCGTTCTTAATTTGCCAAATTCGGCACGATTGCCCAGCACCACCGCGGGCACCGCCATGCTCACCAACTGCTCGGTGCAGCTATACGGGAAGCTGCCGAGATACGCGGACAAGCCATTCGCCAGCGACAAGGGCACATGCGAAATGCCAGCATCCAACGTGCGATATTCTGCATACAAACTGCGCGTGACGGGCACCTCGATCTTTTTGTCTTTGAAGTCGCCCGCAATCAGGCTCGTCATGTACGGCACAGATGGGCGCACGCTAATGTCTTCGCCATATTTGCTACTCTTGACACCAATACCCGCGCTGAATGTCAGCGTGCCTGACCCCAATTTATCCTTGGCACGCACACGATATTTCGCCACGCCTTCACGCAATTCGGCAATCGATAAATTCTGTTTCGCTTCGCCAATAATTTCAAAATGTGCGGAGCTGACCAGCGCGGCTGCCACCGTCGCGGCTTTACCCGAGCCCACCAAATTGTTCGCGATGCCCACACTCACATCGAATTCATCGCCCGGTGCAACCACCACAGGAACGTTAGGCGACAAGACAAAATCCCCACGCGCTGTGGACTTTTTCTCGGCCACACCAATCGCATCGTCCGACACCGCCACCATCATCACCCGCATCGTGCCGTTGAAATAATTGGGCACGGTATAGCTCAATTCCTGCTCAGTCGGGCCAATGTCAATCAAGCCGCTCCAATACGTTACGGGTTTATCGCGTTTACGTTTAAATGGATTGAGATTTTTGCCAATCGCGCCCGCTTGATCACCGCCTGGTGCGGCCTGCGCCATCAGCCGTTTGAACTCCGGCAGAATCAAATCCAGAATCTGCGAAGTCTTTACATCGAGCGCCCGTTTCTGGAAAAAATGCCCTAGCGGATTCGCGGTTTTGTAATTCGCCACTTGCAAAATACCTTCATCGATCACGAACAACACCGCGCGCGTGGGCTTGTCAGATTTCACTTTCATTTTCAATATTTCGCCCGGTTTTACCAATGCAGGTGCATCCAGCGTGAGCTTGGCTTTACGCTGATCCAGATTCACCTGGAACGGCATCACGCCGACCGACAATGGCGAGGAAAATATTTCATCCGATGCTGCATCGCGCACAAACGCGACCGACACATAACCATTGCCCTCAAAGCCTGCCGGAATTTTAATTTTCTGCACTGAGCTGGTCGTGGTGGTCTTAAACCAGCGCGAAGCATGCACCTTGTCGCGTTCAATGGTGATCAAGCCCGCGCCGACATACGGCGCTTTGATTTGCAGCTCGATTTCCTCACCCTGCGCGTAATCCGATTTGTTCAGCACAATTTGCAATTCCGCATTTTTCTCAAGCGAGCGCGTGAGGTTGGCTGCACCAGCGACGTTGTACTCCACCTTCGACAATTCTTGTCCAGCCGCATCGCGCACCACCAATGAATAGGTGCCCGGATCTTTCGTGGGCAGCGGATATTTAAGCCCGGTCGCGGCGATTTGCAGTGGCGCTTCGCTCAACACCGTTTCTTTTTTCACACTCTCGTATTTGTAAGTGCCGTTGTCCTGCTTGGTCAACACAGAAACAAATTTGCGCTCGACGTGTTGCATCTTCAAATCCGCAATCGCGAATTTTTTTGCAAGTGGATTGATGCCGATAAATTCCACGCTGCGTGTAGCACCCTTGGTCACATAGCCCAAATCACCATCGGCTTTATAGCCCACCAGATACGGCATCGATGATACGAGCACACCCGTCTCCGCCGACACACTGCGTCCGCCCTCGGCTTCAAAGCCTTGTGCGACGACGAGCAGGCGATAGGTCGCACGCGTAAAGCGCTTCAAATTCAAATCAAATTCCGCCTCACCTTTTTCATCCGTTTTTGCTTCAGGCAAATTTTCATTCACGGGTTCTTTGCTGCGCTGCGGATCGTAAAACGTGAAATCTTTATAGCTCGCAAACGCAGGATACGAAGGCGATAAGGTCAAGGCCGCTGTAATGCGCCGATCTGCGGCCGGTGTGCCGAACAGATTTTGCAAATTTATGCGTGCCTTCAAATCATCAGGCGACACCCAGCCGTCAAATGATTCAGCAGAAAGCTTCGCTGTCATTTTCAAACGATCCGGCAAAAATTCGCGCACTTTGACCTGCACCGAACCCAGCAAACTCGCGGCTTCGCCGTCTTTAATCGTGTGCAAATTAATCGTGTAATTGCCAGTCGGTGATGTCTCCTGCGTGGTGTGACGAATCTCTTCAAAGCCCGATGATGAGAGCTTTATTTTTTCGCGCTTAACAGTTAAGCCGCGCGCGTCGGTGATGATTGCTTCCAGTGGCACCCCTGCGAGTTTTTTCGTCCAGTCGCTTGCTTTCACAATCATGCCCACGCGAATTTCATCGCCCGGCCGATAGATGCCGCGATCTGAAAATAAATACGCGGATAACTTATCGCTCTGCGCCGTATTCGCCACGCCACCAACATCAAAGCGCGACATATCCAAATCACGATCTGCGCGATTCATCGGCATGAATGACAGGTCACCCGCTTTTTTCACAATGTACAAAATCGGTTGCTGCTCGCGCTTGAACGCTTTCAAGCTGCCGAATCGCACATGGCCTTCTGCGTCGGAGGTTTGCGTGAGAATCGCGATACCATTTTTACCAATCACTTCCACGGTCGCGCCTGCCACCGGATCGCCAGTCGCAATCGACTGCACGAATACATCCTGACTGGTATCGACATTCTTCTTCACCAGCAAGCCAAGGTCGGTCACCACCATCAAGCGCGAATCTTTTCCGCCGACGCTTTTAATTTTTTTGCCCGCTTTGTTTAGCGCCACACCTTCAACATTCAGGAAAAACACGCCGCGTTTATTGTCCGCAGATTTATCCAGATATTTGCCCAAATCAAAGGCGTGATATTGCGATTTTCCCGGCGGCAATTTGGTCAGCTCGGCAGTCTCTTCAAAACGCTCTGTCAAATTATTCGCGTCGAAATCATTCATGAAATCGGGCTTGGAAAAGCTGCCGTTGCTCAGGCTGACTAAATGCTGAATCTGCTGCGGTAACAAGCGCCCCACTTCATAGCGCAGCGCAGGCACATCACGCGTCATCACCGATATTTTTTTCTCGCCACTCATCGCCAGCAACGAGCCAGAATGCAAGATGCGTAACTCCTTCGGATATTCCGGCACGCGCATCGTCTGCTCAACCACATTACGCATCGCATAGCCGCCAAACGCTTTGAAATCTTTATTCACTTTTACAAAAATATAGCGACCCACATCTGCCGTAAATTTATAGCTGTGGAGTTGCACATATTCGCGCTCTGCCGGAATCGCCTCCAGTTTTAGCGGCTCACCCAGCTTCAAAATTTCCGGGCCGATTTTGCTAACGTCGTTCCACTGATACGCCGATTTGCGCTCGTCCAGTTTGGTATCCGGGTGATAAACCGGCAGCACATACGCCGTCACGTTTTTCGCAAATTCCTTTTCATGCACCGTCGCAGTGGTCTCCAGCACCAGCACTTGTTCGGGCTCAAATTTATCGTTATTCACCAGTGTTGGCTTGATCGCCGCGACGCGCAGCGAATAAATGCTCGGCACCGCTACCGTGCGCGTCAGTGGCTCGATCGTTTTGTTGCTACCGCGTGCGGCGATGAGACCTTTATCAATGGTCATGGTTACGCCGCTATCGTCTTCAGGCACCGGCAGCGTGACGGAATGAATGTAGGCGTTCAGTTTTAGCTTGTCGTAGGTGACCGTAAATTTCGGCTCGCTATTGTTGGCGGCGTCCGGCCCAGTGAATCTCAAATTGATGCGTTTTTCGAGCTCCACTGAATCGACGGGATGGCTGAAATTAATCGTGTTCACGACTTTCTTTAGCGCGGGATCTTTCGGGTCAAGGTAGAACTCGCCCTGTGTGACCTTCGCCACAAACGGCGCGCTTTTGAAATCGAATTTATATTTCGCCACGCGAACGTTGTCGGCCAGAAAGCTTTTTTTGTCGAACGCTACATTGATGTCCTGACCAATCGGCCAATCTGTTTTCGGCTGGAACGACATATTCTTATCGTCATCCCACGTCCACATGCCGTCCAGCTTGGGTTCCATCTCGATGCCGCTGGTGATCACTTTGCCTGCGTTCGCGAGTGGGGCGACCGACAGCTCAAACGCCACCCGCAACGGCAAGGGTTTCCAATCGCGTTCTTCAATCGGTGTGCGGCCCGGTGCGGTTACGGTGTATTTCGATTCGACCGGCTTGGGCTGCTGCTCCCACCACCACCAGCCGCCCGCAAGTGCGGCCACCACAGCGATACTCGCCGTGCCTGCAATCGCGCTTTGCTTGGGTCGCGCGCCAAGGTAGGCAAATGCTAATTTTAATTTGCTACTGATCCATTCAACCCAAGGCGGGGATTGCCAAGCCACGGAGCCGAAAATTTTCGAAAGTAGCCATGCGATTGCGCGAGTAACAAAACGACATGCGCCAATGATGAACGCGAGCACGGATCGGAGAAACTTCATTTTTATTTTTCCCAAGCTTGCCCCATTCGGGGCAAGCAAAATGCGGCCAGCACCACGCGCCAGCTCACACCATAACTTTAGCGGAAAGGAGAGGCAAAAGCGGGGCATGAAAGTGGCGAAATTGTGGAGGGGCGCGAAACACTTGTTCACGACATCCCTTCACGCGGCCTGGGAACGCGCGCGTATGATCAATAGGACCTACGACGGGCCAACGTTACCAACGTTAAAGAGCCTCTTTGTTCCAAGCCTGCGCTCCCGCGAAATTAAACCAATGCTTTTGCCCGCTTCCCAGCTATTAGCCGCACCTACTTCGTTATCAACCGCTCGCGCGGCAAACTCGCGTGCGGCCCACAGCGAATATGTTGAGCCACGTTTAAAACTTACCGCAACCCAAGTTGGCCGCAGCGAAGGGCTCAAGAGCGGCCAGGTGCATACGTTGGCTGAATCCCTCGATGGCCGAATCTGGATGAGTGGGCCATGTGGACTTTCGTGTTACGACGGCTCGCGGGTCGTCAGCTTTGACCGATCCAGCGGGCTCACCATCCAGGGCTTACGCGGCTTGGGTGTGGATGCGGACGGTCGCATTTGGGTGGGCTCGGATGCGGGCCTTGATATGGTTGAACGCGACGGCAGTATTCGATGCGTCAGCACCCGCCCTGCCTGGCGCTTCGGCCCTGCCAAGCGCATCGTTTTTACGCCGGATGGCAAGACCTACATCGCAACGCCAGGCGGGCTGGTTGCAAGTATCGACGGCCGCAGCTTTGCGCCGGTTGAATACGCCGATCTGACCAGCGATGTGATTCTTGATCTTGCGGTTGATTTTTCGGGACGGCTTATCGTTGCGGGCGTGCGCTCCGGCGTGTCAATTCTCGAAAATGGTGGCTGGAGCGCGGTCTCACCCCTACAGTACCAGCAGGCAGGAACGCTGACGCGCGTTGCCACGGGTGCTGCCGGTGAATTGTTTATTGGCGGCACCGGCGGCGTCGTTTGTGTGACAACTGAATCGCAGCTTTTAGCCGTCCCCCACCCTCTGCTTTACGCCGGTTCCGTTAATGCAATTTGCGTATCGCGGGGTGACATATGGGTGGCAACGTCTGCCAACGTCAGGTGTTTGCGAGAGGACGAATCAGGTTGGTCAATCAAAGCTGAGCTGGCTGCCGCCGCGAGCATCAACGACCTCCGCGTTGACCGTTTGGGGAATATTTGGTGTGCGACGGATGCTGCGGGCGCATTCAAAATCAGCCTGATGCGCGATGCCGTGGCGCAGCCTGACTTGGGCGATACCGGGCAAATTTTTTCCATTCGCCCGGGCCGTGACGCTACGCTATTGGTGGGCACCGAGCATGCGCTGTTTCGCGCAAAGCCTGGCGTGATCGATGAATTCACGCTGGTAAAGCATGTTGTTGATGCGCGCGTCTGGGACGTGCTTGAAGAAACCGATGGCACGCTCTGGCTGGCCACCCATAACGCGGGCTTGCTGAAGATCGAGCCCAACGGACGCACCACTCAAATCGGCCAACATCATCCGGTGCTGAACGCGCCAGCGCGCACCTTGGCGTGGTTTGACAATGCGCTTTGGGTGGGCACATTGCGCGGCCTGGTTATGATCCGCGGGGATGTGATCGAGGAGTTTTCTGAAGTTGGCGGCGTGTCGCTTGGCTACGTTTATACGTTGTTCAATGACCTTGATGGGCTCTGGGTCGGCACGCTGGGCAACGGCTTGTGGCATTGCATGCGCGGTAGTAAACCGCACGACGGGCTTAAACGTGTGACTGGCGATGGACTATCCTGCACCGGCAATAGTTACGCCATCGCAAACAACGAGCACGGTGAATTAGTCGCCCTGCAAGATAACCGCATTGTGCGCGTGTCCCCCGGTGCAGCCTCAGCCGTCGTCGCCACGTACGACGAGGCAGTTGTCGGCTGGAGTGCGCAGTTTCTATCCGCTGACATTTTGGCCGTGGGTAGTAGCGATGGCATTATTGAATTCAACATTCGTGACGGTGAGCGCGGCCGCCAAATTCGCTGTGGTGGTATCGGTCGCGCTGGCTGGGAATTCACCAGCAGTCGTGCGCTGATTGCAGACTATCGACATCGTTTGTGGTGTGCGCTCAATTCCGGCCTGACACTCGTGGATTTGGCGCAGATGGACCAAACCATCAGCGCGCCACTGGTCACGCTGCTCGACGCCCGCTGGGAACACGCCACCCCGGCACAAAACGGCACGCACTACATTATTGCAGCGGGCAATTGGCGGGTCACTTTTCGTGGTTTTGCGGCGTGGTTGGTGGATGAGACAGACGTTACCTATCGCCACAAGCTAGTCGGTTTTGAAGAGTCGTTTTCACCGCTTAAACACGATGCAGAATTTACATTTAGCTCGCTACCGCCGGGCAATTATTTGCTTGAGGTGCAAGCGTATTCACCGCTAACCGGATTTGGCCATGTTAGGCAATTAGCCAGTATTGAAGTTACTTCTCCGTGGTGGTCCACACTCGGTCTTGGTCACGTAGCGGACGCGCTTCGCGGCGTGATGAAGCTGTTTTCGAACCGCGAACGCAACGAGCGCCTGCTCGCCGTCAACCAACAGCTTGCTGAGGCTGTTGAGGTGCGTACGCGCGAGGTCGCCAATGCCAATCTTGCGTTAAATGATGCCAACTTAAAACTCGCCAACTTATTGCGCACCGATGCGCTAACCGAAATTGCCAATCGACGCGCGTTTGACGAAACCATCCTGCGCGAGTGGAAGCGCGCAATGCGCGACGACCGGCCGCTGACGATTTTGCTGGTGGATATCGACCATTTCAAAGCGTTCAATGATCGCTACGGCCACCTGCATGGTGATGCCTGTCTACGGCTGGTGGCGCAATGTCTGGCGCGTGCCGGGCGCCAAGGTATCGATGCCTGTGCACGCTTTGGCGGTGAAGAGTTTGCGTTAGTGTTACCCAACACAACACCTGAAAGCGCACAAAAAATTGCCGCGAGGTTGTGTGAATCTGTCATGTCGATGCAAATAGAACACGCGGACGAGCAAGAAACTGGCGTCATTACCATCAGTGTTGGGGTGGCGACCATGGTGCCACCGTCATTCGAATCTATCGCCGAAGTGCTCGCCAGAGCTGATGCTTCGCTCTATGCCGCGAAACGATCTGGTAGAAACCGCGTGGGGCCGATAACGGCTGGGGGGGGTTGAGAAGGTCGAATCGCAATGATGGTAAAAGACGAAGTGGGCGCGCCATTTGAGGCTAAACTGCTCTGAGATGCGCGCCCTGTATAGGGTTTGAGCCTGCCCGTGACAGAAGGTTTTGCGCTATTTGCTTTCTTCAACGGCTATGTTTTTTTAGCCATGCCATCGCGCCTGGCGTGCTGTCCCAAATGTCGCGCATGTCTTCACGGTAAAGCCATGCCTCTTCATCGCCACCCACCTGGATACCGTAGTCTAAAGTTGTCTTGGGCTCGGCCTTTCTTAGCGGTAATAGCCACTTTGCTATTTTCGGGCTGGATTTATTGGTGTCGGTCAGCGCGTTCAGGGCTTCCTCACTCCGGCCCAGTCGATACAGCGCCAATATGTTTCCAAACATAATTGCCGGCATGATGTCGTCGGGGTATTTGCTGGTCAGGGCAAGCGCCGCATCATTTTCGCCTCGCGTCAGCAATTGATTGACCACCAGCTCGCGCAGCCCGTGGTTATCGTTCGGGTTTAATGTGAGTACCGTGCGCATCGCGTCGAGCCAATCAGCTCTATCACTGTCCTGATGATCGAATGCGGCGTTCACCAGCAATCTGAGTGTGGGGCGATTTTGCTCGGCGATCCACGGCATGATTTTATTTTCGCTGATCATCGGCTGAAGCAATTGATTTGCCCGTGCGTAAAGTTGTGACAATGTGGCAACCGCGGTCCAGCCACTTTTGTCATCCGGCATCAAGTCAACCGCAATGGCGACGTCATCCAGAATGTCGATGCTATCGAATGCCTCAGGATGCTGCTCCAGAAATTCGACCCAAAACGCCACCTGCGGCATGGCCCAAACGCCAGCGGTTTGCTGCGGCAATTCGTCGGTTGAGAACGGTTTCGCCAACGGCCACGCACGATGCCAATCAGCTTCAAGCGCTGCCATGACAGCGCTGGATTTGAGTACATATTCATCGGCTTGATCGTCGCTAGCCGTTGCATCACCTGCCGCATCAGTTGCCGCGTTAGTTTTCGGCAGCGCGTTGATTTGCGCCAGCAGAATTTCCACCTGCGCAGCAATTTGGTCTTTGGCGATGCCCATTTGTTTGAGGCGTTGCGCCAACACTTTTTTAAGGTCAGCGGGGCTGGCCGGATTATCAGTTGATGCCGCACCCATCGCCACAAAACTCAAATGCATATTATTGGCTGGCCGTGCCAAACCGGCCTTAATCGTCGCAACCAACCGTTGTGACCATTCGCCCAGACCATCCGACGTTAATGCCGCCATCGCCTGATCTGTGTCGTGTCCTGCCGCGATATCTTGTAGCCAGGACAACGTCTGAGCCAGTTCGTCGCGGTCATGGCGACGCTGCAATTTCGCGACCCAAAACCGGGCACGCTCCCGCGCCTCCGCGTGCCGCCCTTCGCTCAGCAACATCACCACTTCAAGATGCGACAACGCCGGATCATCCGGCGAAGCCCGCTGCGCATCGGCAAATATGGCCCACGCCAGTGGATAGTCGCCGCGATCAGCCGCCATGGTGGCCAAGCGCTGTAGCGCATTCGAGCGCGGCTCGCCAGTGGTCTCATCGGCCACGCGCATGAGCACTTTCATTTTCGGCAGCGGCTCGCCAAGCGCATCGTAGGCATCACACAACACCAATAGCAATTCGCTCAGGTGTTTGTCGCGGCTGTTCAGCGTGCCCGCGAAATGCGGCTCGATCAGCGTGCGCACGCGCTCAGGATTGGTTTCCAATAGCCGTGCCGCAAGTGCGGCAATCAAGCCATCCGGCAGCCGTTTGGAATCGAGAATATCCTGTAGCCGATTTTCCGGTAACGTTTCGCAAAGGATACCCCAGCACATGTTGGCGTCAAACGGCGGCACCGATGGCATCGAGCCACAACACTGTTTGTGTTTGCAGTTTTGCCCGGATACACAATGATCGTTACGCCCCAATTGAGGCAATCGCTCCACCACAAATTTCCGGGATGGATTCGGCATCGCGCTCCAGATCGCACGACTCATCTGACATGAAAGCCACTCCGCACCTTGGCTGTCGATCTCGCCACCGGGTGGTGCCGTGCCAGAAAAAAATTCCAACAATTGCTCGCGCAGCTCAGACACCGTACCACCATCGGTCATGCACGCAATAGTGATCTCCAAAATTGGGGTGAGGAAATCAGTTTGATCGTGGATTTGGCTCATGTTTTTTGTATCGCGATAATTAAATAAATTAGTGGATCACGAGGCTGAGCGGGCAATTTCAGGCATTTCTGCTCGCAGATGTCTTCCCACCTTGATGTTCCAGTTTAGGTCATTCCGCCGTCGCCCTCACCGCATCCGCCTCCTCAATTTCCTCCCCCAAAAACCCACCGCTCTGATGCTCCCACAAGCGCGCGTACAGGCCATCGCGCGCGAGCAGGCTGCGGTGATCGCCTTCTTCTACGATGCGGCCGCGATCCAGCACGATTAAGCGATCCATTGCCGCAATTGTCGACAATCGATGTGCGATGGCGACGACGGTTTTGCCTTCCATCAGCTTGTACAGGCTCGCCTGAATTGCGGCCTCTACCTCGGAGTCGAGTGCGCTGGTCGCCTCATCAAGCA
The DNA here is from genome assembly GCA_031370625.1 of Burkholderiales bacterium. GTDB lineage: Bacteria > Pseudomonadota > Gammaproteobacteria > Burkholderiales > Usitatibacteraceae > UKL13-2. The sequence goes on along the minus strand of JANMQR010000363.1, from coordinate 1,890 downwards.
ACAAAATCGGCGCGTCTTTTAATTTCACGCGCGCAATCGCGATACGTTGACGCTGACCACCAGAAAGCTTCACGCCGCGCTCGCCCACGTGTGCGTCGTAGGCGCTGCGACCGCTCGGATCAGTCAAGGTTTGAATAAATTCATGCGCCTCGGCGCGCTTGGCGGCCGAAATCATTTGTGCATCATTCGCATCTGGCCGACCGTACATGATGTTGTCGCGCACCGAGCGATGCAACAGTGACGTATCTTGCGTGACCATGCCGACTTGCGCCCTTAATGTGTCCTGCGTGACTTGCGCGATGTCCTGGCCATCAATCAAAATCCGTCCGCTGCGCACATCATAAAAACGCAGCAACAAATTAACGATGGTGGATTTACCGGCACCCGAGCGACCGACGAGGCCAATTTTTTCGCCGGGACGAATAACGAGATTTAAATCGTCGAGCACATTGCGCGTGCCGCCGTAGGCAAAACAGACGCGTTCAAAGCGGATTTCGCCGCGTGTGACATTGAGTGGTTTCGCGTCAGGCGCATCCAGCACTGTGCGCGGCCGCGACAGGATCGACATGCCATCACGCACCGTGCCGATGTGCTCAAACAAGGATGCAAATTCCCACATCACCCAGTGCGAAATACCGTTGAGCCTGAGCGCCATCGCGGTCGCCGCGGCAACCGCACCGACGCCTACTTTGCCCTCAGTCCACAAATACAAAGTGGCACCCGCCGTGCTGGCGATCAACAACATGCTCAAGATGTGATTAACGATTTCGAAACTCGAAATCATGCGCCATTGCGTGTGTACGGTGACCATAAAATCCTGCATCGCAGATTTCGCAAAACCGGCTTCACGATTGGTATGTGAGAACAGTTTTACGGTTGTGATATTGGTGTAGGCATCTGTGATGCGGCCGGTCATCAGCGAGCGTGCATCGGCCTGCGCCTGCGCGATTTTGCCCAGCCGGGGAACGAAGAAACACAGCGCACAAATGTAGATCGTAAGCCAGCCCAAAAATGGCACTAACAGCCACGCGTCAAAATTGCCGACCACCGCGACCATGGTGATGAAATAAATCAGCACGAACACCATAATGTCGGCCAGGATCATCCACACATCGCGCACCGCCAAAGCAGTCTGCATGACCTTGGTGGCGACGCGTCCGGCGAATTCATCCTGATAAAAACTCAACGATTGGCTCAACATCAAGCGATGAAAATTCCAGCGCAGCAACATCGGGAAATTACCGGCCATTGCCTGATGTTTGAACAGCGCCTGAAACGCAACGATGATGGGACTCAGAAATAAAATCAGCGCGAGCAGCAAAAGACTGCCGCGCTGCTCAGTCCACAAATTTGCCGGCGTGATTTTTGACAACCAATCGACGACATTGCCGAGCATGCTGAATAGCAATGCCTCGAACGCGCCGATCGTGGCGGTCAATAACGTCATCGCCAAAATGTAGGGCCGCAAGCCGCGTGTACACGACCACATAAACGCGAAAAAACCTTTCGGTGGCGGCGTCGGTGCGGCGTCGGGATAGGGCTTAACCAAATTTTCAAAAATGCGAAACATTAATAATTCTCCGGCCAGGCGAGATTGGCGATGCGAACTGCGGGTTTGATCGAGATCGGTCTTGAGAAGACGCGAATTATCGGCGGAAGCAGGAAGCTTATCGACGCACGTGAAAAATTGAAAAATATGAACAACGCACGGATCGCTATCGTAGCAAATTATTCAGGAGAATGTGCCGCGTGTGTAGGTCAGCTTGTCGTCAACACGAAATATAAGCCCCAGCATTGGTGCGGCGTTTGAGCCTATCCTGCTCTGAACGCCCCGCTAATGCTAGGGTTTATAGGAGGTAGGTCAGGTTGCGCAGCTACCTGACATTGAAC
>JANMQR010000348.1:0-14373 GCA_031370625.1 Burkholderiales bacterium | reverse complement strand
GGCTTAATCGATTGTTGAATCATTTTCTCGACTTTACTGCCCGTGGTGGGATCGGGCGAGCGCTGCAGCAACGACATCACGGCCTGAATCATTGCCTCATCAAACTGGTACGGATCAAATTTTTGATATCCACCTTGCTCTAGCAGACGGGTCATATCCTTTTCAATCGGCACATATTTCATTGACCAGTCAGCGTACGCGAGGGCGCTTATCGGCTTGCGTGAAAAAAGTTTCAAGTCCTTATGGCGGTTGTCAGACTGCAGCAGCGCGTACAGCGCATCAATGGCAGTTTCCTCGCCTTGCAAACACTGAAAAAAGCAGCCGTCACCAAAATACAACACACCGACCAAGCCATTGCGCTGATTGTTGATACGCGATTTTGCGAGAATCCGTGCGACGTTTGGTTCAATGTTCATCACCAGCCGCGATGGGGTGAAGGTCGAGCGACTCATGTAAATAATCTCAATCAATGTTTGCACTCAATGCTCTCTTTTTTTAAATTGTGGTTCACCGAAGCGATCACTGCGGCGTGCACTATATTTTGATCCAATATTTTGTGCCAAAAGGTTGCGTCAGACGGAGCTAAATCTACGGTTCGGCGGATCAAGTTTGGCCTGTTATCTGCGACGAAATTCAAGCTAGTCTTGGCAACTGATCACCGTTGATAGCGGTGGCACCTGACTCGCGGCCTATAAAAACTATTGCGTGAAGGTACCGCGTTTATTAATAATGGAGGCCTCAACGAAACTTAACCCGGTGTGATCACCGGCACCGTAATTCACGGCCAGCCCGCCACCAAGATCAAAATTTTTCATGCTTTCAAGCCCCTCAATAAACGACTCACGCGTCGGGTTTTTCCCAGCGCGCTTCAAGCCTTCCACCAATACTTTTGCCGCAGCGAATCCTTCAAGCGCGATATGGGAGATTTGAAAATCTTTTTTGTCTGCGGCCATTTGCTGCATTTCGCGGCCCATTACGTTAGAAATCTTGCGCGGATCCGGGAACACTTGCATGACGATAACGCCCGGGCCTAACTCGCCCAGCTCTTTAACGAACGATTGCGAGCTGTTGTTCGATAGCGCAACGACGGGCGCATACAAACCTTTGGTGCGGAGTGCTTTGACGATGGCGGCGGTTGGCTTGGGGGCGCCCACGGTCACGATGGCTTCTGGATTGAGCGCCAGCGCTTTGGTCACGGCCACGGTGACATCGGCCTTTACCCGATCATAGATAAACACGCCGATGGGTTGTAGCCCGGCCGCTTTGAAGCCGCTGAGATACCCGGCCAAACCGTCCTTGCCGAAGGAATCATCGACATGGATAACGGCGATTTTTTTGGTGCCTTGGCTGACCAGCTGTGCAATCGCTTTTTCACCTTCGAGCTGATAGGTTGAGCGCACGTTAAACACCAGTGGATTGACCGGGGTGTGAAAGGTGATGGCGCCGGTAGAGGGCGCAATCAGCGGTGTACCTGTTTCCTTGATGAGCGGCAGAATCGCTTCGGTGATGGGCGTGCCGCGCGTTAAAAACATCGCGAACACTTTTTTGTCGTTGATTAGAATTTTCGCGTTTTCCACGGCTTTTTTCGGGTCAAACGCGTCGTCTAGCGATTCAAGGCGAATCTTTCGCCCTCTCACGCCGCCATTCGCGTTCACGTAATCGATGTAGAGTCGCGCCCCAGCCGCGGTTTCGGCAACAGAGCCGGCAACGATACCGGTGTAGCCTGCGGTTTGACCAATCAAGATTTCGTTTGCCGTGACCCCTTGCGCGAACGCGCTGGCTGGCAAGCAAAATGAAAGCGAAAAAAACGCGACAATAAAACACAGCTCAATGAGCCTTATAAAATTTCTCATGAGAACAGCCCCTGAATTTGCGTGAGATGAATGTAGGTGTTTTCCTACATTTTATTGATTACGAGACGTACACGGACGCAGTACTCAGGGGAAAGTTGCGCTGTGATTGCACTTTCGTCACACGGCGGTTGTTCTACTGTAAAAAAAGAAGTCGCTGTTGGAATTTCGTTGCGATTTTGAATTATTGATTTAAGTTAACAAGCACTGGCGGGCGTCTTGAAGCAGTTATGCCCAAAGATGCTCGCCAATAGGCGAGTTTACGAACATTATTTGTTAGCTATTTATTTGTTCGTTCACACCAGCGCGGCATCCACTGGTAAATCGCGCTAAAGCTGCGAACTCAGCAGCGACGATACCCGCTCGCCGATTCTTTCACGCAGCGGTCGTGCCTGCCACTGCTGAAAGGTGATTGGCCGTGAGCGCGCGAGATCGCGATCAAATGTGGCGGTTTGTTCTTTGGCGAATTTCGCGTCCATGATGTTTAACGTGGCTTCATCATTTAATCGAAACGAGCGATTGTCAAAGTTTGTTGAGCCAACCGAAACCAGCAGGCCATCAATAATCATCACCTTGCAGTGAAACATGGTCGGTGCGTATTCAGCGATGGTGGCACCGGCTTCTAAGAGTGGCCCCCAGGTTGCGCGCGAGGCGCTGCGTACAACGTCGCTATCAATATGCTCGCCCGGCACAACAATGCGCAGCTTGACGCCGCGTTTCATCGCGTCGACCAGCGCGCGGGACATCATCTCGTCCGGCACAAAATAGGACGCCGATAAATCAATCGAGCGGGATGCGGCGGTGATGCCAAATAAGTACATCAGCTGCATGCTCTCAGCACCGCCAGTCGGCGAGCTTGAGAATATTTGTGCGTCACTTTCACCGACTGGTTTTAATGCCGGAAAATAGTCCGGCCCGTGCAAAACTTCGCCGGTTGACTTGATCCAATTGTCGAGAAACACCGCCTGCATTTGCGCCACCACCGGGCCTTCAATCTGAAAATGCGAGTCGCGCCAATGATCCGCATCTTGCGCGTTGCCGGTCCATTGCTGGGCGATGCCGACGCCGCCCGTGAACGCGATTTGACCATCCAGCACCAGCAACTTTCGGTGCGTACGATTGTTCAATCGACCAAGATGCGACCAGTGTGGCGGATGAAATCGCTGCACCTGTATGCCCGCCGATTTCATGGTGTCAAGCAATGATGTTTCCATCTTGTTGCTGCCCACCCAATCGAGCAGTACGTGTACCTTTACGCCGCTGCGTGCACGCTCTACGAGAGCATCCGCAAACTCCTGGCCGACGTCGCCCGACCAATAGATGTAAGTCTCAAAGGTGATCGATTTTTTGGCAGCACGTACCGCCGCCAGCATGGCCGGGAAAATTTCATCGCCATTCAGCAATGCGCGTGGCAAGTTGCCACCGATAAATGCGGGGCCGAGCAACACGCCCAATTCATCCTTGAATCGAGGGCTATCGAGCGGGTAGTGGCGCTCGATTTTGCGCTCGATCTTTTTCTCGCCACCGGTGAAATTGGACACAAAAAACACGACCGCCAGCGTCGCGAGTACGGTACCTGCCATGAGAAAAATAATTTGATACGACATACGAAATTTGGCCATGGTGATTGCTGATGATCCTGTCTGCCCGCGCCTGGACGCTTTTATGTACGCAAGGCGGTCGAGACGTTTTTAAAGTTTATGAATCGCCATCGTGGCACGACCAACGCGACTTCGCTGTAGGTGCGCGCTGACAATTTATTTGGCGCGCCAGAGGGGGTGCAGGGCGGACTGGTTTACATCCTGCGGCCAAGATCTTTCCTACACTTTGATTTCATTGTTCGATCCTGATTGACGGTGAGCAGCATCAAAAAGGCAATCTTCTTTAACGTTTTTTAAAAAATCCCCAAGGAGTAAAAACCCATGAACTTTTTGATTTGGTTAATCGTAGGCGGCGTAATCGGCTGGCTGGCAAGCTTGATGATGCGTACCGACGGACAGCAGGGCCTGTTTTTGAATGTGATTGTCGGCATAGTTGGTGCCATGCTCGGCGGGTGGTTTTTATCGCCGTTGTTTGGCGTTTCCACTATCAACCAAAATAACTTTAGTTTGCCGGGATTATTGGTGTCGTTGCTTGGTGCTGTTATTTTGCTTGCCATCGTCAATCTTTTGCGTCGCGGTCGCGCTCGATAATCGGCGCGTCTGGAACCTCGCTGGTTGGCTCGCAAGCCAGGCGGCGGGGTTTTGTGGAAAAGTACACATACATAGAAATCCGCACCATAACTTGCAGCACTAGCTTTCGGAGGAATACATCATGAGCAATTCAGATTTGAGAGACCTACCCCTAACCAGCGATGACCATGCCAATCGTGACCTCATCACCGGTGAACCTGGTTCGCATCCCATCGGCACCGGCGTGGGCGCGGCACTCGGCGGCGCGGCGGCGGGTGCGGCAGCAGGCACCGTTGTGGGCCCGATTGGTACCGCGATTGGTGGCGTCGTTGGGGCAATTGTCGGCGGACTGGCAGGCAAGGGTGTTGCCGAGAAAATCGATCCAACGCGCGAGGACGTGTATTGGCGCGAGAACTACAAGAACCGATCTTATGTTGACGCGAACAGCAGCTACGACGACTACGGCCCGGCCTATGCGTTAGGTGTGGAAGCACAAAGCAAATATCCTGGCCGCGGCTTTGACGACGTAAAAGGCGATTTATCGCGGGACTGGAATGCAGGGCGTGGCAGCTCATCCCTTGACTGGTCGCGCGCGCAACATGCAACACGTGATGCCTGGAATCGGGTGAGTGATTCGGTTGAGCGCGCCATTCCCGGCGACTCTGATCGCGACGGCAAATAGGCGGTAGGTCGCTGCAGCACAGTTTCAAAAACACTAGCGTTTGCGCGCTTTTTGGAGCGTTTTTGCTTCGAAAAGCGCGCTGGTGCTAGTGATGGGCAGTTAGCAGCTTCTATAGATACGGCGACTAAATATGTTGAATACCGATCCAGCGACCACCCCCTCTCCCTCGATCCCTCTCCCGCGAGGGGAGAGGGAGGTTGAGCCTCTCTCCCTTGACGGGAGAGAGGTTGGAGAGAGGGTGTTGGTCAAATATCACCATATTTAATCGCCGCATCAATAAAAACCTCGTCGTTCCCGCGCACCGAATGGTGTCTCCATCGACAGGCGGGAATCCAAGTCTGGTTAAGTTATTGATACATCAACGAACTTGGATCCCCGCCTGCGCGGGGACGACAAAATTTTAGAGTTTTTAGAGTTTCCCAATCCAAAACAGGCAATGTCGAGAAATCGCGCGACTTACTTTCAATTGGTTCGCGCCAGAAAAAATCGCACCATCTCACGTGATGCGCTCGGGCCCTGTGCGCTTGTGTATGAGCCCGCCGCACTGCCGCCTGACCACGCGTGTCCCGCGCCGTGAATCAGCCAGCTCTCGGCAACGACACCTCCCGTTACGTCTCGGAATGTGGTTTGGGTATAGCGCATTGCGTTTGCTGACAACTCATTTCGCTGCGCAGCTACATTGGTGTTGTGCGGTGTAAATTGCGATAGTAGCTGTTCCGCATTTTTCACATGTACCGTCCGGTCAGCGTCGCCATGAAAGACGATGATGGGTGGCGAGAGTGTAGGGCTGCTTGAGTTGTATTTCGCTGAGCCGGGTGACACAGGTGCGCCATTTTGCATCGCGCCAAATGCGGAAGCCACATCATGCGCCGCGCCGACCGCGAGCCCGGAATGTACGCCGATGGCGGCAAATAAATCGGGATAGGTTTTGCCCATGATCGCCGCCATCGCACCACCAGCAGAAAGTCCCGCCACATATACGCGGCTGCGATCAATATTGTATTCGTCCATGATGCGACGGGTGATATCGGCGATGATCGAAGGCTCGCCGCGGTCGCGTTGTTGATCGCTTGCGTTGAACCAGTTCCAGCAGTTCGACATATTTTTCGTCTGCGCTTGTGCGGGATAGACGACGAGGCAGCTGTGCTCCTCGGCAATTTGGTTCATTTGTGTACCGATGGCAAAATCATCAGGATTTTGCTTGCAGCCATGTAGCATCACAATCAATGGGTGTGCTGCACTATTTGCTTTGCTGTAGGTGCTCGGAATAAAAAGTTTGTAGTCGCGCGCGCCCGATTGGTTGCGCAGCGATGCTTGTAAAAATTGTGCATGAACGGCTGATGGGGTAGCGATCTCTTCCACATCGATGATTGACGCATCGCGTGCAGGCGCGGCGCGGGAGCCAGCGGAACCAACGCGATCATTCGCTGCAATGGCAGCACGGCTCTGCGGTGCTGTTCGTGGTTGGTGGGCAACGTGCCCGCCATGCAGGGCCCGCTGAATGGCTGCGGTGGCCGCTGCGGGGCCTGTGCTTTGCAGTAGCGCAGTCGCCTCGCGCATCTTCAATAAAAAATCTTTGTTTGCGTTCATGAATTTCTTTCGTGAATTTCGGTTCAGCAGGTTAATGAATACGATCAGCCAATGCCGCCTTGACTGCGACGCTCGCTTGCAGTGCGCCAAGCACCGTGATGGATTCAATTGCGCTCAACGCGAGTTTGGGTGTGACATCTTGGGCAATGCTGATCAGCCCAAGGGCCTGAATTCGCAACTTTTGTCCGGCGTCGCGCGCGGCTTCCAAGTCTTGTCGTGAATAGTGTTGAAGGCCGAGCACCAAGCTTTTTCGCGTGATGGTTTGTTTGATTACCTCAGAGTGTGAGGCGAGTTGATTCCGGATCGCGGTGCGAATCAGATCGCTGCGGTTGGTGTAGAAGCGTTCCTGCACGAGTAAATCGATCTGGCCCAAATCGACCAAGCCCAAATTGATCGTGAGTTTTTCGGTCTCGCTTTGCTTCGGCGTTTGATCAACTGTTTTCACGGGTACTCCTCTGTTTGTTCTTTGACTGTTTTCGGCATGGTCTTATCATAACATCTAAAATATATCCAAATACCATCCATATGGATGGTATTTAGCATGATTAGCGTGAAACTCACAGCGCTTGGATGTATTTGCCTACACGCTGGCGCGATAACTGGGCGGATAATTGGTGCAACGTGCGGCCGAATAACTCGGCACCAGAATTACTGCGCGGCTACTGTGCGCGGAAAAAACGTTGCATATTTGGAGGTGAGAAATGAAGATGCCGACTGAGAAACTGCCGGGCAAGAATGACAAGAATGTCGCGCAAACGAGCAAGTCCAGACAACTTGCAGCGCCACCTGCAGCCCCTGATGATGGCGTCAAGCAGGACGGCAACCACAGCCAGCCGCTGCAAAAGGACGCCATCCGAAAGGCCGCGACCGCCGAACAGACTAAATTGCAGCGTGACCCGGATTCACTACCTGCCCCTGGCTTTCCGAACAAGCGTGATCCGTCTTCAGCAGCAAAGAATAACGAAGATCCTGTGCTGCCGAATCAACCGCGCGATAAGTGAAAAGGCGCGATAAGTGAAAAAGCGCGAACAAGAGCAAGTCGTGACGATCTAAAATCTCAGTGATGTAGTCAATCTGGTGCAACAAAAGTCGCAAAAAAATCTGTCGCTATGTGCGGCATCGTACAGAAGACGCATAGCGCGAATTGCAAAATGTCATCTGGCATTCTTCCTCCCCCCTGAAGGATGCCGCAGTACAGGCGCCGAGTTCCCTTCTCCAAGCGCCTGAATTACCCAACTCGGCTTCGGTAAACCCGTCGCCGAGTTTTTTTTGGGTCGCGATCTGCTCTATAGTTTCACGATGGGTTGTACTTAAAGAAGGGGGTTGCGGGCGTTTTATTGGAGAAATAGTCTGCGTCCCCACATGGATACTCTTGAAAGTTCTGCGATGCGCCAGCGGCCGTGGCTGTATGTATATATGTATATGTTTGTGTATGTGGATGTGCACGTATACACGCTCAAGCCAAACAAAGTCGGGCGTTGCGGGCGTTGCGGACGTTGTTAAAGGGATGCGAGATGAAACCGGTAAACGAGATTTCGGCATTGGCCCTGAGCTGGGTTGATCGCCTCAAAGCATTGCCACCGTGGCTGTTTGTTGTTGCGACGCTTGCGTTTGCGTTCACAGTGGTTTTCGTGGTGGTGTCTGAGACCAATCACACCCGCATTTTGGATAGCTGGAAAACGCTGCGCGAAGCGCGCGATCAGGCTGATCTTCTCGACGAAATGCGCACCTTGCTGCTGAACGCAGAAACCGCGCAGCGCGGCTACCTGCTGACCGGGGCCGACGCTTATCTCGGACCGCTCACCGACGCCAAGCGCGAACTTCCGGCATTGCAAAAGCGTGTCATCCTGGGCTTCATGAGTCGTCCGGACCGGCAGAAACAGGTGGATCGTTTGAGCGCACTGATGCTTGAGAAGATGGTCGAGTTGGAGGCTATGGTAAATCTGGTGAAAGTGGGAAAGCGCGATGAAGCGCTCGCCATCGTGGCGCAAAATACCGGCGAAAAAGCGATGGCTGCCGCGCGGCAAGAGTTTTCGGCAATTATGCTCGACATGACTAATGATGCAGCCGAATTTCGCGGCAAAATGTTTCGCGATTTAAAGATTTCCCGATTTGCCATGGCCGCAATCGCGCTCCTCAATTTGACGCTGCTCGGTTCTGCAATATATGTTTTTTCCAATGATGTACGGCGGCGGAAAACCGAAAACAGCCGACTTTTGGCAGTGGTCGCTGACCGCACTGAGGAGCTCAACGAGCTCAGCTCCCATCTTCAGGTGTCGGGAGAGCGCGAGCGGGCAACGTTGGCACGCGATCTTCACGATGAGCTGGGCGGTATTCTGACTTCAGCGAAAATGGATCTGAATTGGCTGCAGGAGCGCGTCCACGTTATCCCCGGCGGTACAGAGCGGCTTAAAGAGTATTCAAAATTGCTGGACGAAGCCGTCGGCGTCAAGCGTCGCGTGATCGAGAATCTGCGGCCGTCGTTGTTGGATAACCTCGGTCTGCCCGCTGCGCTGGAATGGTACGTGTCCGACACATGTAAAAAGGGCGGGCTCGAATGCACACTAAATCTTGCTGAGGACGTTGGATTGATCTCACCGGACGCCGCGATTGCACTCTTCCGGATCGTGCAGGAGAGCACCACCAACGTGCTTCGTCATGCAAAAGCAAAAACAATGACCGCAGATCTGCATATCGACGACGCCAACATTTATCTCAGGCTCAAGGATGATGGCAGCGGACTGCCAGCAGCCTTTAATCCGACCAAACTTTCACATGGGTTGTCGGGAATCAGGCAGCGCGCCAAGGCGCTCGGTGGCGACGCGGTGTGGGAATCTTCACCCGGCAAAGGCACTACCGTCACAGTCACTATTCCGCGCGACATCAATTCAAAGTCGCCATCTGAATAGTCTCGTCATAAAAAAAGCCCGGTATTCACCGGGCCATAATTCACTCACTCGAAATTTTTGAATCTAGAAGCGCGTCGATGGCGAGCTAGCCTGACGCATTTTTCTAGCTCTATTTTCTGCCGCGTCAATCTGCGCTTCCGCTTCCCAGGCCGACACCCGGTAAGCGATTTGGATACTCTTTATCAAAGACGCGCGATCAACGTTATGGTGCGCAATTTCTACCGCGTTACGCATAGTTGATGTGGGAATCGCATTGCGTTTAAAGTTCTGCAGATTACTTCTAATGGCGCGCAAAATCATGGTTCGTCCTCTCATCACAATTCACACTAAAAATTTGCCCGGCGCTGGAATTGTTGTACCTCCGCGCGCTCAGTAGGTAGATAGTAACGCTACATGATTTCGACAAACATCAGGGGATTCTGAAAGTGGCTGTAGGCCACGTCCTACGCGCAACGTAGACGGCTGCTCCAATGCACGCGTGTGCTACGTTTTGCCGTGAATATCTTTGACAAACATATAGCAGGTGCACGCTACTTTTTCCAGACCTGCGCCATTGGTAATAGCGATATTGCCGCGGCTATAGTCAATCAGGTTACGCGCACGCAGGGCATGCGCGGCGGTTGTGATGCCAACCCGGCGCACGCCCAGCATTTGGCTCAGCAGTTCGTGCGTCAACGTGAAGTGGTTCGAGCCCACGCGGTCGCGGGTGAGCAGCAGTCGATGCGCCAGACGCGCCTCGATCAAGTGAAACCGGTTACACGCCGCAGTGTGCGCAATCTGCGCCATCAGTGAATGGGTGTAGCGCAACACCTCCCTCTGCAGGGCACCGCCGTGTTGTAGTTCCTGGCGAAACGCGCGCGCGCCAATGCGCAACGCGCCGCCATGTCGCTCCACCGTCGCGCGCATGGTGAACGCGCCTGCGCCAAGCGCGGCGGCAACACCAATAAAGCCTTCACGGCCGATCAGGGCAACTTCGAGAGCGTGCTTTTTATCGACAACAGTGACTAGCGAAATCAGCACATCGTCAGGAAAATAAATGTATTTAATTCTTTCGCCCGGTTCTGCGAGCACTTGCCCCGCGAGCAGCCGCACTTTTTTAAATTGTGGCATCAGGCGTTGATACTCTGCACGCGGTAGTGCCGCCAGCATACGATTTGGCACCAGCGCCCTGCCTTCGATCTTCATGAACATCGGCTACCCTGTTGTGATGCGGGTGAGTTGAAAATTCAACCAGCGCTTGACGGAGAAGCCAGAATTCAAGTCCGATGTGAAGTTAGTCGCACGGCAGTGCGCTAAACGCTCTAGTTGAGTCGCGCAAACTTTGCGTAACTCTTATAAGTTGTGCACGCTACGCTATAACGTAACGATTTGGTTCATGTGTGCGCAAACGTACAGAGCGATTTGGCCAGAGTAGGCACAATATTATTTGCGTTGACAGTTGTCTCGTTTACTGAAAATAGTTGAAATCGCTTCCAGCTGCGTCGGTAGTTTTTACTGTTGCGCTGACGGATGCGCCAATTTTCGGTTGGCAAGTGGATCTGGGCCGCGACGAGAAATCCGATGATCTTCCAGTTCGGCTAAAAAGCGAAACGCAAAATCTCCTACTATGAGTATTGACGACATCACGCCGATCAACACCACGGCGTCCTCTGGTGAGCGTGAGTTGGCGAAACGCGAGCCGCGCGAACCTGCCTACCGCAATGGCGCTTACAGCACCGTTGATCTGTCGTCTGTGTACGCCGCGTCGATTGAATCGAGCACCAGCGACTCACCCGCTTGTGAAGCCGGTTTCAAAATCGAAACCGCGGCGGCGATCCCCTTCAAGCCACAGCAGTGCGCAAACGAATCAGGGCCGATGCCAGCTCCGGCTAGCGGAGAATTGCCGACTGAGTTGAATCGACAGCTCGCGCTAGAACAAAAACTGGCCTACGTGACCGCAGCGCTGGAGCAAGCCAAGCTTCGTGAGCAGCAGTTGCTGCATCATGCCTTTCATGACAACTTGACCGGTTTGCCGAATGTCGAGTTGTTTCAAGACCGTTTGGTTAACGCGATGGTGCAAGCGGAGCGTCATCAGTGCCGCATTGCCGTCATGTTTATCGATTTAGATGGCTTTAAGAATATTAACGACACGCATGGTCACGACATCGGCGATTGCCTGCTTAAAATCGTGGCCCAGCGTCTGCAAAAGTTGGTTCGTCGCGGGGATACGGTGTGTCGGCGCAGCGGAGATGAGTTTCTGTTTCTCATGCCTGAAGCAAAAAACAAGGAAACAGTCGTTAGCCTGGCCGAAAAAATAGCGGGCAAAATTGCCGATCCTTGCCGCATAGGCGAGCTTGAAGTAGCGACCTCGGCGAGCGTTGGCGTGGCGGTGTATCCGGAAGACGGGCGCTTTCCGAACGAATTATTGAAAAATGCTGACGCAGCCATGTACGCCGCTAAAAAGAGAAGAATCTCATTCGCTTTATACCGCGAATGGGCAAATCTGTAAAATACACGGTATCGTTGCCGCAGAACTGAACATTGGCTATTTCAATGTCCGAACAATCTATGATCGTCGGGTCGGTAATGTGTGGTTCGAGAGTTTGTAGCAGGAGCAGGCGGCCGCCTCCAACCCTTTGCCGTCGAGGATGTCTATGTTCCCCCGACTGTAATCAATCAGATTGCGATCCTTTAGTGCGCGCGCTGCTTTGGTCACACCGACACGGCGGACGCCCAACATGTCGCTTAGAAAATCCTGCGTGAGGTGAAACTGATTCATGCCCACCCGGTCTCGCGTCATCAGCAGCCAACGCGCCAAACGGCTTTCCACCTGATGAAAGCGATTGCACGCGGCTGTCTGTGCGATTTGCGCCATCAGTACATGCGTGTAGAGATTCACCGATTTTTGCAGGCTGGCGGATTGTTTCAGCTGGGCACGGAAATGCGCGGTTTTCATGCGCATCGCGCTCCCGGCACCTTGCACCATGGCGCGCACCGTTGATTGTTTCACACCGAGCGCGATCGCCACGCCCACCAACCCCTCGCTCCCCACCATGCCTACTTCGAGCGCGTGGTGACTATCCACCAGCGTCAATAACGAGACAAGTGAATCGTTGGGGAAATACACATACTTGATCGTATCGCCTACTTCGTAAAGAATGTCACCAAATTCGAGATTGACCAACTCAAGGTGAACCATCGAATTCACATAATCTGATCGCGGCATCGACGACAGCAGCGCGTTCGCTATTACTGTTTGGCTCAATAACATTCAGGTCGCCGATTTTGTTGTTTGCACGCGCAAGGTTCACGCAAAGCAGGTGGAGGAGGCAAGTTTTCTTCCCCAGGTTGCCGTTGGCTATGTTGAGTGCGTGACTTTCGCCAGCGGCGTACAACCGTGCCCGAGGAATACGTAGCTTAGTACAGAAAAAAGCGGGTGTATGTACGACACCGTACAGAGCGGCAGATATGTTGCAGGCAAGATTGTGGTGTAGGTAAAGTCGTTCGGCGGTAAGAGTTTTGCCAAATCCAAAGATTTATTTAGCCGCGAAAACGCAAAAATTACTTGGCCGCGCCACGCGAATTTTTGGCTGTGCGCATCAACTGAATTCAGGGAAGCATCATGAAAATAATCTCGCTGGCACTATTGATATCAGGAATATTGCTCACGCTCCATGGTGTGAGTGCAATGGATGCGCTGGGCCATGACATCCTGCAGTTTTTTTCCAGCGTTGCCGGGGCGAAGCAAATTCTGCCTCTGGCGGTGGGTATTGTGATGGTGGTGGTGAGCATTGCCGCGATGATGCCCGACTCGACAGATGCGATCCGCACCCGCGGCGACACGGGCGACGATATAGGTATGAAGACCGACTGATCGAATGACGCACCACCCACCACCCACCACCCACCACCCACCACCCACCACCCACCACCCACCACACTGAAGGCAGGGGCCGTCGCTATGTACGGTACCGCACGGACAATTTATTGAATGGTGTTAGTATGGCTTTAGTCAGACTCGTCGCTTGACACCACAGCCGTTTGTTAGCGGTTTTTATCGTCTTTAAGTGCCCACATTTTATTTTTGGAGCCTGCTTTGCCGTCGCTCCACAGTCCCAAGCAAAACCACCTTCTCGCCGCCATGCCGGCGGAAGAATTCAATCGCCTGCTCCCGCACCTTGAGTTGGTGCCAATGCCGATAGGCGAAGTGCTGTACGAATCAGGTGGCCGTTTAAATCACGTTTATTTTCCGACCACCTCCATTGTCTCGCTTTTATATGTGCTCGAAAACGGCGCATCCGCAGAGATCGCGATTGTTGGCAACGAAGGCATTTTGGGTATTTCAATTTTTATGGGCGGCGAAACCACACCCAGCCGCGCGGTTGTGCAGAGTGCCGGTTTCGGCTATCGCCTAAAAGCGCAATTGTTGAAGCGAGAGTTTAATCGCGCTGGGCCAGTCCTTCGCTTACTCCTTCGCTACACGCAAACACTTATTACGCAAATGTCGCAAACAGCGGTCTGCAATCGGCATCATACGGTTGAGCAGCAGCTGTGTCGCTGGCTGTTGTTGAGCCTGGATCGGCTGCCGTCGGACTCACTGAATATGACGCAGGACTTGATCGCAAATATGTTGGGCGTTCGGCGTGAAGGCGTTACTGAAGCGGCCGGGAATCTCCAACGCATGGGATTGATTAAGTACAGTCGCGGTCATATTAAAGTGCTTGACCGGGTCGGATTGGAGAGCGCAGTATGTGAGTGCTATTCCGTGGTGAAACTTGAGTTTGATCGCTTGATGTCCGCTCTTCCGAAGGCCGACCCAGACTTGGAAGCCGAACCCGACTTAGGCAAAGTTGGCTTCAAAGGCACCCTGATCTCAAATGGTGCCAGCAGCGCATCCGATTCGCCGGCCGACGCGAATCCTTGATGGCCGTGGTGATATCGCGGCAAGGAATATGAATATGGAATTGAAGAAAAAAACAGTGCTGATCACGGGTTGCTCCAGCGGTATCGGCCACTCCACGGCGAAGTTGTTCGCGTCAAATGGTTGGCAAGTTGTGGCGACGATGCGCGACCCGAGCAAAGCTAATAGTTTGTCGGGGCTGCCGAATGTGAGCATTGTGCGTTTGGATGTTACCGACACCGCGTCAATTGAAAGCGCGGTTACTCAGGCCCTTTCCGAACACGCGCAGATC
>JANMQR010000315.1:0-4648 GCA_031370625.1 Burkholderiales bacterium | reverse complement strand
TGAGCAGCCATGCTTCAAACGGCCCCAGCACGCCGCCAAGCTGCGCGCGGATGCTGCGTATCCGTTGCCATGTCGGATTGTCCTCACGTGTCGTCAAGGTGCCTGCAATCACGTCGGAATGACCATTCAAATATTTGGTTGCGGCATGCATCACGATATCCGCACCCAGCTTCAGCGGCTGCGAAAGCACCGGCGTGGCGACCGTCGAATCCACTGCTACCATTGCGCCGTTTGCGTGCGCGATTTCACAGGTCAACGCAATATCGGTAATCGTCCACAACGGATTCGCAGGCGTTTCAATCCATACTAATTTTGTTTGTCCCGGCTTGATCGCGGCGCGCACCGCATCAGGCGAATCCATGTCGATAAAATCAATCTGCAAGCCCCAGTGCGTCGCAAAATTCTTCAGCCAATTGCGCAGCGACCAATACATCACTCGTGGCGCTAGCACATGATCTCCGGGCGATAATGCCTGAAACACGGCTGTGGCTGCGGCCATACCGGATGCGAATAACAGCGACGCATGTCCGCCTTCAAGCGCCGTCAACACCGCCTCGGCTTGGTCAAACGTCGGATTCTGATCGCGCGCATACACGCGACCGGAGCGATATTGATTGTCGGGATCGCGGATGAATGTGGTGGACGTGTAAATTGGTTCGACTACACCTTTGGTTTTTTCATCCACCCAGCCGAGGGCTTGGGCGGCGATGGATTCGGGGCTTTTATTTTTCATTTCACGTCATTGCTTTTAAGCGGTTGCGCTTTGCCGACACGCTCGGCGAAAGGAACATATTCAAGCCCTTTGAATCGCTTCGCATTTTCTGCGAGCGGGCCAAGCCCCATTTCGGCGCGGCGCTTATCAACATTCTCTTCGTCTTCAATTTGCCAAAAAGTCATCTTTCCAGTGTTCGGGTCACGTCTAGCCTGCGAACCATACCGCTGCGGCCTACCTTCAATCATACGAACCCGATCATCAAGCAATGCAAAGCTTGATCTATCGGCCTCGCCATTTTCCATCGCGTTTTGCAGAATAGGCAAATAGCGCTTCATCATTTCGGGCGTCGAATGTTGAACCACCAAGAATGCGGCTAGCGCGGCTTTCGGGCCAAATTCTTTTTTCCCCGGCCACCCATGGGTTTTCACAATCTCCTCAATGCGTGCTTGATTAGCCTTATCAATCGCGTTCTGCTCAGCCCATAACTTCGCACGTTCTTTCTCATCTGACGCTTTGTTAAGCGATAGGCGATGCTTCTGGTCCGTTTCATAAATCGTCTCAAGCTCTACCTTTAACGCAGCGCGTTCCGGCGTAAGCGCTGCCGACAGCAGCGATGCCTTTTCGGCATCTTGCGCAAACACAATTCCGCATGACAACAATAAACTCAGCAACATAAATCGCATGACGTGCATCACGATTTCTTGTCCACATTAATCAAAGGCCGATCAATAAACGTCACTTCCAAACCACGCGACTTCATCCAATCCGCCACGGCAAATCCAGTCGCACGCGGCCAGGGGCGTAGCTCGTGGGGTTGATAGCGTTTGGTTTCGGCCAGTTCGGGTGACAGCTTGATGTCGCCGGTGACCATCGCGTGATAGCACAGCATTACTTCATTTTTACGCTCAAAAATGTAGTTGCCGATGATGTTGGTTTCAACCACATCAAGATTGGTTTCTTCTTTGACTTCGCGAATCACGCCTTTTATCGGATCTTCATTTCGCTCTAAAAATCCCGTGATCAACGCAAAAAATCCTTCCGGCCAGCCTGCACCGCGCGCCAGAATTATTTCGCCATCTTGCTCAAGCAGCACGCCAACGGCAGGCGTTGGATTGTCGTAATGAATGAAGCCGCATGCATGGGCGGGGCAAGCAAGACGCAATGTAGGGCCGCCATCTTCAGCGAATTCGCGATCAGCCAGTGAAGTCGCGCAACGGGGACAGAACTTGAATGCAGTCATGTGTTTCAGCTTTTGCGCGATGCGTTTACTTCGCCAACAATTTCGGCAGCATCGTCGACAATTCGTAATCCAACATCTTCGAAATCGTCTCCACCTTGTCCTGCCCACTCATCGAATCATAGGCAGAAACATTTGCGGCAGCGTCTTTTGCTCGCGCTACTACACGTGTGGTCGCGGCCGCGGTAGTGGTTTGTTTTTGCACGCTCCAGGATTTCACATCAATCAATAACACTTGAATATAAACATAGGGCGCGACGAACGCAGGTGCGGCTGTGGCTTTACTCGCCGCCTTGTTTGCGCCCTTCGCAGCTACTGCGCTGGGCGCTGCACTTGCAGGATCATCAGAATAAAAGCCCAATCCAAAAAAACTTCCTGCGGCCACACTGCCCTTACCCATTTTTGCGTGGGCTTGATCGGGAAATTTGGTAACGAGAATTAGTTTATCGATTGCTGCATTTGTGGTGATTTCGCGAATGCCCGGCAGCAATCCGGTAAGCGCCGCGCCAGAATCAATCAAATTGGTCTGTGACATATAAAGCTTTGGCTCGGTCACCGCCATCAGACTCACGCTCGCATCCGGCTCAGCGCGTTTGACCAAACCATCAATGGTCTTAAGCACAAACTCATCGAATGCTGGCGTGGGCATCACCAAATCAATTCGTTGAAACGACTGCGGCTGATTTGCCATAGGCGATTGCTTGGTCACCGTGTAAAACCGGTCACCGATAAGCGAAAGCACGCCATAGCGTGTGCCGCCAGCTTTTGCAGCCTCAGCTTGCGCATGCGCGGAAGCAGCGCCTAACGTAACCAGCGTGGCAAGCGCAATATTGAAGATCACTAACAAACAACGCATCACTTTTTTCATTTCAACTCTTTTTAAATTTGGCAAGTTCAATTTCCAGCGGCACCGTCGCCAAACATCCTATTTGCTCTCTACCCAAGCCCGCACTGAAGCCAGCGCAGGTGCTAATTGCGAAGCATCCGTGCCGCCCGCCATCGCCATATCCGGCTTGCCGCCGCCCTTGCCGCCGACTTGCTGCGCGACGTAATTGACTAATTCGCCCGCTTTAAATTTCGCGATCAAATCAGGCGTAACGCCAGCAGCGATTTGTACTTTGTCGCCTTCGACAACGGCCAGCACAATCACGCCGGATTTCAATTTATTTTTGACTTGATCCATCGTGTCGCGCAGGCCTTTGGCATCGACGCCTTCGAGCTTAGCGGCGAGCACTTTTACACCGTTGACATCCACCGCCTGACTTAATAAATCATCGCCTTGCGAGGCCGCAACTTTCGATTTCAAGGTGCCCAATTGTTTTTCGAGCGCTTTAATATTTTCAAGTAGCGCGCTCACTTTAGCTTCAACTTCCTGCGGCTGCGCTTTAAGCAATGCAGCAGCGCTTTGCAGCTGCTTTTCCGTACCTTGCACGTATTCAAATGCGGCCGAGCCCGCGACCGCTTCAACGCGACGCACACCTGCTGCTACACCGCCTTCAGACGTAATTTTAAACAAGCCAATATCACCGGTTCGCGCCACGTGAGTGCCGCCGCATAGCTCTTTTGACGAGCCGATTTCGAGCACGCGAACTTCATCACCATACTTCTCGCCGAACAACATCATGGCACCCGTTTTTTGCGCCGCATCAAGCGCCATCACTTTGGCGCTGGTGGGCTCATTCTTCAAAATTTCCGCGTTGACAATCGCTTCCACTTTTGCGATTTCAGCATTCGTCATTGGCGCGTTGTGGGCGAAGTCAAAACGCGTTTTATCCGCATCGACCAACGAGCCTTTTTGCTGCACATGCGCGCCTAGCGTTTCGCGCAGCGCTTTGTGCATGATGTGCGTGACCGAGTGATGGCGCATGACGCGATGGCGTCGCGGCATGTTCACATTGGCCGCCACTGTATCGCCAATGGTCAGCTCACCCGTCGTCAACGTGCCGTAATGACCGAACACATCGGCTTGAATTTTAAGCGTGTCATCTACATTGAAAAGTGTGAGGCAAACACCGCCTTTGGTAATCTCACCTGCGTCCCCCACCTGCCCGCCCGATTCGGCATAGAACGGGGTCTTATCGAGCACCACAATGCCCACTTCACTTGCACCTAAACGCTCAACACTTGAGCCATCGCGATACAACGCCAGCACTTTTCCAGATTCACTAAGCGTTTCATAACCTTTGAAATCAGTTTTGGCACCGTCGTAAACCACGGTGCCTTTGGCGACAAACTTGCCCGCGCCGCGAGAACGTTGCTGCTGCACGGCCATCGCCGCTTCAAAGCCCGCCATATCGACTTCGAAGCCGCGTTCGCGACCGATATCCGCCGTCAAATCAACCGGGAATCCGAAGGTGTCGTATAGCTTAAAGGCAGTTTCGCCATCGAGCTTTTTACCGTTGGGGCCAACGGCGGCATCGAGAATCGTCATCCCGTTTTCCAGCGTCTCACCAAAACGTTCTTCCTCTTGCTTCAAGACCGCTTTCACGCGATCTTTCGAGGCTGAAATTTCCGGAAACGCGTCGCCCATCACGGTAGCGAGATCATCGACTAGCTTATAAAAAAACGGTTGTTTTTGACCGAGCTTGTAGCCGTGGCGCATCGCTCTTCGTGCAATACGGCGCAGCACATAACCGCGGCCTGCGTTCTCAGGAATCACGCCGTCACAGACGAGAAACGCACACGCGCGAATGTGA
>JANMQR010000310.1:0-2931 GCA_031370625.1 Burkholderiales bacterium | reverse complement strand
CGCAAAGAAGGCATGCCGGTATTGGTGGCGAAATTCAAGACCAATCTGGCGCGCCAATTTCCGCCAAAACAAGCGGCGGCTATTCTGGCGCTGTGTTCGGATGCGAAAAAATTGTCCGCCACACCGGTGAATGAATTTGTCGATATGATGGTCATCTAGTCATCTTAAATGGGAGCAACAATGAAACTAAAGCTTGCTGTTTTCGCAGTAACCATTATTTGCAGCGCCCATGCGGCGCTGGCTCAAACACTGCCCAAAATGAAGGCGGGCATGTGGGAAAGCACCGTGACGCAGCCGGGTGTCGAAGCCAAAAAAGACGCCAAGGGTGAGCAGATGAAATCGACCATGTGCTTGAACGATGCCGTGATGGAACAGATGATGAAAATGGGACAAGGCATTTCTCAGCAGATGTGCAGTAAAAATACCAGCCAAGTATCCGGCAACAAGATGACCGCATCCGCCGAATGCAAGATGGGCGGCTCGACCATCACCTCGAACACGGTCACCACGTTTAACGGTGATTCGAGTTATCGCACCGAGGCCAAAGCCGTCTACAGCCCACCACTTTATGGCATGAAGGAAACGGTCACTGTGACTGATTCCAAATACGTCGGCCCATGCAAGCCCGGCATGAAGCCAGGCGACGTAACGACGATGGGCGGCACGATAAATATTTTGGAGATGAGCAAAGGTATGAGTGCCAAGAAGTAGCATGTCTGGCATAAGCAGCTAAAAGAACGGCACTTTTTGTTGCCGTTTTTTGTTTCTGGTATGAAATATAAATACGTACTTTAAAAATACGGTTTATTTCCCATGTAATTTTTGGTATATTTAGTAATTGAGTTCCAAGGAGTGTCCATCATGGAAGCAACTGTTGCTGAGCGTGGTCAAATTACCCTGCCGAAAGAGGCGCGCGATGCGCTGGGGCTCACTAAGGGCACCAAACTGATTGTGCAGGTCGAGCGAGGTCACATCATTCTGCGCAAGGATATGTCGTCGGCCATCGCCAAGCTGCGCGGACTGTACAAGCTTCCGCCCGGCATGACCACTGACGACGTTATGCGCGAACTTCGCGGGCGTGCGCCGGGCGACCCCATCGAGGAATAAGCGTGATCGCAGTCGATTCTTCGATCATTATTGATGTCATTTACGACGACCCTGTGTTTGGTGAAGCGTCGGGCATTGCGCTGAGTGAGGCCGTGGATTCTGATGACGTGGTCATTTGTGATGCAGCGTTCGCCGAAATTTGTTCTTATTCAGAGCCGATCGAGCCGCTGCTTGAAACGCTGTCGCGCTCCGGCATTCGCTTTTCCGCGTTGACGGAGCAATCCGCAATTCGCGCTGGCATCATGCAGCAACGTTTTCGCAAACGCGGCGGCAAGCGCAATGAACGCATCATTTCCGACTTCCTCGTCGGTGCACACGCACTGCTGCAATGCAATGCACTCATCACCCGCGACAAAGGTTTTTTTCGCGATTACTTCAAAGGCCTTAAGATCATTAATCCCGCGTCTTAAAACGAATTCCATTTCAGTTAACCGCGCACTTTTCAGGAAGCCATCATGAGCCATAACCTGCACAACACTTTGCAAAACTTCACCACCGCCGCTGGAAAAACCGGCCAATATTATTCGCTGCCTGAACTGGCAAAAACATTTCCCACGGTAAAACGCTTGCCGGTCTCGATCCGCATCGTGCTCGAAAGCGTGTTGCGAAATTGTGATGGCAAAAAAGTTTCTGAGCATCACATCAAGCAGCTTGCCAACTGGCAGCCAACGGCCGCTCGGACTGACGAAATTCCGTTCGTACTCGCGCGTATCGTATTGCAGGATTTCACCGGCGTGCCGCTGTTAGCAGACTTGGCGGCGATGCGTGGCGTGGCGCACAAGATGGGCAAGAACCCGAAAATTATCGAGCCGCTGGTGCCGGTCGATTTGGTGGTCGATCACTCGGTGCAGGTAGATAGTTATGGCAGCAAGGATTCGCTCGATATCAACATGAAGCTCGAATTTCAGCGTAATGAAGAACGCTATCAATTCATGAAATGGGGCATGCAGGCGTTCGATACATTCAAAGTCGTGCCACCGGGTATCGGCATCGTGCATCAGGTGAATCTGGAATATCTGGCGCGCGGCGTGCATGCGAAAAACGGCGTTTACTATCCCGATACCTTGGTCGGCACCGATTCGCATACCACCATGATTAACGGCATTGGCGTGGTTGGTTGGGGCGTGGGCGGTATTGAGGCTGAAGCGGGCATGCTGGGTCAGCCGGTTTATTTCCTTACGCCTGATGTGGTCGGCGTAAATCTCACCGGAAAATTGAAAGAAGGCCGCACCGCGACTGACCTCGTATTGGTAGTTACTGAAATGCTACGCAAGGCAAAAGTTGTCGGCAAGTTTGTGGAATTTTTTGGTGAAGGCACCGAGTCCCTATCTGTTCCCGACCGCGCCACAATTGCCAATATGGCGCCTGAATACGGTGCCACCATGGGCTTTTTTCCGGTCGATGATGCGACCGTTGAGTTTATGAAATCGACTGGCCGCACGGCGGAAGAAGTTGATGCGTTCCAGGCCTATTTCAAAGCGCAGGACATGTACGGCGTATCGAAAAAAGGCGACCTCGATTACTCAAGCGTGCTCGAACTCGACCTATCAACAGTGAATGCATCACTCGCCGGCCCGAAACGCCCGCAAGACAGAATTGAATTGGGCAGCATGAAATCGCAATTCACTTCGCTCTTTTCCAAGCCGTCTACCGAGAATGGATTTACCAAACTGGCGGAAGATTTGCCGAAACGTTTTGAGACCAAAGGCGGCGTGGAAATTGTTTCAGGCGATGTGTTGATTGAGGCGATTACGTCATGCACAAATACTTCGAATCCCAGCGAGAAGTTAGCGGCAGGCTTACTGGCAAAAAAAGCGGTGGAGC
>JANMQR010000300.1:0-15903 GCA_031370625.1 Burkholderiales bacterium | reverse complement strand
CGCGCGAAGTTGCGTTTAGTGCCGCCTTACCAACGATCAGTCTTGCTCGTATCGCGGTGGTCGTGCCTTGCTATAAGGTGCGTGATCGAGTGCTTGATGTACTGCGCAAAATGCCGCCAGAAGTTGAGCGCATCTATGTCGTAGATGATGCTTGCCCGGATGACAGCGGAAAATTTGTGAGCCAAACCGAGCAAGACCAGCGGATTACGGTCATTACCCATTCGGCGAATAAGGGCGTGGGTGGCGCAGTCGTTTCAGGTTATCTTGCCGCGTTAAATGACGGCATGGACATCGTGGTGAAAATCGATGGAGACGGACAAATGGATCCTGCACTCCTGTCACGATTTGTACGTCCCATTGTTGAAGGTCGCGCTGATTACACAAAAGGTAATCGTTTCTTTGAGCTCGATTCTTTGCAATCCATGCCAAGAATCAGGCTTTTGGGTAATGCGTTGCTTTCACTGGTCAACAAACTGGCGAGTGGATATTGGGATGTGATGGATCCAACAAATGGCTATACCGCAATACATGCCAAGGTGCTTGCACGAATTCCGCTGGATAAGTTGGCGCATCGGTATTTTTTTGAAAGTGACATGTTGTTCCGATTAGGAACATTACGTGCGGCTGTTTTGGATATTCCTATGGATGCGCACTATGATGGCGAGAAGTCGAATCTACGAATAGGGCAAGTGTTAATCGACTTCCCGGGTAAATATCTGAATCGGTTTTTTAAACGAATTTTCTATAATTATCTGCTCCGTGACTTCAATGCCGGCACGATTCAACTCGTGCTGGGAATGATGCTTCTGATGTTTGGTAGCGCGTGGGGAATAGCGCATTGGGTTGCCAGCGCCTCGCTCGGTATAGCTGCGACCGCAGGCACAGTGATGCTTGCGGCAATCCCGATTTTGCTTGGTGGACAGTTGCTCATTGCCGCGCTGAATTTTGATATTGCAAATGCGCCGAAGCGCTGTTTGCACAGCTTGCTCGATTAGTTCGCGATGTAGGAAGAAATAGTGCCTTTTTTTCTGAGAGCAGGCGCTTCAATAAGTTTCCACGACAGCCACGCGAGCGCCAGTGTGATCGGAAAAGCGATCAGAAAAAGTTTGCTTGAACTCATACTCCCCGCGATGAGGATAACCGCTTGCTTGACCGGAAATCCATACAGATACAAGCCGTATGAGAAGTCGCCATATTTGGCAAAACGATGTACTTTGAAGGTAGTGTCAAACGCAATGGCCAGTAATGAATACGAGAGCGCGACGTAATAAAGAGGAACGGCAAAAAATGTTCCACGGGTCAGCAATAGTGCGCCCCACAGAGCTAATGCAAGTGTTGTTGATACCGGAACATATTTGCGGGTCAGATAAAACAGTGCGCCAATTAGAAAACATGCGATCAGCGGTGCTGGCGCATCACTGGTATGGCTTGCCAATTGAGCGCTCTGTGTTGCGAAGCTGAAAACTAAATAGCTACCAATGAGCAGCGTGAACAGCGCTGCGCGATAGTGTTTAATGACAATTGATCCGATGCCAAGCACGAACATCACAGCATACATTTTGAATTCGATTGGCAGCGTCCAGAGCGATCCGTTGACAACACTCTTCAGAAGGTTGGCCTCAAAAACACCGGGCAGCACCCAGCGCACGCCGACGAGAGATGCGTTCTGAAGGAAATAATCCCATGTTTGTCGATGGGCTAAATACTCGCTTACTGGAAGCGTGGTGACAAACGATCCCAACAAAAATGCGGAGACCGCACAACAAACGATCAGCGCTGGAAAAATTCGCAGCACGCGCGCCTCGGCAAAATCAACCAGATTGTCTCGCTGCATCAGGCTTCTGGTGATGAGATAACCGCTCACAAAAAAGAAAATTTCAACAGCCAGCGAGCCAGATCCGATAAAGCCTGTCAGCCCAGCGAGCCGCTCGTCATTGGCATGCCCGCTGACGGCGTACGCGTGTGCGTAGATGACGAGCGTTGCCGCCGCGAATCGAATGGCATCAAAGTTATTGCCTTTTGCAGAATCAAGCTCAGCGAGAGTTTTCATTTTTGCAAGAATTGAGTGCGGGTTTAAATTTGTAATTTTTTTGGATACTTTTCATTGTGTTTCCATTGAAACCGCTCAGATTTGTAGCTCGATGCGTTGCAGGCCGCTGTTACTCATCGCAAGACATTCCCCCCGCCCATGCCAATCCGCCAACACCCATCGCTCACACGAATGCCCATCCACTAACAGCCGATGCGTTGCCGGCCGATGCGTATGTCCATGAATCATGACCGGGTAGTGATGCTGGCGAAAAACTTCCTCTACAGTCGCTTCAGTTACATCCATGATCTCCTCAGGCTTTTGATTTTTTTCCGAATCGCTTTGCGCGCGAATGGATCGGGCGAGTTGTTGTCGGGCTTTGTAGGGTTGCGCCAAGGTCGCGTTTTTCCATTCGTTGGTGCGGGTTTGGGCGCGAAATTTTTGATAGGCAATGTCATCAGTGCATAGCGTGTCGCCGTGCATCAGCAACACTCGCTGATCATAAAGTTGTATCAGTGTCGGGTCGAGCAGGATCGTCAAACCTGCTTCGCGCGCGAAGCGCTCGCCGATGAGAAAGTCGCGATTGCCATGCATGAAAAAGATGCTTGTACCGCCGTCACTAACGCGCCGCAATGAATCAACGACTGCACGTGCGAGGGGATCATGATCTATCTGATCGTCGCCCACCCAATATTCAAATAAATCGCCGAGGATGTAAAGGGCTTCGGCAGCTCGGGCGGTCTCATCCATGAACCGAAAAAAAAGCGAATTGATCTCTGGGCGTTCGTCGGCCAGGTGCAAATCAGAAATGAATAAGGTGTTGCTCATTGCGTTACAGATGAGCAAAACAAAAGAGCGGCACTCAGGCCGCTCTTTGTTACGTCAAACATCGAAAGACGTTTTGCAATCATTTAGCGATTACAGGCACTCAGCTTTTTCGATGGTCACTGTTTCCTGTGGAACATCCGTTGGGAACATGCCTTTGCCGCCGGTCTTTACACCTTTGATCTTGTCGACCACATCCATACCTTCAACCACTTTGCCGAATACAGCATAACCGTATCCACCTTGGCCACCGGCAGGATTGTGGTTCAAAAAGTCGTTATCTTTTACGTTAATAAAAAACTGTGCGGTTGCCGAATCGACCACGTTGGTGCGTGCCATGGCGACGGTGTAATTGTCATTCTTCAAGCCATTGGGTGCTTCGTTCTTGATCGCCGCCATGCTGCCTTTTTTCTCTTTCAAGTCTTTATCAAAGCCGCCGCCCTGAACCATGAAGTTGCCGATAACGCGATGGAAAATGGTGCCGTTGTAATGGCCGCTTTCAACGTACTTTACGAAATTCTCTGTTGAGATTGGTGCTTTTTCTTTGTTGAGTTCAAGCGTGATCGCACCCATCGAGGTGGTGAGTTTTACTTTCATTGGGTTATTTCCTTTGTCGTTAATTTTGCTGCATGTGGATGGCTTCGCTGCGGCTGTTTTTGCAGCTGCTTTCGGCTCGGTTTTTGTAGCCTGCGCACAGGCGCTACCAAAAAACATTGCAGCAACGCATGCAGATGCTGCAAGGGTCGCTGAGCTAAACTTATAAGACTGTAGGGCCATGTAATTTCTCCTCAATAATTCAAAAAATAAAAAAGTAACACAACGAATTGGGCGGTGCGATTAGCTTGCGGCCGCCTCGTAAATAATTTTCCACTGGCCATTTTCCAGTTGCCAATATTGCCGTTTTTTCATTTGGGATTTTACGTTATTGCTCTGATAGTTTTGATCGAACGTGACCATCATCAACGGGGCTGCCGTCGAGGGCAGCGGATATTCCATCACTGATAGATTACTGATATCGATTTTCACAAAATTTTTACCGCTGCTGATGCGCCGTTTGCGCAATGCCCAGTCCTGTAGCCCCTTACCATCCGCCTCAAACTGCGGCGAATAGTGCGCGAGGTAGTTCTCAACATCTCTACTCTCCCAATCGCTTTGCCACCTGCTCAGCGCGTCGGCAAAAACGCTTTTTGAATCGAACCATTGTTCAGGCGATTTCCATTCCAGCCGGTTCGCAATCACGATAGGGGTAACGCTCGGATCAACATATTTTGCTATTGCGGCGAAGTCTTCATTCGTCAGCACCACGCAGCCGTCGCTTGCACGAGGAGGGCGGCTGTAAGTGCTGGAAGGTGTGCCATGAATCCAGATGCCGGAACCGGTTTTGCCGAGGCGCTTATCCCACTCGTTGGGGAAATTTAGCGGGAACGCGCCAGAGCCGTAAAAGTCACTCAGCTTTTCTTTCGCCATTGTGGACGTGATGGTGTAGACGCCAATCGGGGTCTTTTGATCGCCTTCACGTTCTTTTTCGGCGCCATTTTTTCCGCCTGAAATATAGAAATCGGTCACCAGCTGCGGTGCTCCGTCGATATTCTTGAAAACATAAAGACGCGATTTTTCGCTGTCCATCAGCAACACATAACGCTGCTGCGGCGACAACTGGATCAGCGCGGTGGGTAGATGTCCGATTGGTGGCCCGTCAAAATATCGGGTGAGTCGTGCGCGTGCTTCTTGCTGCAGGCTAGCCACCAGCTCGGGCTGCGCGCGTGTACCTGTGAAAGCGAGCGGCGCACCCGATTTCGCCATCAGTAGATCACCTTTGATCAAATGGCCTAACTGAAAATTCGGATTCTTGGCGAGAACCAGATCCATTTCTTTCAGCGCCGCTTGAATGCCACCTTCGCGCAGCGTCTCGAGCGCGCGTACCAGCGCTGCTTCGACGTCGTTGCTGAATGCGATTGATGTGATCGGCGTTTGCGCATTGGCGGTAGTCGTGGAGAGCAGTACCGCGCCAAGTACCAATGCCGTTCGCATCGAAGCGGTCAATCTGGCTGATGCGAGTTTCAGTAATCTGTTGTTAGGAAATGAACTCAAATGGTGCTCAGTAAGTCTGCAATTGTCTAAAAACTTCGTTCACTTTGGCAGCGATAGCACGGCTACTAGCCACCGCGCTCCGAACGAATCATCCAACGATCACCGGCTTTAACGAGTTTTAGCGTCTTGGTATTGTCGCTGGAAAAGCGGTCGGATTTGTATTTTTGCTGGAACACGGCCGTGGCTTCATTTCCGATGATTGAGACTTTTAAAATTTTTACATTAACGCTGATTGAGGTCGGTGACTCAATACGCGTTTTGCGTTGTGCCTCCCAGTCAGCACGCGTGAGTTTATCGGGGGTTTCAAAGTCGGTTGAATAGTAGGACAAATAACCCAGCGCATCCTTGTTTGACCACGCGTCTGCCCACCCTCTGATCGCCGCTGAAATTTGCGTTTCGGCGCTCTCGCTCGCGTTAGCAACCGCGGTCGACGTTGTAGTGGCGGGTGCGCTGGTGGGTGCGTTAGTGGGTAAGGTAGCCGGTGTCTTCGCTGGCGCTGACGGCGCTGCGGTAGCTACCTTGACGGGATCTGCTTTTGCAGACGCTATCGCCGCTGACGACGAAGCTGAGGTGGACGCTAACGTCGGGCGGGGCGGTTGGAACAAATCCTTCACCATGGCGAGCTTTGACTGCGCGGTCGCATTGGATTTATCGAGTTGTAGCGCTTTGTCGTACGAGCGTCGTGCCAGCTGCGCATAAATATCGCCCAGATTTTCGTAGGCCGTGCCGTAGGTTGGATGCGTATGAATGGCGAGCTCTAGCGCTGCTTTTGCTTTGTCGTAGTTGCCCTGACCGGCGTAAAGCACCGCAAGATTGTTGTAAGGCTCGGGCAACTCCGGGTAATCTTCAGTGAGGCTCGTGAACATCTGAATCGCATCGGTGATTTTCTTTTGCTCCGTAAAAATCAAGCCCTTCAAAAAACGGCCCTGTGCGTCTTTCGGTGTTTGTGCCAGTACGCCGTTTACTTTGGTCATCGCGGCATCGAATTTGTTTTGCTGATACAGCTTGGCTGCGTCTTTCAGATCTTCGGCGGAACCTGCCATCACGGTCGTGGAAAGCGCCAGCGAAAACGCCATTATAGGCCCCGCCAAAACCGCGCTTCGAGCAAAGAGTCGCATGAGCATCGTGTTATAATCCATTGAATTTACTGGTAAAGAAACAAAAAATATAAGTGTCGTATTCTACCAAGAATGCACCGCATCTTCATGAATCTTGCAGATTTAATACCGTCGATTTCTGCCCTCCGTATTGGCCTTTCGCTTCGCGATCCAGGCAATACTGCCCGCGAGCTTGGGCACTTGGCAAAATACGCAAAAAAGTTGCTCCAGCCGTCAAGGCGATGTTGGTGACCGTGCACCGTGCGACCGGTTTTGGTTTACAAATCGGGCGCACCTGAATTTTCCGTTCAGCTTTCCGGGCATCACGCTATTTTCTTATGCCACCCAAATTCGTTGGTCGTGGACAACGATTAACACAGCGCTACTCTCATAAAAAATGCAGACCATTTACAACACACTTACTCGCAAGAAAGAAATATTCACCCCAATTGAGCCGGGCAAAGTTAGCCTTTATTCTTGCGGGCCTACGGTCTATGACTTTTTTCATATCGGCAACGCGCGCACATTTACGACTTTTGATACCGTTGGCCGCTGGTTGACCGCGATGGGATATTTCGTGAATTCGGTGCGCAATATCACCGATATTGACGACAAAATTATCGAGCGCGCTGCGCAAAATGGCGAGCCCATTTCAGCATTGACCGAGCGCATGACGGCGGCCATGTTTGAAGATGCCGACCGCCTCAATTTGCTGCGCCCCAGCGCCAGCCCACGCGCGACCGCGCACATCGATCACATGCTCGCGATGATCCAAATTTTGGTAGAGAAGGGTGCGGCCTACCATGCGCCAAATGGCGATGTTTATTACGCGGTGCGCAGCTTTCCGAATTACGGAAAATTATCGAAAAAAAATCTGGATGATTTGCAGGCCGGTGAACGTGTTGCTGTTGATACCAACAAGCGCGACCCGCTTGATTTTGTGCTGTGGAAAGCCGCGAAGTTAAACGAACCCCAGTGGCCCTCCATCTTTGGCGGTGGCCGTCCCGGCTGGCATATCGAATGTTCTGCCATGTGCAAGGCGGTGCTGGGCGACACGATTGACATCCACGGTGGCGGCTGGGATTTACAATTTCCGCACCACGAAAATGAGATTGCGCAGAGCGAAGCCGCGAATGAAAAGCCGTTCGCCAATATTTGGATGCACGTAGCGTTTCTTAATTTTGACCATGAAAAAATGTCGAAATCATTGGGCAATTTTTTCACCTTGCGCGATGTATTGGACAAACTAGACCCGGTGCAGGGCGGCGAAACGGTGCGCTTCTTTTTAGTGCGCGGACACTACCGCAGCGAAGTGAATTACACCTGGGAAACGCTCGAAGACGCACGCCAGTCCTTGCTTGGATTTTATATTGCGTTGAAAGACGTGAATGCGGACGCGGTTGATATTGATTGGACCAATCAATATGCCAAGCGCTTCCGCGACGCGATGGAAGATGATTTCAATACGCCGATGGCATTTGCGGTGTTGCATGATTTGCGTGGTGAAGTGAATCGTTCGCAATCAAGCGCGAGCGCAGGGCTGCTGAAGGCGTTGGGGGCAACGATTGGGTTGCTGCAGCATGATGCAGCGCAGTTTGTTCAGGGCGCGCAGAGCTTGAATGTTGATGTGTTAATCATCGAACGCAATACCGCCAAAAAAGAAAAGAATTTCGCCCGCGCGGATGAGATTCGAAAGCAACTTGATGCTGCGGGAATTGTGCTGGAAGATAAGCCGGGCGGCATGACGGAATGGCGGCGCAAATAGGGCGATCTCATTCAAAGAAATAGGGAACCTCTAAGAACTTCGTCGTTCCTGCGAAGGCCGGAATCTAAGTCTGGTTAAGTTGTTGATGTATCAACGAACTTGGATCCCCGCCTTCGCGGGGACGACAAATTTTTTAGGTTTCGAGAAGTTCCCAATAGAAAAACCCTAGCAATGGCGCAGTTTTCCAGCAATAAAATGCTGAAAAGCCTCACCAGTGCTAGGGTTTTAAATATTCGTAAAGCAGCGAAAGCGACACCGCCAACACTACCGTTTGAACTGCTTGTTCTTGGAAATAATGGTCAGATCAACAAAGCTGGAGCCGTTGTGGTTATCGGCTGTGAAGTCCACTTTGTATCCCCCCACGTCGATTGCTTCCATGCTCGCCAGCGCATCGACGAGCGATTCGCGGTTCAAATTTTTCCCGGCCTTTTTGAGTCCGGCGACTAATACCTTTGCGGCGATATAACCCTCAAGAGATGTGAACGAGTAATTTGCCTCACCACCGATCACTTTTTGATAGTCGCTCACTACTTTATATTCTGTTGACCATGGGAACGGCACCACCTGCGAAATCTGTGTGCCGCGCGACGCGTCGCCCAGTTCGTCCGCCAGCGCCTTAGAGCCGACGAAGCTGACGTTCCAAAATAGCGGAAATTTTCCGGCTTTCTGCATCTCTCGAATAAATGCCGCACAGCTTTTATACGCGCTCACCATCACGATTGCAGTTGCATCCGCTTTGACCATTGTCTTTACTGCCTCGGCTACGTTTACCGTATTTCGTTCTACCGTGGCCAATGCGGTAATGGGTAAATTGCGTTTTTTCATCGCGCGCTCCATGCCCGCCAGTCCCGCTTTGCCGTATGCGTCATTTTGGTAAAACACAGCGATATTCTTGATTCCCTGTGCGGTAAGGTTTTCGACGATCCGCTCGGTTTCATCAAAATAACTTGCACGAATGTTGAAGATGTAGCGATTGAACGGCTCACGCAAACTTTGTGCGCCAGTGAAAGCGCCGATGAACGGCACCTTTGCCTCGCTGAACAGGGGCAGGGCGGCGTTTGATGTTGGTGTGCCCACATAACCAAACAGCGCCAGCACTTTTTCATCGTTAATCAGTTTTTGGGTATTCGCTTTAGCGCGATCCGGCTCGTAGCCATCGTCGAGGGATACCAATTTAATCTTGCGGCCGTTAATGCCGCCCGAATCGTTAACGACCTTGAAATATGCCTCGGCACCCAATTTCATTTCTTTGCCGAGCAGTTCTGCGGGGCCCGAAAGCGCAGCCGATTGGCCGATCAAAATGGTGTCGCTGGTCACGCCCTGCGCGCTTGCCGCGCAGACGGTGCCAATAGACAAAAGCGTGGCTACAAACCGTCTTGTGATGCGGGCGACATTGACATCGTATTTAATTATTGGGCTCATGGAAATTAGCGAAGTTGTGCAATCGTGAATTACAGTAGACATTCAATTTTAGCTGCGCCATGCCTACTTAGGAATACCTTAATACGACCGTTGTAGCAACCGGTGGTACCAACGCGACTGTGGTCGTTATGGCATTCCGAGCGGCCAATCCCGCTGCCTTCACTGGCGCTCAGCTGTTAAGCAGTAAAGAAAAAGCAGGCCTAATATCCGCGCCCGTTTTGAAGCAATAATCGCTCAAGACGCCCGCAGAACCTGTACTTTGTACAGCGATCCTCTAATGTCAGAGCATCAACTTACCGTTTTTTCCGATGATGGACAGCTCGACGAAATTCGAGCCGTGGTGATCGGTTGGACTAAATCTGACACGGAAGCCGCCGTAATCAAAGCTCATCGTTTCAAGTGTGCTGACCAGCTTTTCGCGAGTGAGATTTTTGCCCGATTTCTGCATGGCTTCGACGAGCACTTTTGCCGAGAGGAACCCCTGTAGCGCTGCATGCGACGGCTTGATATCGGGATTGGCTTCCAACATTTTCATGAATTCTGCCGCGAGTGAGGTGCCACGCAGGGGGTTGGGCACGATTTGCATGATGCCCACACCGCGGCCGGCTTCGCCGAGATCGTCGACAAATGCGCGCGAGCTGGTATTTGACAGCGTGATGAATTGCGTGGCTAAACCTTTCAGACGTGAGCCTTTAATCATGTTTGACGCGCCTTTCGCGCTGGCGATCAGCAGCACCGCTTGCGGCTTTGCTTTCGCGAATACATCAAGGGCTGCGCTGACGTCACTGGTTTTGTTGTCAAACTTTTCCACCGCCACTGGTGAAATTTTCGCTGCTGCCATTGCTGCTTCTGCGCCTTTAATGGCGTCTTTGCCGAATGCATCATCCGCCTGCAAAATGGCAATCCGCGTCAGCCCTAATCTTGTCGCCTGCTCGATGGCGATTCGTGCTTCGGCCTGATAAGGCGCGCGGATCGTAAACACGTGTTTCAATTTTTCGTCGTACGCAAACGCGGGACCGACTTGTGGAAACAGCACTGGCACACCCGCCGCCTGTGCGACCGGGATAACGGCTTCCAGTACCGGACTCGTTCGATACATGAACAGCGCCAACGCGTTACTTTTTTCAATTAGCTGGCGGGTGTTTTCAAGCGATATTTTCGTATCCTGTTTATCGTCCATCACCATGAACGATATTTTTCGCCCATTCACGCCACCACGTTTGTTGACTTGATCGAAATACGCTTGCGCACCTGCGATGGCCTCTTTATTCGACGGCCCAATCGGGCCACCAAGCGGGCTGGAATTGCCGATCACAATATCGGTTTGCGCGAATACCGGCGTGATTGCAACGATTGAGGCAAGCATGAGCGCAGAGAAAAATAGGCATCGACACTTGGCACGTTGAATCAGCATTAACAGGCCGAAGCCCAAGCCCAAGGCCGTGGATGACGTTGTGCGGTTGGCAAAACTTGTGTGCATATTTCAGCTCCCAATGGGTTAAACGCAGCGCAAGATTAGCATCTCAGCTACTGCAAAAGCTTATACGTCAGTAACAAGTTCAACTTATAAGCAGCACTAATTGTGCGCCCAATGCCCGGCAAGTTCTACAATATTTTCAGATACTTATGTTAATTATTGAAGGCAAGTTCTGAGAGAAAAATAGCGTTTAGAAAAAAACCAAACCCCAGCGCTGGTGCGCGTTTACAGCCAATTTCGCTTGTAAACGCGCACCAATGCTGGGGTTCTCTAATTCTATCGCTGGTTAAAAAAGCTAGCCCGCAAAAAACTCCTTCACTTTGTCCATGAAGCCTTTGGCGCGCGGGTTGTGTTTGTCACCGTCTTTTTTATTGATTTCTTCCAGCTCGCGCAGCAGGTCTTTCTGGCGATCCGTCAGTCGCACAGGCGTTTCCACCACCACATGACACATTAAATCGCCTGCCGAGGTCTGACGCACCGGCTTGATGCCTTTGCCACGCAGGCGGAAGGTCTGTCCGCTTTGCGTTTCGGCGGGGATTTTGATTTTGGCTTCTCCGTCAAGCGTGGGGATACTGATTTCACCGCCGAGCGCCGCAATGCTAAAACTGATCGGCATTTCGCAATGCAAATCAGCACCGTTGCGCTGAAACACACCGTGTTCTTTAAGCTGCACGACCACATACAAATCTCCGGCCGGGCCACCGTTGACGCCTGCTTCGCCCTCGCTGGCGAGTCGGATGCGATCACCGTCATCCACACCGGGGGGAATTTTGACCGAGAGCGTTTTGTGTTTTTTGATGCGGCCGGTACCGCTGCAAACAGTGCACGGATCGGGAATATATTTGCCGGTGCCTTTACAGGTCGGGCAGGTTTGTTGCACCGAAAAGAAGCCTTGTTGCATGCGCACTTGGCCGACGCCGCCGCAGGTGTGGCAGGTCTTGGCCGTGGTGCCTTTTTTGGCACCGGTGCCATCGCAGGTATCGCATTCTTCCAGCGTGGGAATGCGGATTTTTGTCTCGGTTCCGCGCGCCGCTTGCTCGAGGGTAATCTCAAGGTTGTAGCGTAAATCCGCACCGCGATAAACCTGCGAGCCGCCACCGCCGCGTCCTCGACCACCACCAAAGATGTCGCCAAAAATATCGCCGAACGCTTCCGAGAACCCACCGAAGCCCTGCTCACCACCACCTGCATTCTGGCTCACGCCCGCGTGGCCGTAGGCATCGTAGGCGCGACGTTTGTCGGGCTCAGAAAGCATCTCGTAAGCTTCCTTCGCTTCCTTGAATTTGCCCTCCGCTGATTTGTCATCCGGGTTACGGTCGGGGTGATGTTTCATCGCGAGTTTGCGATATGACTTTTTGATGTCTTCGTCCGAAGCATCACGTGAGAGCCCAAGAATTTCGTAGTAGTCGCGTTTTTTTGACATGGGTGTTGTTAGGTTAGGTCAGAATATTTTTATTTTTGAAAGGCCACAAATACAAAACCGCTCCCCGGAATTTCTTCGCAAGGAGCGGTTATTTTACGTCTCACTTCTTGTCTTTGACTTCAGTAAATTCCGCATCCATCACGTTGCCCATATCTTTTTCTTTCGCCGGCTCAGCACCTGCACCGCCGCCCATGCCGCCTGCTGGGCCAGCACCCGGACCTGCGCCACCGCCTTCAGCCTGCGCTTTTGCTTGCATTTCGGCATACATTTTCTCGCCAAGTTTTTGTGCGGAAGTTTCAAGCGATTTGGTTTTGGCTTCAATCGTATCTTTGCTCGCAGATGCGTCTTTCAACACTTCTTCCAGCTCTTTGATGCCGTCTTCAATCGCCGTTTTTTCAGCCGCTTCCAATTTATCGCCATACTCAGTCAGCGATTTTTTGGTCGAATGTACCAGCGCATCAGCGGTGTTGCGGGCCGAAACCAGTTCCAATACTTTTTTGTCTTCTTCCGCATTCGCTTCGGCATCTTTCACCATGCGCTGAATTTCTTCCTCGCTCAAGCCGGAATTCGCCTTGATGGTGATTTTGTTTTCCTTGCCGGTGGCCTTGTCTTTTGCCGACACATGCATGATGCCGTTTGCATCGATATCAAACGTCACTTCAATCTGCGGCATGCCGCGTGCGGACGGTGGAATACCTTCGAGGTTGAACTGGCCCAGCGATTTATTGCCCGACGCCATTTCGCGCTCGCCTTGCAACACATGAATCGTCACCGCCGATTGATTGTCGTCTGCAGTTGAAAAAGTCTGCGATGCTTTAGTTGGCACGGTGGTGTTTTTCTTGATCAGCTTGGTGGCTACGCCGCCGAGCGTTTCAATACCGAGCGAGAGTGGGGTCACGTCGAGTAACAACACGTCCTTCACGTCGCCCTTCAACACGCCACCTTGAATCGCTGCACCAACAGCAACCGCTTCATCCGGGTTCACGTCTTTGCGCGGCTCACGTCCAAAAATCGCTTTAACTTTTTCCTGTACTTTCGGCATGCGGGTTTGGCCGCCGACCAAAATCACGTCGGAGATATCAGAGATTTTCAAACCTGAATCTTTGATCGCGGTTTCACACGGTTTGACGGTGCGCTCAATCAGCTCATCCACGAGCGATTCAAATTTCGCCCGCGTGAGTTTGATCGCCATGTGTTTCGGGCCGGTTGCATCCGCGGTGATGTAAGGCAGATTCACTTCGGTTTGATTGGTCGATGACAATTCAATCTTCGCCTTCTCGGCGGCTTCTTTCAGGCGCTGAAGTGCGAGCACATCTTTCTTCAAATCAATCGCTTGATCTTTCTTGAATTCATCGCACAAATAATCCATCAAACGCTGATCGAAATCTTCACCACCGAGGAACGTATCGCCGTTGGTGGAAAGCACTTCAAACTGATGTTCGCCATCGATTTCGGAAATTTCAATAATCGAAATATCAAACGTGCCGCCGCCCAAGTCATAGACGGCAATTTTGCGGTCGCCTTCTTTTTTATCCATACCGAACGCGAGTGCCGCAGCGGTTGGCTCGTTGATGATGCGCTTCACATCCAGGCCAGCAATGCGGCCCGCATCTTTGGTGGCTTGACGCTGTGAATCGTTAAAGTAGGCGGGCACCGTAATCACGGCCTCGGTCACTTCTTCGCCGAGATAATCTTCAGCGGTTTTTTTCATTTTGCGCAGCACTTCTGATGACACTTGAGGCGGTGCGATTTTTTTATCGCGTGCCACTACCCATGCATCGCCGTTATCGTTTTTCACGATCGCGTAGGGCATGAGATCAATATCTTTTTGCACTTCTTTTTCTTCGAAACGGCGACCAATCAAACGCTTCACCGCGAACAGCGTGTTCTTCGGGTTGGTCACGGCCTGACGTTTGGCCGATGCACAAACCACGATTTCGCCATCATCCTGATAGGCGACAATCGATGGCGTGGTACGCGCGCCTTCGGAGTTCTCGATAACTTTTGGCACGCCAGCTTCCATGATCGCCACGCAGCTGTTGGTGGTGCCCAAGTCAATTCCAATTATTTTTCCCATGATATTTCCTCTTCAATTTTGATATAACGAAACTGATGTAACGAAACTTTGTTAATTACAAATACGCTGCACTACAGATAAGGTTATCCACAGGCAATTCAAGTATTTTTTTTATGCGCTAACGAAATTAGCTTGCAGTTTTAACTTGCGGCTGGAGCAGACTTGGCTTTAGAAACGGTCACCAAGGCAGGCCGCAATACGCGATCATGCAGGGTGTAGCCTTTTTGCATCACGTTCAGCACCGTGTTTGGCTCCTGCTCGCTTTCGAGCGCCGCGATTGCCTGATGCTTGGTCGGATCAAATTTCGCGCCGGCAGGATTGATCTCAGCAATGGAGAATCGCTCGAACACACTGGTGAGCTGGCGCGCGGTGATGTCGATACCTTCCTTGAATGATTCCAGGGATGGGCTTTCTACAACCAGCGCGGCATCAAGACTATCCTTCACGGCCAGCAGTGAATCGGCCATTTTTTCCACGCCAAATTTTTGCGCCTTCAGCACATCTTCAGCCGAGCGACGACGAATGTTATCGGTCTCCGCTTTGGCGCGCAGCCATTCGTCTTTGTGTTTTTCAGCGAGTGCTACCGCTTCGGCAAGTTTGGTTTCAAGACTCGGCGTGGACGCCGCTGAACCATTGTCAGCAGCCTGGTCGCCCAAACCTTGATTATTTATCGCTGCCGATGAATCACCATTTTGTTGAGCGGTATCGTAGACACCTTGTGAGGCGCTTTGGTTGGCCTCAGCATTTGCATTCGTGTTCGCATTCATCCCTAAATTCCCTGTAAAAACATGTATTTGCAGAGATTTGGGGACATACCCCTAAATTTCAAGGGGCTTTCTTGAAACTTTTTTAGCTTTTCTTCTTGCCGTCGGGAATTAAAAAGCTGGTTAGCATCGTGATCACGCTGAACATTAGCGAGCCCAGCAACGCGGCCATAAACCCCGACACTTTAAATCCGTCCACCATTTCGGCAACGAGCCAAAACATCAACGCGTTGATCACGAAAATGAACAATCCCAGCGTGAGGATCGTGACGGGCAGCGTGAGCAAAATCAGCACGGGGCGAATCAATGCGTTCACCAGCCCCAGCACCAGCGCAGCGATCAGGGCAGCGGTGATGCCGGTAACCTGCACACCCGAGTACAAATACGCAACCAGCATGAGTGCCAACGCGTTCAAAAACCATCGAGCGATTAGTGCCATTAGAGTTCCTTCTCAATTTGTATGAAGCATAATACCGTGACTCTTTTGCAACGTACAAAAATTGGCAAGCACACATGAGAGTTCACAGCACCCAAAAACGTATTTCGATTCCCGACCTTCGCCACATGAAAGGCGTCGCCAAAATCGTCATGCTCACGGCCTACACGAAACCGATGGCGCAGTTAATTGACGAGCACTGCGATGTGTTGTTGGTCGGCGATTCACTCGCGATGGTGGTCTACGGTATGGATAGCACGCTCGGCGTAACGCTCGACACCATGATCGCCCACACCCAAGCGGTGATGCGCGGCTCCAAACATTCATGTGTGCTGCTCGATATGCCATTCGGCAGCTATCAGGAGTCGAAGGAACAAGCCTATCGCAGTTGCTCACGTGCGTTGGCCGAATCCGGCGCACAGGGCTTGAAATTGGAAGGCGGCGCAGAGTTGGTTGAGACGGTGGAATATCTCGTCGCGCGCGGCATTCCAATCATG
>JANMQR010000288.1:0-2377 GCA_031370625.1 Burkholderiales bacterium | reverse complement strand
GCCGACGCCTTGCACGCGGCCGGTGATGTTGAGGTGGAGGGTGATGATTTCATCGCTCTCGACATTATTGTCGTTGTTCATTCGTCGATATTTACTTTTTTGCTGCGGCCGGTTTTCACCACCGCGCGCGTTTTTTTGGTTTCAATTCGTCGCTCTTTCGAGGCGCGTGAGGGCTTGGTGGCGAAGCGTTTTTTGGGAACGTGATTGAGCTTTTTTAATTTCTCGATCAAGCGTTCAAACGCGAGTTCTTTATTGCGGAATTGCGAGGATGAATCTTGTGCGATCACGACCACGCCGGATGGCTCGTGCGTGATGCGAATCGCGGAATTGGTTTTGTTGACGTGCTGGCCACCGGGGCCGGAGGCGCGATAGGTGTCGATGCGCACCTGGCCTTCGAGCGTCTCGCGATCAGTCGCGTAGACGACGCGGGCGGTAGGATCAGCGGCAATCGGTGTAATTTCGTCGGTCATAATGTTCGAATCATGTCGTGCTAAACGTGGTGACTAATCAACCACCACCCTCTCTCCAACCTCTCTCCCGTCGAGGGAGAGAGGCTTAACCTCCCTCTCTCCTTGCGGGAGAGGGACCGAGGGAGAGGGGGTGTTTGCTATAGCGAAATTGCAGATCCTTAGTCGCAGCAGCATTAAAACGTCAGTTTGTAAAGATACTCATCACTCGATTCGCCCTTGAAAAAATCGGCGTTTAATTTGTTGCCGGTGCGAACAAATCCCAATGATTCGACCAGCCGCCATGAGGCCACGTTGCGCACATCCATCTCAGCAACGACACGTTTGATGCCGTAAGTTTCGCGTACATGCGCGAGCACAGCCGCGCATGCTTCATGCGCATAGCCTTGACGATGATGCGACGCGAACATGAAATACGCGAGGTAGGCATAGTCGCTGGGAAAAACACTGGTTTCGATCATGCCGATGTAATCGCTGTTATCTTGTAAACGCACCGCCCAGTTTCGCCACAACTCAATATTATTATCACGTGGGCCGCGAAGAATGCGGTGATATTTTTCGACTAACTCAGCCAGCGAGAGCGGATCATTCGGGATAAATTTATAAAGCGTTGTGTTGTTCAGGCCCGCATAAAGTTTTTCTGCGTGCGCTACTGCTAGCGGTTCAAGAATCAGGCGTTCGGTTTCAAGGAGCATCCGCTATTTAATCCGCATCCCCGGCACCGCACCCGAATCAGGCGCCAGCAAATACACGCCCGTGCCATCACCCGCTGCCAGCACCATGCCCTGCGATTCACCGAAGCGCATTTTGCGCGGCGCTAAATTCGCGACAGTCACGGTTAAACGTCCGATCAGATCTTTCGGGTTGTAGGTGTTGCGAATGCCGGCAAATACGGTGCGTTGCTCGATACCGAGATCGAGCGTGAGCTTTAAAAGTTTGTCGGCTTCTTGCACAAATTCAGCATCCAGAATTTTGGCGATGCGTAAATCGATGCGACCGAAATCATCAATGGAAATCGTTTCCGCAATCGGCTGAATGACGATTGGTTTCGGTGGCTCAGGCGGAACCAGCGCGAATTCGCTTGGTGCGGTCGCTGCCTCTGCCGCAGCGGATTTTTCTGCCTTTTTTGTTTTCGGTTCGACTTCAGGTTTTGCATCTTCAGCCGGCCCAATCAGCTCATCAACCAGTTTGGGATCGATTCGCGCCATCAAATGTTTGTACGGTTTCACGGCGTGGCCGACGGGCAGCAATTTGGCCGTGGATTTCCAGTTGAGCGCATCGAAGCCAAACATCTCACCCGCATTCGCGGCCAGCACGGGCAGCACCGGTGCGAGGTAAACGGTGAGATCGCGGAACATGGCGATGCAGGTGGTGCAAACGGTCAACAGCTCCGCATCGCTGCCTTCCACTTTCGCGAGTTCCCACGGCTTGTTCGCATCCACGTATTGATTCGCCAAATCGGCCAACGCCATGATTTTGCGAATCGCTTTGCCGTATTCGCGACCTTCGTAATAGCCCGCGATCTCGGCGGACGCGCCAGCAAATTCAGTGGCGATTTCTTTGGGCATGGCGGGTTTGCCCAGCTTGCCGTCGAAGCGCTTGCTGATAAAGCCTGCTGCACGGCTGGCGATATTCACGTATTTGCCGATCAGATCGCTATTCACACGCGCGATGAAATCATCGGGGCTAAAATCAAAATCTTCAACTTTGTTGTTGAGCTTGGCGGCGATGTAATAACGGAACCATTCCGGATTCAGGCCGAGTTTCACATACTGCTGCGGCGAAATCCCCGTGCCGCGCGACTTCGACATTTTTTCGCTGTTGAGCGTGATGAAGCCGTGAACGAAAACATTGTTCGGCACTTTGCGACCGGAAAAATGCAGCATCGCAGGCCAGAACAAGGTGTGAAA
>JANMQR010000285.1:0-6358 GCA_031370625.1 Burkholderiales bacterium | reverse complement strand
TCTCGCCTTAACGAAATCATTGACGGCATGGAAATGGATTTATCGCGCCGCCGTTATCAAGATTTCAAATCGCTAACCTTGTACTGCCATCGCGTCGCGGGCGTGGTCGGTCAGTTGTCAGCCAGTATTTTTGGCGTCTCCAACCCACAAACCATGATTTATGCCGAGAATTTGGGCCTCGCATTTCAGATGACCAACATCATTCGCGATGTCGGCGAAGACGCGCGTCGTGATCGCATTTATTTGCCGCAAGAAGACCTGCAAAAATTCGGCGTGACCAGCGCCGATATTCTGGATTGCAAACAAACGCCCGCATTTGAAA
The DNA here is from genome assembly GCA_031370625.1 of Burkholderiales bacterium. Taxonomy (GTDB): domain Bacteria; phylum Pseudomonadota; class Gammaproteobacteria; order Burkholderiales; family Usitatibacteraceae; genus UKL13-2. The sequence continues at coordinate 6,036 of JANMQR010000285.1, read as the reverse complement.
ACTTGATGGCGTTCGAAACGCAACGAGCAAAGTCCTTATACAGCGCGGCGTTTGAAGCACTTTCGCCTGAAGATCGCCGCCCACAGCGGCCTGGGCTGATTATGTCTGCCATCTATCGCACGCTGCTGGACGAGCTGGAACGTGATGGTTTTAAGGTGCTAAGTCAGCGCACGTCACTCACGCCGCTCCGCAAATTATGGATTGCGTGGAAGACGTGGGTTACGTCGTGAATTCACCATCTGTCGCCATCATCGGCGGCGGTTATGCGGGCATCGCAGCGGCGGTAAAACTTACCGAGCTTGGCGTCCATTCAGTTGTTTTTGAAGCGGCGAAAGTACTCGGCGGTCGCGCACGAAAAATCGAATATCGTGAAACTACAATCGATAACGGTCAGCATATTCTGTCCGGTGCCTACACCGAATTACTGCGCATGATGGCCTTGGTCGGCGTGCCGGATTCTGCATTCCAACGCGTGCGGTTGCGGCTGGATATGGACGAGGCGTTTTCGCTCCGCGCGCCGAATTTACCCGCGCCGTTCCATCTCGCGTACGCCTTGCTCGCAGCGAAGGGACTCAATTGGCATGAGCGATTAGCCGCGATTCGTTTGATTCAAGCGCTTAAAAAATCACGCTTTAAAGTTGATCCCAACCAAACTGTTGCCGAGTTTCTCGCTGCACATCAGCAACCGCAAAATCTCATCGATTTTTTATGGCAGCCACTCACCGTTTCCGCACTCAATACGCCGATCAAAACCGCCAGCGCACAAGTGTTGGCAAATGTGTTGCGCGATACCTTGGCAGCCAGCCGCGCCGCGAGCGATTTGATTTTGCCGAAAACTGATCTGACCGCACTTTTTCCAGCACCCGCCGCACTATGGCTTGCAAAACATGGCTCCAATATTCGCGTGGCGAGCAAAATAGGCTCAATCACCGCATCCAGCATGGGGTTTGATATTGCGAATGGTGCCGAATTTACATCATTTCAAAGCGTGATCCTGGCCGTCGGGCCACATCAATTAAGCACGATGGAGTTGCCGATTTCTGCGCCGCCACCCATGCAATATGAACCAATTTACACGGTGTATTTGCAGTATCCGCCGCGCGTGAAATTGCGTTTGCCGATGATCGGCTGCACCCATAAATTGACGCAGTGGTTTTTTGATCGCGGTCAGCTATCGCCAACAGATGAACCAGCAGATGGACTGATAGCCGCCGTAATTTCAGCCTCAGGCACGCACGAAGCGCTCGATCATGCCGCGCTGGCAATGTGTGTTCACGCAGAACTGGAAGAAATCGTCGGCTCCCTGCCACCGTTCATTTGGCACAAAGTTGTTGCCGAAAAATTCGCCACGTTCGCCTGCACTCCCACCGCACAAAATAATCTACGACCGTCGACGACCACCGACGTTGCAGGACTCTTTCTTGCAGGCGATTATGTCGCCTGCGATTACCCGGCCACACTGGAAGCCGCCGTCCGCAATGGGGTGGCAGCAGCTGAACTTTCCGCAAAATTTATTTCCAAATCCAGCCATGACTAATCCTGAAATGACCTATCGCACACTGCCCACGAATTACGTTCCCACCGTCAATGCGCTCAAGGATCACGTCATTCTCGTCACCGGTGCCGGTCAGGGGCTCGGTCGCGCGGCAGCACTTGCGTTTGCGCAACATGGCGCAACCGTGATCCTGCATGGCCGCACGCTCGCAAAACTCGAGGCGGTATACGACGAAATCGAAGCAGCAGGCGGTGCGGAGCCCGCCATGATGCCGCTGGATTTTCTCAACGCGACGCAGGCCGATCTCGATGGTTTTGCGCAATCCATTCACGAGAGCCTGGGCCGCCTCGACGGCATTTTTCATGGGGCAAGTCATTTCGCGCCGCTGACGCCGCTTGCGTCAATTGATCTGGACTCCTGGCTTAAACACACGCGAGTCAATCTGGCCGTGCCCGCCGCGCTGACCAAATCATGCATGATGCTGTTGAAACGCGCCACGAACCCCGCCGTGGTCTGGCTTTCTGAAACGCACGCCGTAAAGCCAACGCCGTACTGGGGCGTATTCGGCAGCGTAAAGGCAGCGCTTCACCCGCTTGCGACCATGTGGCAAGGCGAGATGATCGAAGCCGGCGACATCCGCTTCACCGTTTGCGTACCTGGTCCGGTCGCGAGCCCGATGCGTGCGAAAAGCCATCCCGGCGAGCTGGCCTCATCACTGCCCTCGCCTGCACGTCTTGCGCCGCACTTCGTCTACTTGATGTCGCTTACAGACGACATTGAAGGCCAGCACAATGTCATGTACTCGTGTGCGTCACCGATCCAGGCGAGTTAAGGAGCCCGCGCGAATGATATTTATCAATTGTTGGCATGCAATCTGCTCAATGATGCTGCGTTTTCGGTACACTATAAAAAACCGGCGAATAGTTCATTATTCATTTGCCCATCAATAGGTTATTTTGACCAACCGCACCGTGAGAATTTCGTCTTAAGCTTTTCTAAAAATGAATCCCAACTCGTTCATGTATTTGCAAGCATTCGCGCTGTGCACGAGGATCGTGTGAGCGCCGCATGAACGCCATGCTTGATCCCGATCAGCCAGCCGAGAACCGTACTTTTGTCGGCAGCATTGTGTTTATCGATATCGTCGACTATTCGCGCAAAACAGTCGCAGAACAAATCCTGATCCGCGACCGATTCAAGGCACTTATGATGGCCTCGCTCGACGGCATTGATCCTGAACTGAGATTGGTGCTCGACACAGGCGATGGCGCCGCAATCAGCTTTCTAGGTGAACTAAAGGACGCGCTGACGGTCAGCGTGCGCATGCGTGATTATCTGCGCCTGGCGAATGGCGCACCGCTCGCCGAAGCGGTTGCGGCGAATCTCAATCGTACTATTCCGATTTTTAATTACGCCTTGCGTATTGGCATCAATCTCGGCCCGGTAAAACTGCAGCAGGACAACCACGGTCATCCACAAATCGTGGGAGATGGCATCAACGTCGCCCAACGCATCACCAGCTTCGCCAAGGCGGATCAAATTGTTGTTTCCCAGTCGTATTTCGACGCCGTTTCCGCGGTTGCACCGCAATACGCCAAGCTGCTTTCTTACGAGGGATCACGAACGGACAAGAATGTTCGAGAACACGAAATATATGTGGTGGGTGATTCGGCCGCGCTGGCTACTGCACCGCATGTGGCGCCGCATGGGGCACCACATGTGGCAACTCATGTGAACGCGGAAGATAACAAATTCGCGTCGCGCGCGACCAATGCGGCCAGCGCGAATGGCAAAGATAGCAAGTCTTCCGTGACCAGCGAAAAACTATCTCGCGACGAGATCAGCGACCGCCCATCAACGTCGAGCTCAGCCAGCCGCGCTGGAGAAAAGCGCGCCAGCAGCACTGTCTCGCCAACGCCTTTCATGCAAGACCGCAACAAGTTATTGCTCACCGGTAGCATCCTCGCGTTTGTTGTGGCTGGCCTGTTTACGGTCATGATGATTCGCAAACCATCAACGAAAGCGCTGCAAAAATACGAGAACGTTCCTGAGGAAGTTTCCAGCAATTCGGCAAAGGCACCCGCTCTCGCGGCCGATTCCTCTACCCCTTCAGCATCAAACGCGAGCAGCGCACCAGAAGCTACCCCTGCACCACCCGTTAGCATCGCGGCCACTCCGCCGGCGGCGGCGTTGCCTGCAACAGAAATTCCTGTGGTTGAGCCCACTAAAAACGCCGTCAAACCGGCCGCAAAACTGGCGGTGGCGCAAGGCGCAATTTCGTACAGCGTTCAGCCGTGGGGCGATGTGTATGTCAATGGACGATCAGTCGGCGCGTCCCCACCGCTAAAGCAATCAAAATTAGCGCCCGGCACCTATCGCGTCGAAATAAAAAATACCACGTTCCCGTCCTACGTGACCACTGTCGAAGTGACGAGCAAAGAAACCGTCAGCGTCAAGCATCGGTTCTAGCAAACTGCAGCCGATCACGGTGCGCAAAGTGAACGCCTCAACATCCTTGAGCGTTCTACAATTGAATTTATTCCACTAGCGCTGGCCCGACCTCATCGGATAGTATTAAGCTGCCGTGCGGCGTGACCACCACCAAGTTTCATAATCAATAATTAGGGCAGTAGTCGTGAAAAGCGCATCTATCCAATCAAAATCTACCATCAAAATCGCAGCGCTCACCCAAATCAGCGGTACTTCATTGCTGCGTACTTTCATCCGTACAGCATTAGCCAGCTTGCTTATTACGCTGGCAGGCTGCGCGATGTTTCCGGCCACGCCGCCGCCAAAATCCACGCCCGCCCCCGAAGCCACCGCGCCACCACGGACCGAACGCGCATTGGCGAATTTAGCGGATGGACTAAAACGCTACGACGCAGGCAATTATGAAGAAGCGAAAACGAGTTTTTTATTGGCTGCCGATAGCGGCGTTTTGACGACCGGACAACAGCTTGATGCGCGCAAGCACATGGCGTTTATTTATGCGCTGCAAAACCGCGAATCCAGCGCGCGCGAAGAATTTGAAAAAGCCTTTGCGCTGGACGCCAAATTTGAATTAACGCCAGCCGAGGCAGGTCACCCGAAATGGGGGCCAATATATCGCCAAGTAAAAGCCGATGTTGCAACACGCCGCACCGGATGGTTTGCGCCGAAGCCGCCCGCGCCATCAGAGCGATTATTTAACGAAGCGATGGTCGCCTATGACGCGGGCGATTATGCGAAAGCAGTGCAGCTATTCAACGACATTCAAAAGGAATCAATCGCGACGCCCGAACGCATCAAGGTGTACAAACAGACCGCATTTGGCTATTGCCTGCTAAAAAAACGTGGCCTCTGCAGCAGTGAATTTGCCAAAATCCTGAAGCTGCAGCCTGGCTTTGAACTATCTGCCGCCGAGGCGGGGCACCCTTCTTGGGGAGCCACATTTCGCAAGGCGCAGGCCGATTTCAATTCGACCGCCAAAGGTTTAGCCAAGGACAGTTCGAAAAAGAAATAGCGCCAAACTAAAAATAAACATCACGCTTTTCCAATTGTTGAACTTTCGTGTCCGAGTGGCAAGTAAGCAGCAAGGCCGTATAATTTGAGCTATATGAACGAGACCTTGGGCCGCTATAAGATTCTCGATACCATCGGCCAGGGCGCGATGGGTGTTGTTTATCGCGCTGTAGATCCGATGATTGATCGGATGGTCGCGATCAAGACCGTCAACTTGTCAATCAACGCTGACGACGCAGAAGAGTACGAAGCACGATTCCAGCAAGAGATCAAAGCGGCGGGCCGCCTCAACCATCCGAACATCGTCACCATTTATGACGTGGGTCGGACTGACACGGTTGCCTACATGGCGATGGAATTTTTGGTGGGCAAAGAGCTGAAAGATATTTTGGCGGAAGATGATCGGCCACCTGTCGTCAGTACGGTCGACTGGATTGCGCAGGTCGCGCTCGGCCTAGGTGCTGCGCATGACGCAGACGTCATTCATCGCGACGTAAAGCCATCAAACATCATGATCGTGCGTGGCGAGCTCGCGAAAATAATGGATTTTGGTATTGCGCGTATGACTGCGTCGGCCGTTAAAACCATGACCGGATTGATTCTCGGCAGCCCGCGTTACATGTCGCCTGAGCAAGTGGTGGGACGAGCGCTCGATCATCGCACTGATATTTTTTCACTCGGTGTAGTGCTCTACGAAACGCTCACCAGCGTGCCGCCGTTTGATGGCGACAACGTCAATGCAATCATGTATTCGACCGTGAACACCGCGCCACCGCCGCCATCACGCGAGAATCCTGAAGTATCGACGATGCTGGATTTGATCGTGGCCAAAGCGCTCGCCAAAACGGTGGAAGAGCGTTACCAGACCATGCACGAATTCGCGCATGATTTGCTCGAAGTGAAACGCCAGTTGGTGGCATCTTCCAAAGGCCTGATTGCCAAGACTGCGCCATCGCAACCGAAGAAGGCATCGATTGAAGCGCTAGGTTTGGGACGATTCCAAAAGCCGATTGAAAGCAACGAAGAATCAAATCCGCTCA
>JANMQR010000273.1:0-14507 GCA_031370625.1 Burkholderiales bacterium | reverse complement strand
CACGTGCGGGCGGCGTATTTTCCGGAGGCTAAATCAGCATCAATAATGTTGCGGATAAAGTTGGTGGATTTACTGGTTTCGTTAGCTTTGGCTTCGTTACTGCTGGACATGTTATTTTCTATTGCATAAAAGATTACGATTATCGCCTAGAAGTTACGGATTTCGTACATGACATCATCCATCGGGATCAGCAAAATGCGTGGAAACAATAATGAACAAAAGCGCTTGGTAAGGTTTTTCGCTATTTTGGCGATCTTTGCGCTGTCCGGCTGCGCCACCAAGCCGGAATTACACGGCCATCGCGGCGCGCGTGGCTTGTTTCCGGAAAACACGCTGCCTGCGTTCGAGGCCGCTCTTAAAATCGGCGTGGACATGCTCGAGCTTGATGCGGGCATCTCCAAAGACGGCGTGGTCGTGATCGGTCACGATCCGTGCTTAAACCTCGACCTCGCCCGTGATAAACGCGGTTCCTACATCCAGTCATCAACCAAATTCGGGCCGTGTATCGCGGATATGACGATCAATGAAATACAGGAATTCGACGTTGGCCGCATCCGGCCTGGCAGTGACTATGCGAAACGATTTCCGAACCAGCAACCGGTCGATGGCGCGCGTATGCCGACGCTCTCCGCATTGTTTGAGATGGTCAAAAAACAAAAAAATGAGCGCGTGCGATTTAACATCGAAACCAAAATTTCCCCCTTCGAGCGCGCGCAGACCATCGGCCCAGAAGCCTTTGTGGATGCGCTGCTTGGCGCGATCACAAGTGAGAAAATGCTGCATCGCGTAATGATCGAAAGCTTCGATTGGCGCACTCTGAAAATCGTGCAGCGCGACTACCCCAACGTGCCCACCGTATATCTTTCCGCTCAGCAGAAATTTTTTGACAACATTCGCGCTGATGACCGCGCGGGCTCAGCGTGGACGGCGGGATTAAATGCGCAAGATTTTGATGGCTCTGTTGCAAAAATGGTGAAGGCCGCAGGCGGCAAAATCTGGTCGCCGTATTTTGGTGATGTAGACGAAGCCAAAATCAAACAAGCGCAGGCACTCGGTTTAAAAGTAGTGGTGTGGACGGTGAACGAAGCGAAAGACATTTCGCGCATGCTCGATTACGGCGTGGACGGCATCATCAGCGACTATCCTGATCGCGCGGCGGAAATGATGAGAAAAAGAAATTTGCGGTAAGCACAACTGTCCGCACTCAGTCTGCAATTCGCGCGTGATTCATCACCCAATTCGTTTCCCACGTCTTCCCGCCATCCTGCGAGAACGCTTGTTCCCAGCGCGCGCTAGTTGCAGTGATGTTTGACCAAATGTAGCGCACGATAATCGGCTGGCCTGCAAACTCGTCATCGCACGTAAATACGCCCACGCCGTCTTTGAATTCGCCCACGACTGGCACCGTCAATCGTCCCGCAGAATCAAGCCCGCCGGTGTTGTTATCGAGCCAATAAATTGACCATTTTTTCGTGATTGGACTGAAGACGCGAAGCGACATGCCGACAAACTCGGGCCGCCATTTTTCCGCCACGAAGTCATCGTAATTGCCGATGCCGCCGGGAAGCGCTCGCGCATGTGCTTTCGCTTCAAATACTTCCCATTCGGTTGAGCCCGCGAGTCGCTTCACTAAGCGTGTGTTTTCGATCCGCCAACGGCCTAAAACAAAATCGAAATCGTGCGCCGGGTCGGTTTGCGGTTTGGTTGCATCAGTTGCAGCAGCGACGAAAGGCGTGGTCATATTGATTTCCTTGGTGAGTAGGCAAGTGAACATCGTAGCTGGGTTATCATGACAACTAATGTCATGTTTTAATTAATATTTGCATATGCAAGCAAGCCGCCTTTTATCCATCCTCATGTTGCTGCAAGCGCGCGGCCGCATGACCGCACCCGCGCTTGCGGCAACACTCGACGTATCCGAGCGCACGATCCTGCGCGACATCGATCAATTGTCTGCGGCCGGCGTGCCGCTATGGGGAGATCGTGGACGCAATGGCGGCTTTCAATTACGCGCGGGGTGGAGCACAGAGCTTACCGGCCTGACCGAGCCGGAAGCCAACGCATTGCTGTTGGCAGGCCTTCCTGGCGCGGCTACCGATTTAGGATTGGGCAGTGCGGCTGCATCAGCACGTCTAAAATTGGTCGCGAGTTTACCTGCGGAATGGCGCGAGCAAGCTGATCGCGTGGGCGCGCGCTTGCATATCGATTCAGTGGATTGGTACCGAACACAAGAAACGCCTGTTCATCTGCGCGAACTGGCCGACGCGGTGTGGAACAGCTTCAAAATAAAGATCAAGTACGAAAGCTGGAATGGCGTTGTCAGCCGTGAATTAGAGCCGCTTGGTTTGATATTGAAGGCGGGTGCCTGGTACATCGCAGCGCGAGGCGTTGGCGACATAAAAGTGAGAACCTATCGCGCATCCAATGTGCTCGAAATACAGTCAAGCCGTAAAAATTTCAAACGGCCGACAAAATTTGAACTGGCCCATTATTGGCGGGAATCAGCGAAGCGTTTTGAAGCTGAGGTGCATCGGCTACAGGCGAAAATTTGCGTATCGCCCCGCGCGTTGAAATGGCTCTTGAATGCACGCACTCTAGTTACCGTTTTAGCACCTGAAGCAAAGCGCACAAAAGGCAAAGCGGATTGGCAAGATGCGCTGATACCGATTGAATCCATTGAAGCCGGTGCTCGTCAGCTGTTAGCGTTTGGCGGGGAAATTGAAGTGCTTGATCCGCCAGAATTACGGGCGCGAATTATTGAGGATGCGAACGCGATTGTTGCGCGTTATGTTGGCCCATGACGGCTGGCTTTTATGAAGTGACCGCGAGCCTGCCGCGTTTTTCATCAACCCGTGTTAGCACAAGCAACGCCGCCAAAAAGAACACGCCCGTGATCAACATCGCCAGCCGATGATTATTGCCGGTGATCCATGTGACTACGCCGTAGGTGAGTGGGCCCAACACCGCAGCGAGTCGGGTGGCAACACCCCACAGACCAAAAAATTCGGCGGCGCGATCCGTTGGCGAGAAGTACGCGACCATCGCGCGCCCGGCGGATTGGCTCGAGCCCATACAGAGTCCGGCCAGATTTGCGGCGATCCAGAATAGGCCACGCGTGGTCGCAAACCAGGCAAACAGCACCATCAACATCCAGCCGACTAGCGTGATCGCCAGTGCGCGTTTTTTGCCGATGACATCCTGCAAATAACCAAATCCAAATGCGCCGATGCAGGCGGTGACGTTCACAATCAGTACCAGAATCAACGTGTCCTGCGTGGTAAAGCTCATTACTTCTTGCGCGTAGATCGCCGCTAGTGTCACGACCGTGGCAACACCTGCCTGATAGCACGTGCCGCACGCAAACACCAGAATCAGATCGCGGTAGCGCGACGCTTCACGTGCGGTGCGCGCCAGTCTGGCCCACGCATGCTCAGTTGATGTTGCGGCAGGCGCAGGCTTCGCCCGTTCCTTTAAAAAAATAAAAGTAATCGTGGCTCCCAGCGCATATACAGCCGCGGTGATGACCATCGTTAATGCAACCGCATCTGAGGTTTTCTGCCCACGTGCTTCCGCACCCATGATCCACGCCAGGCTCAAGCCAAGTGCGACCAGTCCGCCGACATATCCCCAACTCCAGCCCCAGCCGGACACCTTGCCGAGTGATTCTGGTTTCGCCAGTTCCGGCAGAAATGCTGCTGCGATGTTCTCGCCGACCGCGTAACAAAAATTGGAAATGATGATCATAGCCATCGCCCAATAAATGGCACCTGCGCCCGCAAAATAGAGCAAGGCGGTGCTGATCACGCAGCCGATGGTGGCAAACAGCAGCACACGCTTTTTCGCGGCATGTCCATCCGCGTACGCGCCTAAAAACGGTCCGGCGATCATTACTGCAACATAAGAAATGGCGAGGGTAGCCGTCCACGCGAAGGTGGCCCAGCTTGCACCACCGGCAATGACTGAAACAAAATAGGCATTGAATACGGCCGTCAGGACGACCGTGGTGTAGCCCGAATTCGCGAAGTCATACATCGCCCACGCGAACACTTCGCGTTTTTTGACGCCATCGTTGAGTGCAGAGTCAGAGTCCATTCGCGCAATCATACGCGACGGATGTTGTTAAAAGCATGACAAGAAACCGCGCGGCGTTAGCGGCGCGAGTTTGACCATTTCACAAGTGCCGCTTCTCGTTATTGCAGCGTATTTTGCAGAAACAGTTTCGCTTTTTCCCAATCGCGCTCAACTGTGCGCGTGCTCAAGCCAAGCGCTTCCGCAATTTCATGCTCGCTTAAGCCGCCGAAATAGCGCATCTCCACCACCAGTGCCAAACGTTCATCAATGGTGGCTAATTCTTCCAGCGCCTCGTTGATGCGCAACACTTCGTTTTCGGGTACGCAGACAGATTCGACGATGTTGGTGTTGAGCGTAATCTCGGTGACGTTGCCGCCGTTTTTTTGCGTGAGCTTTTGGCGAATCAGATCCACCACAATCGAGCGCATCACCCGCGATGCGTAAGAAAGAAAACTCAGGCGATCTTCAAGAACGAAATTCGAAGCAGTCAAGAATCGAAAATACGATTCGTGCACCAGGCCGGTGGTATCCAGACCGCTGAGGTTGCTGGAGCGCCGCAAACGTGCATGCGCGAGGCGACGCAGATCGTCGTAACACGCAGCAAACAATTCATCAATTGATTGATGGTTTGCAGCGTGCGGTGCCGACTTAAATTCAGCGCATGACCGAGCATGGTTCGGCAGCGATATTTGCGCCAATCGTGACGTTGGCATCGGCGCAATGGTGATATCCATACTGCTTGTATTGTTCATTATTCTTCTCTAAAAACGCGAGCGTTTCGGTTGAAGAATGCGCGTCTATGTTGTGATTTTCTGATTTTGTGGATGTGATGTTAACAGCGTGACAATTTGGCGCAATCCCGCGAATGCGGTATGCGAGACGCCGCGAAATCCGTATTGCGGCGAAGCAAACGCCAAGCCCAGCGGGCCTCTTCGGGCATTTGTTCTCGAAAAGCAAGGCAGAGCTTGCACTTTGGTTATTTTTTTACGAGGTAACTGATCAATAAAAAATAAAACACAGTCAAATGTCTGGAATCACCACCCATTTACGTATTCATCAGTAAGCCCCGATTTTTTCGGTCTGGGTTTCGATCAACCAACGATGTATGGAGCGCGTATGAATTCGAATCTGAACAAATTTTTTCAAGGGATTGGTGAAGGCTGCGTTCAATCTTCATCTCAAGAGTCGCGTCGCCGTGATCTGGTGTTTTTTGGGCCGGACAAGCGCGGCGAGGGTGAAAAACGCCTGCGCCAACAGAAGATTGATGAAAGCGCAAAAACGGTCATCGTGATTGCCTCAATTTGGGCGGCGATTTTTGTCGGCATTGTGCTCGTGGCGACGATGAGTCGCTGATTTTTGTTGATCACTGTTTGAAGAGAGCGCCAAAATTTCTTTTAATCACATCGCAAAAAAAAGGATTCACCATGAACGCAGTCACCAAACAATTTGAACACCCGTTGGCCGAGGGCTACGGTTTGACCGCCGAAGATACGCATCAGCGTTTTGTTGATGCATTCAGCAGCGTTGACATTGCCAACCCGGTCGCTCGCTCATTCGACAAATCAGCACCTGCCATCAGCGGCAAAGCTTCTCTTTATGCGCTGATGGTGGCGATGTGGGGCGCGATTACGTTCGGCGTGGTGATGTCGATCCTGGTTGGTGGCTGAAATGCTTTGCGCCCGCGCTACCGCGCGTCGCGCCCACTCGCACGACGATTTTGATACGCCTTCAAATGCGTATAGGCCACATTAATAATCGAATCATCCAGCCCATGTTCGCGTGCTTTGTTGAGCATATAGCCAACGATATGATCCGCTTCCACATCATTGCCCGCTTCAAGATCGCGCAGCATCGAAGCGGTAAGCGTTGAGCCGCTTGAATTGAGCACACTATCAAATCGCGCCAATACTTCCGGGCGCGGTGCATAGCCCTCACGTCGCGCAATTTCAATCGCGCAATCCGAATATTGGCGCATCAATAATTTGCCGTCCGGCGTGGCGAGTATCTCACCCACGTTCGCGCGCATGAGGCAGGTCATCCCTGCGAGCGTGGAAAGAAACGCAATTTTCTCCCACATATCGAGCATGATGTTCTCTGAAATGCGCCAATCGACAATGGTCTTGGCGAACGCGCCACCCAGCGCATTTGCGGCAGCGGTTTGCGCTGGCTCACGCGCGCCCCAAACGATGGAATGCACCGGTGCCATTGATTTCACCACACCATCCGATGTAAGTGTGGTTGCGATCTGGCAGCTGCCGCCCATTACCCGCGCTTTGCCGAATGCCTCGTCAAGCCGATCAATATGCGCGATGCCATTTAGCAGCGGCACCACACAGGTTGTTTCGTGCATCGCGGGTGAGATCGCGGCGATGCTGGATTCAAGGTCATAAGCTTTGCAGGCCAAAATGATGATGTCAAATTCAGCTTTGATATTACTGGCAAGCACGGTATTCACCGCCAACGTCACGCTTGCAGCGGGCGCTTCAATGCGCAGACCATCTCTAGCGATTTGCGCGTGCCGACGTTCACGAAGCAGAAAGGTGACATTCGCACCACCTTCATGCAGCCGCCCGCCGAAATAGCCGCCGGTTCCGCCCGCGCCCAGTACCAAAATTTTCAAATTGTCTTTTTTCGTACTCGTAGTCATTTTTTAGCTTCGGTTATTGATGCAAGAGATTTGGCCGTGGCCGTTTTCTGTTGCAAAAATTCGACTGCTGCTTCCAGCCCGCGATCACGATTGGCGGCAAAATCCGCCTGAGTAAGTTTCACTTCAATATCCGGTATCACGCCTTCGCCTTCGACCCGTTTTCCTTTTGGCGAAACAAATCCCATTTCGCTATAGGCAAGTTGGCCGCCACCGGGTATGTCGGCGTAACCCATGTAACCCAACAAGCATCCGCAAGTGCGTGTACCGACAACCGTTGCGCGACCCAGATCTTGCAAAGTTGCCGCGAATATTTCGGATGCTGATGCGCTGTTTTGATTGGTGAGAATTACCAACGGGCTCGCGTAGGCGGTTTCTTTTGAGCCATTTAATTCTGGATCAAGTTTGATCGTTTCGATAAAAAACAATGATGGCGCCTTGCCGGTACGGGTGAGAATTTTTGTACCTTTGGTTTTATCGCTCAGGAATTTTGTTACCAAGTTGCCCGACATGGATAGCGACCCGCCGCCGTTATTTCGCAAATCGACAATCATTCCCGGTGCGGTTTTCATTTTGTCGATGGCTTTTAAAATATTGCCCTCGAGTCCGCCGACAAAATTTGAAAAACTGACGTAGCCAAAGCCGGAGGGCAATATGCGCTGCGTGAATTCGGGTGGAGTTTTGAACGCGCGGCGCTTGATCGTGGCCGAAATCTCGCTCCCGTCCATACGCGCGAAAGTAATGTCGACTTTGGTATCGATTTCGCCAGCTGAAATCTTGCGCACCACGCCGCGACTGCGCGCCCATCCGGTAGATGAATCGCGCACTTCCAACAACAAACGCTGATACAGCTTCAATGCGGGCTCATTGTTAATTGTCTTCACGGTCATGCCCGCGCGCACGCCAGCCCAGTAGGCATCGGAATCCGGATTCACTCCCACGACCAATAGCGCGCCGTCTTGTTCAATGAAGGTAAATCCGAGCGAGTGCGATTCGTTCATTCGCTGCTGCGCCACTTGCTTCGGGCTTTGCACGCGGGTGTGGGAGTCTCTAAGCTCACCTGCCATCTTGTCGAGCAGTTCCCAATATTCGTCGTCGGTTTTGCTTGAGCCCAACATCGGCTCGTATTTTGTGCGAACCGCGCGCCAATCGACACCGTTTAACTTCGCGTCGTAATATTTTTCGTTGACGGTATTCCACACATAGTTGAGCGCGGCCTGTTTCCACGCGTCACCGCCCACAGTTGGCACCGGTGTGTCGGCCAATGGCGGCGGCACGTGAATGCGGCCGATGATGTTGTGAGGATCAACCACCGCACAACCAGAGGTCAGCATCGCGAATGCCAACCCCGCGCCCGCTAGCGCCTTAGTCCAGCCACGACGAACATTAACGAACTGATTCGAAATACGGCAAAGATGAGAAGGGCGCATAAACACTCGTTATTGGTTTTTACAAGAAAGTAGTCGAAATTTTACACGTTCAATTTCTTCCTGACACGTGCTTCACACCATAATTCACGGGTTTCGTCGCATCTTGCGGGCGTTCGCAGGTTCGTTATGCAAATCTTCACCATCCGAAGTTTTAACGTCAAGAAAAACCAATCATCCAAAGGATTATATGGAACTCACCATTCGCGGCTTGTGCAAAACCTATCCCAATGGCGTTGAAGCACTCAAAAATGTGACCTTGACTATCCCGGCTGGCATGTTTGGTTTGTTGGGGCCAAACGGTGCCGGAAAGTCTACGCTGATGCGTACCTTGGCCACGCTCCAGGACGCAGATCGCGGATCGGCAACGATGGGTAATCTTGATGTGCTCAAAGACAAAGACGGGGTGCGCCGAATCCTCGGCTATCTGCCGCAGGATTTCGGCGTTTATCCAAAAGTATCCGCTTGGGATTTGCTCAATCACCTCGCAGAATTGAAGGGGCTCAACAACCGTGGCGAGCGTCAGGATGTGGTCATTGGCCTGCTGCGACAAACCAATTTGTTTGACGTGCGCTTCAAAGCGCTGGGTGGATTCTCCGGTGGTATGCGCCAGCGCTTCGGTATTGCACAGGCCCTGTTGGGCGATCCGCGCTTGATTATTGTTGACGAGCCCACGGCAGGCCTGGACCCGGAAGAGCGGGTGCGGTTTCATAATCTGTTGGCCGAGATTGGCGATGATGTGGTGGTGATTTTGTCTACGCACATTGTCTCGGACGTGAGCGATTTATGTCCGAATATGGCGATCATTAACAAGGGTGAAGTACTGCTCACCGGACGTCCCAATGAACTCATCGCCAGCTTGCGCGGGCGGGTGTGGTCTGCTTCTGTGCCAAGAGCCGATTTGGAAGAGGCGAAGAAAAAATATCCGGTAATTTCGACCCGGCTCATTGCGGGACAGACCTTGATTCATGTGATCAGCGATCACGCACCCGGCAGCAATTTTGAGCCCATCGCGCCGACGCTGGAAGATGGCTATTTTGCCGCGATTAGAGGGTTTCTTGAATCGAAATCGAACCCATTGCAGCACGCAGCGGAATAGGGCGGGGCAATCATGCTAAAAGTCATCGCTCAGTTTGAAATAAAAACCCGTCTAGCGCGAATTTCTACATGGGTTTATTTTGGACTATTTTTTTTAATCGCGCTTTTCTGGATTGCTTCTGCCGGCGGGCTTTTCAAAGATGCGACGGTTTCGTTTGGATCGGGGAAGGTGTTTGTAAATTCACCTTACGCGGTGGCGCAAACGGTGTCGTTCCTGGGGATGGCTGGGCTCATTATTATCGCCACCATCATGGGTCGCGCGGTGCAGTCTGATTTCGAATATCGCACCCATCATTTTTTATTCACGACCCCGATCACAAAAACCCAATATCTCGGCGGGCGGTTTCTGGGCGCGTTTGTGATCGTGCTGGGCATATTTTTGAGTGTAGGCCTTGGTGCATATTTCGGCACACTGCTGCCTGGAATGGACGCGGATCGGATGGGGCCAAATCGCCTCGTGGCGTACGTTTGGCCGTATGTATTGATCCTGTTACCCAACATGTTATTGATCGGTGGCGTGTTTTTTATGATCGCCACGCTCACGCGCAAGATGTTGCCGGTGTATATCGGCAGCGTGGTGATGTTGCTGGGCTATTTGATTGCGATCAATCTAATACGCGATATCGACAACAAAACACTGGGCTCAATGATTGATCCGTTCGGCACGATTGCCATGAACCGGGTGACTGAATATTGGACCGTGGACGAACGCAACGTGCGGATGATCCCGCTAGAAGGCGTGTTCTTGTGGAATCGTGTGATGTGGTTTGTGATTGCAATTTCGGCTATCGCGCTATGTTTTTGGCGGTTCGATTTTGCGCAGTTCGCAGCAGAAAAAATCTCAAAGAAAAAGCAGAAAAGTCGCGACGCTGAAAATGCAAATGATGCGAATATTTCTGGCGTGGCCTTGAATACAAGTCTGAATAACGCATCACGATTGGTGATCAGCCCGGATGAGCCGCGTGGACTGGCGATGCTGCCGCGGATGGTGTGGCTGAATTTCAAGGAGTCGGTAACCAACGTCTATTTTGGCGTTATCGTGCTCGCCGGCGTGATGTTTATGATTTTGGCGGGTACGGCAATCGGAAAACAATTCGGCACGCCGACCTGGCCGGTGACTTATCAGGTGCTGGAAATTGTTACCGGCGGTTTCGCGCTATTCATGCTCATCATCATTACGCTGTACGCGGGCGAAATGGTGTGGCGTGAACGTGATCAACGCATTGATCAAATTATCGATGCCATGCCCGCACCGACTTGGCTGTCGATTACCGCCAAGCTTTTGGCGCTAATGCTGATCCCGTTGCTATTACAAATATTTTTATTCGTATGCGGTATTGGCATGCAGGTTTTCAAAGGCTATTACAACTTTGAACTTGATCTGTATCTCAAAGGTTTGTTTGGCTTGAATCTGCTCAACTACTGGCTGATCTGCGCGCTAGCAATTGCTGTTCACAGTCTCATCAACAATAAATATCTCGGCCATTTTGTGATGATTGCGTATTACGTGATCTACAGTTTCTCCGGCCTGATGGGGTTTGAACACAATCTTTATAAATATGCCTCAGCGCCGGCCGAGCGCTATTCCGACATGAATGGCTTTGGCCAATATCTGTTTCGCGAAAGTATTTTCACCGCATATTGGGCGGCACTTGCAGTGTTGCTCGTGATTGCAGCTTATCTGTTTTGGACGCGCGGTACTGCGGCTGGATGGGGCGAGCGAATGGTGGTGGCGCGCGCGCGGTTTAGTGAGAGCGTATGGAAATTTGTGGCGGTTTTCGGCACGCTGTTTGTGGGCTTGGGCTGCTATATTTTCTACAACACCAACGTGTTAAATGTTTATGAAAACACAGGTGCCCGCGAGAAACTCCAGGCTGATTATGAAAAACAGTACAAGGCGACCAGCCTTGAACCACAGCCCAAAATAACGGCAGTAAAAGTCAATGTCGAGCTGTTCCCGGACACGCAACGCACGCGTATGAGCGGCAGCTACCAGTTGATCAACAAAAATTCGGTGCCGGTGGAGAACGTGCGGCTGGCTTTCATGTCTGGACGCGAAATGCAGTTTGACAAGCTTGAGTTCGATCATCCAGCCGATTTGGTGAGCACCAATGAGTCTATGGGGTTGCGCCATTACAAGCTTAAGTCACCCCTGTTGCCGGGCGAAAAGATGGTGTTGAACTTTGATTTAACGCTCTTAACAACCGGATTTCGCAACAGTGGCGCCAACACCAGCGTCGTTAAAAACGGATCGTTTATCAACGGTTTTCAGGTCTTGCCTTTCATCGGTTATCAGGATCGTTTCGAGCTCGTGCAGGATAAAGATCGGAAAAAATTCGATTTGAAGCCGAAAGAGCGTGCGCTAAATCGAGACAATCCGGAAGGCCTGAAGACAAATTATTTGACCAACTTCGCGGACTGGATTGATTTTGAAACCGTGGTGAGCACAGAAGCGGATCAAATCGCGATTGCCCCTGGTTATTTGCAACGCGAGTGGACAGAGGGAGGGCGGCGGTATTTTGAGTACAAGATGGATGCACCGATTCTCAACTTCTTCGCGTTTCAATCAGCGCGCTATGACGTTAAGAAAGATATTTGGAAAGGGCCGACAGGCGATGTGTCGCTTGAGATTTATCATCATCCCAGCCACACCTTTAATCTTGACAGCATGATGGCTTCGTCAAAGGCGTCGCTCGACTATTTCACCAAGGCATTTGGGCCGTATCAACATCGACAATTCCGCATAGTCGAATTCCCGCGTTATCAAGAATTTGCGCAGGCTTTTCCCAATACGATTCCGTATTCAGAAGCCATCGGCTTTATTGCGCGTGTCGACCCCAACGACGAGAAAGATATCGATTACCCCTATTACATTACCGCTCATGAAGCAGCGCATCAGTGGTGGGCGCATCAGGTGATCGGCGGCGACGTACAAGGCGCGACCATGCTTTCTGAAACACTCGCGCAATACTCGGAGCTGATGGTGATGAAGCAGAAATTCGGTGAAGCAAAAATGAAACGGTTCATGACGTACGAATTGAACAGCTATCTCACTGGCCGTGCAACCGAGCAGAAAAAAGAAGTGCCGCTGGGTCGCGTGGAGGATCAAGGCTACATCCACTATGCAAAAGGTGGCATCGTGATGTACGCGCTGCAAGACTATATCGGCGAAGAAAATCTTAATCGCGCGATCAAGGCTTTTCGCGACGATACCGCTTACAAAGGCCCGCCGTACCCGAATGCGACGATGCTGATCAAGCGGATTCGCGAAGTCACCCCCGCGCATTTGCAATACGTGATTGATGACATGTTTGAGTCGATCATCATTTTTGATAATCGCGCGACCAAGGCAACCTACAAACAGCTACCCGACGGCAAATTTGAAGTCACTGTTGCAGTGATGGCGAAGAAGCGCAAATCCGATGATCTGGGCAAAGAAACCGATATCGCGCTCAATGATTGGATTGACATTGGCGTGCTGGATGAAAAGGGTGTGCCGATTTTTATAGAGAAGAAAAAAATCGAAAAAGAAGAAACAGAATTCGTGATTACCGTGGATAAAAAACCGTCGAAGGCAGGCATCGACCCCTTCAACAAGCTTATTGATCGGAAGTCGAAAGACAATGTGATTAACGTTGATAAGGCGTAGCAGAAACTAGGCTGCGCGAGGCGCGAACTAATATCGGCGGGCAGTTTGGAGCAAAAATGCCTCAAACTGCGCGCCAGTGCTAGCGCTTTTTGTATTTGCAGGACTTGATCGACGCGCTCCCGCGCGCACAATGATCGCAACGATCAGCCAGCACGTCACAACCACCACTTTTGCTATAAACTTGCGCCCGCTGAACAAGGGGAACAAAATTCCTTAAAGATTCAGCAACTCGCGTGCTTCATAATGGAGCCATGCACAAGCCCATACGGGCCCCAAAACACGATTTTGAGGAGTTTTGAATGTCTGCTGTCCTTGCACCTTCCGCCACGCCGTCCCTGCCCACTATCTCGTTAGACGATAAATACCTGCTCGATCACGGTCGCGCGTTTATGACCGGAACGCAAGCACTGGTGCGGCTTCCGATGATTCAGCGTCAGCGTGATTTAGCCGCTGGTTTGAATACCGCAGGTTTTATTTCTGGCTATCGCGGCTCGCCACTCGGCGCGTACGATCAGGCGTTGTGGAAAGCAAAAAAATTCCTCAAAGAAAATCACATCTTCTTCACACCCGGCGTGAATGAAGAATTGGCCGCCACCGCTGTCTGGGGCTCGCAGCAAGTGGGACTATTCGACGGCGCGAAATACGACGGCGTATTTGGTATTTGGTACGGCAAAGGGCCAGGCGTGGATCGTTCTGGCGATGTGTTCAAACATGCGAATGCATTTGGTACCTCCAAGCATGGTGGCGTGCTGCTGGTGGCGGGGGACGATCACGCGTGTAAGTCATCCACCTTGCCGCATCAATCGGAACATATTTTTGATGCCGCGATGATTCCGGTTTTATATCCAACCGGCGTGCAGGATATTCTGGAACTCGGACTGCACGGCATTGCGATGTCGCGTTATTCAGGCTGCTATGTGGCGTTCAAATGTATTTCGGATACGGTCGATGCATCGGCGTCGGTGTTGATCGATATTGATTCACCAAAAATTTTATTGCCGGAAGATTTCAAACTGCCCGAAGCCGGTGTTTCCATCCGCTGGCCTGACACGCCGCTCGATCAGGAACTTCGTTTACAGCACGATAAAATTTACGCCGCGCTCGCGTATTGCCGTGCCAATAAATTGAATCGCATCACCATCGGCGCATCGGATTCCGGCAAGCCCGCGCGTCTCGGCATCATCGCTTCCGGCAAGAGCTATCTCGATACTTTGCAGGCGCTGGAAGACTTGGGCATTGACGAGCGCCATGCGGCCGAAATTGGCCTGCGCGTGATGAAAGTCGGGATGCCTTGGCCGCTCGAGCCCACGCACGTGCGCGAATTCGCACAGGGGCTTGAAGAGATTTTGGTGGTCGAAGAAAAGCGCCAACTCATCGAATATCAACTCAAAGAACAACTCTACAACTGGCGCGACGATGTGCGCCCGCGCGTGATCGGCAAATACGACGAGCACGGCGAATGGGAAACCCATCGCGCACCGTGGTTGCTGCCAGCTGCCGGTGAGCTGACCCCCGCGATGATTGCGCGCGTGATCGCCGCGCGTATCGCAAAATTTCACACCAGCCCGATTATCCAAACGCGCTTGAAATTTTTGGAGGCCAAAGAAGCCGCACTCGC
>JANMQR010000259.1:0-19796 GCA_031370625.1 Burkholderiales bacterium | reverse complement strand
GCGAGTGGCGACAGTAATCGAGTGCTGCTGCCAAGAGCGGATCTGCAACTCGTTACGATGATGGTGCTGCTGGACAGTGTGGCGCTAAGCTTTGTGATCGGTCGGCGTTTGCAATGGGCGGCGGCTCGCGCAATTGCGTTTGTGGCGCTACCGCTGCTAGCGCTATTGGCAGCCGTCTCGGTCGTAAATGCCGACGCCGGGTTCAATCGTATCGGTTTAATTATTTGGCCGCTGGCACTGATCATTCATTACTGGCTGATGCGCGCCAACGATGATGAGATGCCGAGCAAATGGTATGCCATTGCACATGCGGTCACGGTGTGGATCATGGTCGTACTCGCCGGTGGCGCGCTCGCTCGCTTGGTAACGGATGCGGATCTATGGCGCACTGCATGGGCGTCGGTCACACTGGTGGTTGCGGCGGTGGCTGCGCTCGCCTTGCTGATCGTGTGGGTACAACGCGCGTCGACGAATGATACTGCGCCGGAGCGTTGGCCGCTACAACCTTATGTGCAAAGTTATATTTTTATCGCCGCGATTCCGCTGGTGATCGGCACTTATTTGGGTGGGCTTGGGCTAGCGCTGTTGTCCAACGGCAATGCGGCACCCCTGCCCTATATTCCGCTGCTGAACCCCACTGAAATCACCGTGGCGCTGGTGATGGCGGTTGGCGTTTCGTGGGTGTTGTTGATGCGTCGTTTGAACATTGGCGGAGGCCTAAATTCAAGCAGCGTCTGGATTCCCCATTTAGCACTTGGCTTTGTGTTTATCAATACCGTGTGGCTACGCATTGCGCACCATTTCTTCGCGGTGCCGTGGGATGCTTATCACTTGTTCAGCTCGTTTTTTGTGCAGACTGGTTACGCGATTTTGTGGTCGGTGATGGCGCTGATCATGATGGTAATGGGTCATCGCAAGGCACGACGCGGCTTGTGGATGCCGGGAGCCGCATTGCTCGGATTAACCGTGCTCAAGCTGATCGCCATCGATATGTCGAACACAGGCGGGGTGGCGCGGGTGGTGGCGTTTATTGGCGTCGGCGTGTTGATATTGATTGTCGGATTTTTTGCGCCGCTACCGCCGTCCACCAATACTGAATCGCAGGAGAATCCAGCATGAGAACGCTCTTGATGTTATTTTTGAGTGTGGCCGCAATTGTTAGCGCTGACGTCAACGCGCAAGTTGCGAAGCAATTCACACTCAACGATATGGCCGCGACCATGCGCGTACAACCGCAGGCCAACGGTGGCTCGCTGCAACGCATTCCGCTACCGGCAGAGTTGATCATGCACAGTCAATCAGCCGATCTAAATGATTTGCGATTATTCAAAAGCAGCGGCGAGCCAGTACCATTTGCATTGCGTTCGAGCGAGACCGAAGCCACGACCACCACCGCGACAAAAGTTGCGCTTAAAGCATTTGCGATTCGCGACAGTGGCAAGCCTCTTGTAGCTGGAAATGCCGCGATACGGATCGAGGCGCGCGGCGATGATATGAGCGTATTCATTGATCGCAGCGTGGCCGGTAGCGCATCTAACGAAGGCGGCATCGCTGGCGTCTTGCTGGACACGCGTGCAATTACAGGCGTGATGACAAGTATCGAATTCGATATGGATTTACCGCCTAATCAAGTCGTCCCGATTAGCGTTGAAGCCAGCACCAATTTGTCGAGCTGGGATGTGATCGCGAATGCGCGCTCGGTTTATCGCTTCGGCGACGCGGGTGCGCCATCGCTGACCACGATTGATTTGCCGAGCGGTGCAGAAATAAAGGGCCGGTATCTGCGCGTGACGTGGCCCGGCCAAAAAAATTCAAGCGCCGCCGCAAGTGCAGTGGTGCTTCGCGGCGCGACCTTGACGATGGCATCATCGCAACGTGTGCTGATCGCGCCACCTCGACGCAACCTCGGTACGCCTAGCGCCGCCACCACGCACGCGCAGGAATGGCAATTAGCTTCCCCGCTACGCTTGCGTGCATTGGCACTGACGACAGAGCAAACCGGAACTTTATTGCCGATCACGGTGCTGGGTCGCGACAGTGACAAGCAGCCGTGGCGGCGACTGGCTGAAACCGTTTTGTTCAAGCTCGAATTGGCAGACCCTGCCAGCAATAAAAATATTGTTTCAACAAATGCGCCTCTGGCGATGGGAAATATTTCGATTCGGCAACTAAGAATTGAAGCGCCCGCCAATTCAGCAGGGATCCCGACGAATCTGGTTTCCGTCGCGATTGAATACCACGCGCAAGAAATGATTGCTGCGGTTAATCCAAGCGAAGAACTCATGATTGCAGTCGGGGCTAACGATGCGGGGCGCGAAGCTGCGCGCGCGGCATTACCACTGCAAACTATCGTGCCCAACCTGACCGCGCAAAGCAGCAATACATTCGCACTGATGACTGCGCGTGAGGCGGTCAAACTTTATCCTGAACGTCTGGTGACCAGCAACGCCACATCGCCAACTGCGCGCAAGGATTTTATTTTGTGGGGCGCGTTGTTACTGGGCGTTGGCGTGCTGGCAGCGATGGCATGGGGTGCCACGAAACAATTGCGCGCATCTAAACCCTAGCACCGGTGCGGCTTAGCGAGCATTTTTGCTCGAAGATAGCCGCCCCTACTGCACATCACTTTTCTATTTCGCCAGCAAAAACTTCGCCTCAAACGCCGCCGCTGGCAACGCCGGCGAACAAAGAAATCCCTGATATTCATCGCAATCCAGATCGCGCAGCACACGATATTGATCTTCACGTTCCACACCTTCGGCGACGACATTTAATTTCAGCGAGTGCGTCATTGCGATAATGGCGCGGATGATGGCTTCGTCATTGGGATCGGTGCCGATGTCGCGTACGAACGACGAATCAACCTTGATGGTATCAACGGGCAATTGTTTTAAATATGAGAGTGACGAGTAGCCGGTACCAAAATCATCAATCGCGATATGAATACCCAAATCGCCCAAACGCATTAACAATTTTGCGGTGTCGTCACTATTTTTGAGCAGCATGCTTTCGGTGAGTTCGAGCTCCAGACAACTGGTATCAAGATTGACCGCTTTCGCGGTGGATTGCACCGCGCGCATCAAACGCTCACCGTCCAGCATTTGTCCAACCGATAAATTCACCGCCAGTCGCAAATCCAGCGTGGTCTTTTTTTGCCACTCGGCGAGTTGCGCAAACGCGGTTTCCATCACCCATTCACCAATCGGCACGATCAAGCCTGCATCTTCGGCGACACTAATAAATTTACCGGGCAGCACCAGGCCATGGCGCGGATGATTCCAGCGAATCAGCGCCTCCATGCCGGTGAGTTTGCCAGTCTTGAATGAAATGCGCGGCTGGTAATAAACCACCAGCTCGTTGCGGCGTAGCGCCAGGCGCAAATAATTTTCCACCGCGAGCCGTTCTTGCGCCTTGGTATTCATCTCGTGCGAGAAGAATTGATAATTGTTGCGACCCTTCGCCTTCGCGTCATACATCGCCACGTCGGCATGCTTCATCAGCGTTTGCGGGTCGGCACCGTCATCAGGATACAAACCGATTCCGATTGAGCACGATGTATTCAAGTGCTGATTGTTAATCATGATCGGTGAGGCCAGCGAGGCGATCATTTTTTCGGCGACATTTTGTGCGCCCTCTTGATCATTGCTTTGCAGATTTTCCAGAATCACCGCGAACTCGTCACCACCCAAACGCGCCACCGTATCACTGCTGCGCACGCACGCAGACAGCCGCGCCGCAACCCGCTTGAGCAACTCATCGCCGACATCGTGGCCGAGTGAATCGTTAATCGTTTTAAAGCGATCCAGATCGATAAACATGAATGCCAGCTGACCATTTTTGCGTGCCGCTTTGGCGATGCCTTGTTCGAGGCGATCATTGACCAGCATGCGATTCGGCAGTCCTGTGAGCGGATCGCGCGTGGCTAAATATTCGGCGCGCTCTTCGGCTAATTTTCGTTTGGTGATGTTCGACGAGGTGCCCGTCATGCGGCGTGCGTGACGATTGGCATCACGCTCGGTAATGGCACCGCGCGTGTGCAGCCACATCCAGTTGCCGTCAATATCCGGGACGCGATACTCGCAATTGAATTCGTTGTTTTCGCCCTTGATAGCAAGCTCAAGGGCTGCGCGCATTTTTTCCTGATCGTCTTTGAATGTCCAGGCCAAAACCTGTTCGCCATTGACCACCGACTCTTGCTCAGGTGCGCCGAGCAAGGTGGCCCAGCCTTTGTTGAAATACACCATATTGTTGGTCAGATCCCAATCCCACATGGCGAGGCTTGAACCCACGAGCGCTAAGTCCAGACGCTCTTTCGCGGCGCGAATTTCATGCTCAGCGCGCTTACGTTCCGAGATATCGCGGCCAACGCCAACGCAGTAACGTTTAGTGCCGATGGTGACCGCGCGGCCATGGAATAAATACGGAATCTCAACGCCCGTTTTCAGACGCATCAACGCTTCGATTGATACGTCTTTATTGTCGTCGAAAATGCGGCGCATTTCGCCGGCAACGGATGCACGATCATGGCTGGCGATGAAATCCAGCGCATGCATCTCAACTAATTCGGCGGCGGTATAGCCGACCGTGTCTTGAAAACTCTGATTCCAGCGCACGATACGGGCATCACGATCAAACATAAAAAATGCGCCAGGTACGCTGCGAATGGCGGCATCCGAAAACTCTTTCTCCGCCACCAATTTCGCTTCGATTACATGGCGTTGTTCGATTTCACTTTCCAGCAAATTCTCAAGGCGCAAAAGCTCGGCGGACGAGGGCTCACTTGCGTCCTCATTTGTGTCATCACTCGGGCGAGCCTCGGCATGAAGCGGGCGAGCCAAGCGTCGATCATGACGCGCCACGGCGCGCGCTTCGAGTCGTGCGCCGGCCAAGTCGGCGAGATTGCGCAGCGCTTCCAATTGTCGTGGCGTCGCGTCGCGCGCGGCCACATCAAACACGGCCAACACACCGATCAACTCTTTGCGGCGAGAAAAAATCGGCGCAGCGGCGTAAAAACAAATGTGCGGAGGATGCGTGACCAAGAGTGAATCCCGCACGCGTTTGTCCGCCAAAGCGTCGGCTATTAAAAATGTTTTGGCCGTATGCGAAGCACTCAAGATCGCACCGGCATCGTATTGCTGTAAGTAAGGGCGGAAAAAACTTTGCGCCAAAGCGAGAGTCGCAAACGGGAAATTGATTCGTGATTTGAACCATTCGCGCGGCGCGGTGCTTGGTGCCTCTGTCGCCTCATGGCGGCCATGGAGCGCGCCGGGATCGACGCACCGACGATCAAAAAACGACAGCCCCGCCATGGGAGTTTCGAGCGCCTCTGCCGCGCGTCGCGTTAGATCGTCGAACGCGGCCTCCGGCGCAGTATCGAGGATTTCATAGCGCGCCAAGCCGTCGGCCGATTCGGATTCGTTGATTTCGCTCAGCTTGGGGGTGGCATTGATGTTTGAATCGGCTGGGATCACGAGAG
This sequence comes from Burkholderiales bacterium, assembly GCA_031370625.1. GTDB lineage: Bacteria > Pseudomonadota > Gammaproteobacteria > Burkholderiales > Usitatibacteraceae > UKL13-2. The sequence goes on along the minus strand of JANMQR010000259.1, from coordinate 14,320 downwards.
TCTATGCGTTTTGAATTTTTTTAGTTTTCGAGATCAGCAACGCATGCTCGACGCTTCCATACGAATAGCAATCACGCAGCCTGCGAAGCGACAGCCAACCGTGCGGCGGACAATTCGTGAATTCACGAAAGTAAACCAAATCGTTGTACACAAAAGTAAGTCTACGCCAAGCTGGGAATTCAGATGTGATGATTTGCTGTGCGCGGAAATTTAGCGAATCGTCGCCACCACCGGCGCGTGATCCGACGGGCGTTCCAATTTCCGCGGCACCAGATCAATGCTAACCTGCGCGCAATTGCTGGCAAGCCCCGGGGTCAGCAACACATGATCGATGCGCATACCCAGATTGCGCTTGAACCCATTCATGCGGTAATCCCACCAGGTGTAACTTTTTTCGGGCTGATCAAAGAGACGAAAACTGTCCTGCAACCCCAATGCCAAAATCCGCTGATACGCCGCACGTTCAGGCTCGCTGCACAGCACCTGGCCTGCCCACGCGATGGGATCATAAACATCACGGTCATCCGGCGCGATGTTGTAATCGCCCAACAGCGCGACATCGCCATACTCTTTAATCGTACGCGCCATATATTGGGCAAGACCATCAAGCCATTTTAGTTTGTACTGATATTTGTCGGAATCAATTGATTGCCCGTTGGGAATATAAACGCAGACGACGCGCACGCCGTCAATAGTGGCGGCGATCACGCGCTTTTGCTCGTCGGCAAATTCGATCATGCCTTTGACTACATCTTCCGGCCGCGAGCGCGACAGGATCGCAACACCGTTATAGGTTTTCTGGCCTTCAAACACCGCGTTATAACCAATCTCTTCAAGGGCCGCCAACGGAAACTTAATATTTTCAAGCTTGAGCTCTTGCAAACACAACGCATCCGGCTGATGCTCTTTCAGCCATTCAATCACGTGACCCAACCGCACATTCAGTGAATTAACGTTCCATGTAACTAGCTTCATCGCGGTCTCATTGTTTTCAAAAAATTAGGCGGCCAGTTTCAGACCATTGTGGCGCAACAACGGTTCCATGTCGGGCTTACGGCCGCGAAACGCAATGAACGATTCCATCGCGGGACGACTGCCGCCACGCCCGAGAACCTCGCGGCGAAATTTTGTACCGGTGTCGGGATTGAGCACACCGCTTTCCTCGAACGCGGCATAGGCGTCGGCAGACAATACTTCGGCCCACTTGTAGCTGTAATACCCGGCCGCATAACCGCCACCGAAAATATGACCAAACGCATGAACGGTGCGATTGAATTCAGGGTATTGCACCACCGCGACATCACGCCGAACAGCGGCGACCAAATCCAGCAGCGAATCCTTTTCCGCGTTGAAGTCGGTGTGCAAGCGCATATCGATCAACGAGAATTCCAGCTGTCGCACAAAACCCATCCCGGCCTGGAAATTTTTCGCAGCAATCATTTTGTCGAACAACGCGCGCGGCAATGCTTCGCCAGAATCAACATGCGCGGTCATGTGTTTCAGCACATCCCATTCCCAGCAAAAATTTTCCATGAATTGCGATGGCAGCTCAACCGCATCCCATTCCACACCGCTGATGCCGGACACGCTCAACTCATCAACATCAGTCAACAACTGATGCAGGCCGTGACCAAATTCGTGAAACAACGTGATGACATCATCGTGCGTGAATAATGCGGGTTTGCCACCGACCGGCGCGGCAAAATTGCAGGTGAGAAAGGCGACCGGATGTTGCACCGCGCCGTTTTTCATGCGGCGATTAATCGCATCATCCATCCACGCGCCACCACGCTTGGCCTCGCGCGCGTACAAGTCGAGATAGAACTGGCCGACGATGCCGCCATTGGCATTGCGCACATCGTAAAAACGCGCATCGGTGTGCCAGGTTTCCGCACTCGCGGTTGAAATCTTCACACCGTAAAGCGTTTCAATCACATGGAATAAACCACTCAGGACTTTGGGCTCCTGAAAATATTGTTTCACTTCCTGATCCGAAAATGAGTAACGTTTTTCGCGAAGTTTCTCGGCCACATAGGCAACATCCCATGCGTTTACGTCCACCATATTCAGCTCGGTTTTCGCAAACGACAACAATTCACGCCAATCTTTTTCGGCAAATGATTTTGCCTTTATCGCCATGTCATCCAGAAACCTGATCACATCAGCGGGCGTCTCCGCCATTTTGGTGGCGAGTGAAACCTCTGAATAATTTTTATAACCCAGCAGCGCGGCAGTTTCAGCGCGGAGCGTCAGGATGCGATTGATGTTCGCGGCGTTATCCCATTTCGGGTCGGCACCGAGCTCAGACCCACGCGTAACGTAGGTCCGATATAGGCGCGCTCGAAGCGGCTGCGAATCGGCGTATTGCATGATTGGCCCATAGCATGGCGCATGCAGTGTCAGCTTCCAACCCGGTTTGCCGTCAGCAATGGCCAATTCGCGCGCGACGATTTTTACATCGTCCGGCACGCCAGCGAGATCGGATTCATTGTCGACAAAACAGGCAAAGGCATTGGTCGCATCCAGCACGTTGTCGTTAAATGTCGACATCAGTGATGACAGCTCTTCCTGCACGGCTTGATAGCGCGCTTTTTTCTCGTCTGACAATTCCGCGCCGCCCAGGCGAAAATCGCGCAGCTCGTTTTCCAGTGCTTGTTTCTGCGCGGCGTTTAGCCGCGCGAATTCGCTACCCGTGCGAATGGCTTTGTATTTTTTGTACAGCGTTTCATTTTGCGAAAGCTCAGCCCAATATTGCGTGATGACCGGCAGCATGTCGTTATACGCCTCGCGCAATTCCGGTGAATTCAACACGCCGTTCAAGTGCCCGATGGTCCCCCACGCGCGTGACAGGCGCTCGTTGGCGTTATCAAGTGGCGTAACAAAATTCGACCACGTTGGCGCATCGCTATTTGCGCATAACGTCTCGATGGTCAAGCGCGCCTCGGCCATTAAGGCGTCAATAGCAGGCTTAATATGCGCCGACTTGATGGCAGCAAACGGCGGCAACCCGGAAAAGTCGAGCAGCGGATTGGTTTGGATGGTTTGTGTCATGTTATTCATATTCAGATTGTCATTAATTTCTACAGAGGCAATATGTTAGTCGATAATGCTCGTATGGTCTTTAACTTCGATTGATTCATGCCACAACGCTATCCTTTTGTATCGCACGCAGCCACTTAATTCAATGACGCCTTTCTCGCCTACGGACTCACTGCAAGCTAACAGTCATCGCCTATCCGTGGCACCGATGATGGATTGGACTGATCGGCACTGCCGAAAATTCCATCGTCTGCTGACGCGTCATACCAGGCTTTATACCGAAATGGTCACCACGGGCGCGCTGATTCATGGCAATCAGCCGCGGCATCTGGATTTTAGTCGTGAAGAACAACCACTCGCGCTGCAACTCGGCGGCAGCGATGCGAATGACTTGGCGGTATGCGCCAAGCTCGGTGAAAAATGGGGCTACGACGAAATAAATTTGAATTGCGGCTGCCCATCTGAGCGCGTGCAACGCGGCAGTTTTGGTGCGTGCTTGATGGCAGAGCCCGCCTTGGTGGCGGCGTGTGTGAAAGCGATGGTGGACGCGGTATCGATTCCGGTCACGGTGAAGCACCGCATTGGCATTGATGCGCGTGAAGACTACGATTTCGTGCGCGATTTCGTCGGGCAAGTGGCGGATGCTGGCTGCAATGTCTTTATCGCGCATGCGCGCAACGCAATTCTCAAAGGATTGTCGCCTAAAGAAAATCGCGAAGTGCCGCCGTTGAAATATGAATACGTTTACAAATTGAAACGTGATTTTCCGCATCTGAAAATCGTTATTAATGGCGGCATTGATACTGCCGAACAAACGCGCGAACATCTGCTGCATGTGGATGGGGTGATGATTGGTCGTGAGGCGTATCACAATCCGTATTGGCTGGCGTCGTGGGATCGCGAGTTCTATGGTGACGAGTACGAAGCACCGTCGCGCGAAGAGGTTGAGGAAACCATGATCGAATACGCTGATCGCCAGGTCGCCAGGGGCTCCACGCGTCATGCGGTGATGCGCCACATGGTCGGACTCTACAAAGGCCTCTCAGGGGCGCGTGCGTGGCGGCGCAAGCTTACCGGCGCGGGGATTGAGCGGGTGGCGAAGATACTGGAATCCGCAGAGGGATAATTTCACAAACCCCAGTAAGGGAGCGGTTTTGCGGCCATTTTTGCCTTGAAAAGCGCGCTGACACTAGCTTCTGTCTTTTCATTCGGCAAATATAAACGTATTTCATTGCCGATGGTCTTAACGCCACCACTCGCTATCCTTCCTCCACTTATTTATGACTCCATTCAAATTCTAATGACAATGCGACGAAAATTTGGTCTGTTGATTTGTGTTCTTGGCGCAAGCCTGCTGGCGGGCTGTGCGAGCGGCATGCTGGGAATGGGCGAAATAAAATTTTCCCACGCCGAATTAACTGAGCGTTTGGCGCGCCGATTTCCGCTGGAAAAAAGTGTGGCGGGATTACTCGATGTTTCGCTCACGCGCCCGCGCGTGAATGCGCGCGAAGAATCCGGCAAAGAGGCACGCTTAGCGGCGACCTTTGACGTTCAAATCAAGATGGCGTTATCGAGCAAGGTGGTTGCGGGCATTTTGTCGATGTCCGGCAAACCGCGCTACGAGGCGGCGACGCGCTCAATATTTATCAGCGACGTGAGAGTGGATTCAATTCGGGTCGACAATATGCCGGATGCGCTGTCGGCGGCGCTGGCCAAAGCCGCATCGTCAATCGCGCGCGATAATATTGAAGATAAGCCGTTGCGAACGTTTACCGAAGCTGAGCTAACGCGCTTTGGGCTCACCTTAAATCCGCAGCGAATTGATGTTCGCAGCGAGGGAATCGCGTTGGTGATGAAGTAACGCTGGTTACGCTTTCCCGCCACCGGTTATTCGTTGGGCAAAATTACCGGCATCGTAGAAAAAAATCAATCGGGAGTATCGTTGGACATTATTCTTTTGCTAAAAGCGCTGGTGCTCGGTGTGGTCGAGGGGCTGACTGAGTTTTTACCGATCTCATCCACGGGTCATTTGGTACTCGCCGTTGATCTCTTGGGTCTTGCCGGTAACAACAAGATGAAAGTTTTTGAGATCGTGATTCAGCCGGGTGCGATTCTGGCGGTGTGTTGGGAGTATCGCCAGCGCCTGATCACCACGCTCTCCGGCATCACGCATGATCCGATTGCACAACGATTTGCGATCAACGTCTTGATCGCGTTTTTGCCGCTCGCCCTGGTTGGGCTCAAATTTCATAACGAAATTGAAGCGGTGCTGTTCAAGCCGGTTCCTATTGCGATTGCCTTCATCTCCGGCGGCATTATTATTTTGTTCGCCGAGCGCTGGTACAAAGCACGTGCCGCGAGCGGGCTAAAGCCAAGGGTGGAGACGATTGATGACATGACGTGGCTCGATGCGTTGAAAGTTGGCGTGGCGCAAATCGCGGCGTTGATTCCGGGCACATCGCGTTCAGGGGCGACCATTATTGGCGGCATGTTCTTTGGCCTCTCGCGAAAATGCGCAACCGAGTTTACGTTTTTCCTCGCGATCCCGACGCTGGTCGGTGCCACCGTATATTCATTGTGGAAAGCGCGAACGCTGCTGGTGGCAAGTGATATCCCGATGTTCAGCGTCGGCTTTATTGCCTCATTCGTTAGCGCATTTGTGGTGGTGCGTTGGTTCATTCGCTATGTGAGCACGCACGATTTTACGATTTTTGCATGGTATCGAATCGTGTTCGGCGTGGTGGTGTTGGCAACCGCCTATTCAGGCGCGGTTGATTGGTCAAAACCATAGTTTGGACAATGTGGCATTAACGCCCAATAAAAAACCGGCCACAGCCGGTTTTTTATTGGGCGTTAATGCGTTGCGCGACTGGCCTAAAATTCACCGTGACCGCTTATCGCTTTGCCGTCGATATATGTTTGGTATACGAGCGAATCATCGCCAGGAGCTGTTCCTCCTGATACGGCTTACCCATGTATTCATTTACGCCCAACTCCATCGCGCGGTTGCGGTGCTTGTCCGCCGTGCGTGAGGTAATCATGATGATCGGCGTGTCACGCGCTTTGGCATCGGCACGGACGTTACGCGCGAATTCAAATCCATCCATGCGCGGCATTTCAATATCGAGCAAGATAATGTCAGGCTGAATATCTTGCAACTGCTGCAGTCCATCCACGCCGTCTTTCGCGGTCGCGACTTCAAAGCCTTCGCGAATCAACATACGGCTGGTGATCTTGCGCACGGTAAGCGAATCATCCACCACCATCACCAGCGGAATCGTGCGCGCAAGGGTCGGCAAGTCTTCTTTGACAAAGCCACCTTCGTCGAACATGTTTGCAGCAATGGTCTCGGCGAGCGATAGACCCTTCGCCAGTTCTGCCGCAGCTGCTGGCGCTGCATCTGATGCGACGTATCCGACGCCGGTAACGGCTCCCGCTAAACCCGCTGCATTGATATCGCCGCCAGCTTTTTCAACTTTAACGGTGGCGGCCTCGCGAAACACCAGCTGAACTGGATTCAAAATCAAAATAACCTGACCCGAGCCCATCACCGTCGCACCGGCCACACCCACCAGGCGCGCAAGTTGCGGACCGATACTTTTCACCACAATCTCACGGTTACCGATAATTTCATCGACCTGCACGGCCGCGCGTTGCTGACCACTCTTGGCAAGAATCACCGAAGCTTTTCGCTGTGCGGAAATGGTAGGCTTGCCACCCAATATCGCCTCCATCGAACGTAAAGGATATTTGTTGCCTTTCCAATCGATCTCGTTCATTTCCAGCAACGGCTCGTAGCGCTTGCCCTTGTATTCCTGAACCTGCTCAATCATGACGGATGGAATCGCGTAGGTCGTATCATTGACCACCACCATCACCGCTTGCGTCACGGCAAGCGTGAGCGGCAGAGAGATGGTGAACGAGGTACCGCGACCAGGCGTGGAGCTAATATCAATGCGGCCACCGAGTGAAACGATTTCGCTGCGAACCACGTCCATACCGACGCCGCGACCAGAAATCTGCGTGACCTCATTCGCGGTTGAGAAGCCGGCCATGAAAATATATTGTGCGAGCTGCGCCTCAGTCACTTCATCATTTGCAGCAAGCAGGCCTTTTTGAATCGCTTTCTCGCGGATTCGCTCGAAATTCAAACCACCACCGTCGTCCGACAGCGTCAGCGTAATTTCATTACCGACCTGTCGGGCATCAATGGTGATTTCACCAATCTCAGACTTGCCTTTGGCGACGCGCTGGCCTGGCATTTCCAAACCGTGCGATACGGCATTACGCAACAAGTGTTCGAACGGCCCGGTAATTTTTTCCAACACCGAACGATCAATTTCTACGCGCACTCCGCGGAATTCCAGGTTCGCTTTTTTGTCGAGCTCTTTCGCGGTCTGGCGAACAAGGCGATAGAAGCGATCCTGTAAATTGCCCAACGGCACCAGACGCACGCCCATCAGGCCCTGCTGCAAGTCACGATTCAAACGCGCCTGCTGCAGTAACGCTGCTTCAGTTTCGTCAATATTGGAATTCAGCGATTGTTGCAGCGTCACCACGTCATTCAAGCTCTCGGCGAGGAATCGGGTGTTTTCCTGCATGCGCGAGAAGCGATCAAATTCAAGTGGATCAAATTCACCACCGTGTTCTTGTTGTTCTTTAGTGCGCGATTGAATCTGGGTTTCGGCTTGGATTTCAATTTCGCGAAGCTGCACTTTCATCCGGTTTACGTTTTCGGAAAGCTCAATCAGCGCACGCTTGAACGCAATCATTTCCAGATCAATTCGCGAACGCGCAATCGCCAATTCGCCTGCCTCGTTCACGAAGCGGTCGATCATATCGGCGTTTACACGCAGCAGCGCTTGACGTTCACGCCCTTCAAGCTTTTCACCTTCTGCGACAATCTCTGCGCGCGCCGCTGCCAGTTTTGCGAGCGGTGCAGGCAGCTGTTCGGAGACCTGGGCTACGACTGGAATTTCAATCGGCGCAACCAGATCGCCCTTCGCAATTCGATCAAGCGCCGCATTGAAGCGATCCAATCCCTCGTCAATCTTGTCAAATTTGGTGGTGGCAGGTATTGCCTCAGCCTCCATCGCAATAATGTCGGCTTCCATCACGTGCGCGAGTTCACCCAAGCGCATGAGGCCCGCCATCCGCGCGGAACCTTTGAGGGTATGCAAATGGCGTGCAAGCTCTGTGACAGGCGCGTGATTCACCGGCGCGGCTCGCCAGCGACGCAAGGCATCGCCGACCTGCGGCATGATTTCTTGGGCTTCCTCGAGGAAAATCGGTAACAAATCTGGATCGATGTCGTCTTGGACGGTTCGTCGATCGTGCCCCGACTCAAATAGTGCGTCAGCTGCCGGTGCCACAGAGGCGATGACCGCCTCAGTAATCGGTAGCATATTAGGCGCAGTCTGCACCCGTGCTGCAGCGGCGGTGGCGGCGGCAAGACTGGCGAGCGCAGCGGCGGCCGCGATCTTTGCGGCCTCCATTTCTGCTGCTTCAGCTTTTGCTGCCTCTGCTTTCTCGGCCTCGACTCGCGCAGCCTCAGCTTTGGCGGCATCGAGTTTTGCGGCTTCAGCTTTTGCTGCGGCAACTTGTTCTGCTTCTAAGCGTTCCTCCTCGAGTTTTACCGTCCGAATTCGGTCGGCTTCGGCTTTCGCGACTTCGACTCGTTCAGCCTCAACTCGTTCAGCCTCAACTCGCGCAGCTTCGACTCGTTCAGCTTCTACTTTTGCAACCTGCACTTTTTCGGCTTCTGCTCTTTCTAATTCTGCTCTTTCTAATTCTGCTGCTTCTAGTTCAACTCGCGCAGCTTCGACCCTGGCCGCTTCTGCAGCGTTTTGCGCTTCCTCGGCTGCTTTCAAATCAGCGAGCGCGGCTGGCTCGGACGTTAAAGACGGCTCGTCAAAGAAATCAAAGTCGGCCGAGTAATCGTCGCTGCGTCGCTCGGCAGTTGCGCCCGCGTCGGCCAATGGCGGGACGAATGGCAGAGGTGGCGGCAGCGGTGGCGGCACCACTGGCATCGCGTTTTCGATCTCGGGAATAACGAGTAACCGCTGCGTAACTTTTAATGGCTTCGACAAATTGGTGCCTTCGCCAATTCGTCGCGCGTCGGCGAACTCGGTGCGCAGAGCTTTCAGTTCCTGCTCAAGATCGGGGCGAGCGGCAGGGGCATCGTGGCTCACCAATCCATGAACCATTGCCGACAGCGCCTCAACACTTTGGCCGGTCACTGAGAGACGGCGCGGCGTCCAGGACGGGGGAACGTCAATTGCGTCTTGCAGCCATTTTTCGAGCGCGTGGGCAACGTCCGCAATCATCGTGAAGCCGGTCGTGCGAGACGAGCTGGTGAGCGTGTGTGCGGCACGCATAAACTCGTGCGACACCGGGCGCATAGCGTTCGACTCGAGCAGGAACATTTCATTCTCGAGCGTTGCAATATGCATTCTTGCTTCTTCGATGTAAATTTCGAAGAAAGGTGCGGGCAGTGCTATCGAGCCAATGCGGATCTCTGCAGGGCTGGTAGAGCCGGCACCGATATCATCGGCTGCAGATGAAACTACGTCGTGCGTGGTCGAAGGCGGCTCATCCAACGTGAACTCAGCCGGAGCAGGAATTTCATCAGCATGGGCCGCAGCGCCAGGATCGACCCCACCAGCTGCGACGGAGGCACTTGCGATGGCAGGTATGACGAACGCAGGCAATTCGCTTCTATCTTCAGCGCCTTCCGGCGAGCCCAAGTCGAGCGAGGGTAAATCGAAATCCGCCATGCTGCGCCCGCTAACGAATGCTGACATGGGCACCGGATCAGCAGTCGCCGATCCTGCAATCGAATCGCCCGCGGCGGCGGTGGACGGCGGCAACTGAATTTCTTTGTCGTTTTTAATCAGCTCGGCCATGCGCGAAATTTCGGCACCGTCGATTGTGGCGACACCCATTTGCTGCAGCTTGCCCACCCACTCCGCAAAAGCTGTCGACGTGTAGTCAATGAACAGCATGAGGCTTGGCGATGCGGGCTTTTCGTCCTTTAGCCATTTATTCAGAGCCTGTTCGCAATTCCACGCAACTTCACCCAAATCATTCAGCCCGACCATACGGCCCGACCCTTTTAGCGTGTGATAACCGCGACGGATAGTTGTCAGCGATTCACGCTCATGCGGGCTGGTGCGAATGACGCCAAGGTTTTCACGGATGGTTGCTACAACCTCAGTCGCCTCTTCCAGGAATATTTCGAGCAATTCTTGATCAACTTCAGAGGCGGGCGCGTTCATCAATTGCACCGTTTGCTGCGCAGGCGTCGCGGCCGGTTTCTCAGGCGCGATATCGTGTAGCGCTTCGCTCATGCCGACTTTCATCGGGTCAAACGTCGAATCGATGGCCTTTAGCGCTTGTTCGCTGAACTTGGCAGACTTGGTATCTGCAATAAGTTCGGCCTCTTGCTTCAATTCCTTGACGGCATCACGAAGCTGGTCTCGGGTTGCAGTTGCTTCCGGCTGATGTTTCCAATCTTCATATAAGGCCTGAACTTTTTGCTTCGCCACATCAACATCGCCCGCCGTGACGGGCGACTTGAGCATGCTCTTTTCAGCTTCAACGGGTTTGGTGGCCAGTCCGAAACGAATTAAGGCGGGCATCAAAATGCTGCGCGGGTCGGTGGCGCCTTGTTGAAGCGCAGTCACATACAAACCAAGCGCGGAAATGCCCTCGGCAAGACTTTCGGCATCATCGCCGACGCCGCGCATCGCGCCAGACGCAAACTGGGAAACGCGCTCACGAAGTACCTGATTAAGACCCGCCGCCTCATCCAATTCAAGAATCGATAGCGCGCCTTGAACCTGCGAAAACAACGGCAAAAGCGGTGACAACTCGCCTGTACGTGTGGGATCGCGAAAATAGTTATCAAGCGCAGTCTCGATGGTGGTGAGATTGACTTGCACCTCTTGTCCGACCTGAAACATCAGCATGCGCTCTTGCGCGCGCTTGGTTATGTCATCCATCAGCGGGTTGGCAGATGGATCGAGTGGCGCGAGCGTCGCACCGGTCAGCGCGCCTTGAACGCGGGTCGTAACCGTGGCCACTTGGGACTGAAAATCTGTCGACAAGCGGAAATAGTTTTCTAGCGAGGATTCGGCAAACAACAACGCGGTGGCAACTTCAAGGCCCTGCGATTCGGTGAGCTGCGTGGCCGATTTTCGTAGCTGCGCTCCGGCTGTGGCGATCACCTGCAAGAGCTGCGAAAGGTGCTTATTCGGTTGCTCTAACGACTCTTGTGCCAGCGCTGCGCCGTCGATGCTGAATGGCTCTAACGCGGGTCGATTGCCGGTCGTGAATTTGAGCCAGTGGTCTTTTAAAACCTGCAAGCGTTCGCGCATGGCGCGCAGTGTTGTCTTAAGCTGGTCATCGGCCGCACTGTCGCGATTAACCTCAGGCAATGCAAGAAGTTCATCCAAGCGGTAAAGCTCACGAATTTTCCTCAGCCGCTCGGTGTGCGCTTTGGATTTACCAATCACCAATAACAAGTCACGAAACAGTTTCTCCGGAACCTTTTGCACACCTTCGATAAGCAACTTGATTTGTTGATCAATCTTGCCAAAGAGCTGTACAGCAAGCGCTCCCGCATCACCCGGGTTGCTGGCAATGGCATCGAAAAAGCCACTGGCGGTGTACCAAAAAGAGCGGGTCGGCGAGGTGACCTGCAGAGCTTCAATAGCTAACGTGGCGTTGCGCATTTCGCGTGCACCACCCATCAAATCTTTATCACGGAGAAGCTTCAAAAGACCAGTTTGATACATGCTGCGGCGGTGCTTGATGGCGGCTACCATCGCGTCGGATTTCGGCAATGCGATCGTGTCTTCAGGCATGGGAATGGCAACAGACAGATCGGGAGAAAACAAGTCACTTTCTGCCGCATCGGTCGCGCCACGCGCTTTATTGACGGCCAAATAAGCGGACGCCAACATCATGGGTCGGTCAGCTTCTCCGGCCATCAGATTATCAAGATAGGCCGACAGGCTTGCGGTCGCGCTCTTCACAACAGCGATGCGAGACACCGTTTCGCCACGCGCATCGGGGTTCTCGAAAGTGGCGACCAGTTTTTCTATTTCTTCGTTAAATCGGGTCGCCGCGCCCAGCGCCACCATTGAAAGCGCGCCAGTCACTTGGTGTAAATGGGTCGCAATATATTTGATCGACTTCACATCTCCCGGTTCAGCTGCGAGCACGTCAAGATGCGAGCGCGTCTCCGATAACGAGTGCTCAATCTCAGTTTTGACCCACGAGAGTGGGCCAACATCGAAGGTGGCTTGGGGGTTAAAGGACATTTTGGTTAGGTCTGAGGTCGTGTCTGGTCAATTGGCCGAAATTCGGGAGCAAAAGGTATTTGTTATACATATCTGGGCCGTTCGTTGCCCGCGAACAGAAAATGTAGGATCACTGTATTGCGAACAATTGAATTGTTATAGTTTGAAGCCTGAAACTGAGGCTTTCAAATCGGAAGCCACGTCAGCCAAGTCTTTAATGGACGTTGCAGTTTGTTGTGTGCCCACGGAGGTTTGGCGGTTAATCTCAAGAATGTCTTGCATGTTTCGCGCCACCTTGTTTGCAGACGTAGCCTGCGTTTGCGTGTCATCCGAAATTCTCTGGATGAGGCCAGCAAGGTTTTTTGTCACCAAGTCGATTTCGCTCAGCGCTTGACCCGCGGCATCTGATAGCTTGGCACCCTCTACCACACCCGTCGTCGATTTCTCCATGGCGGCTACCGCGTCTTGCGTATCTGCCTGAATGGTTTTTACAATCGCGCCAATCTGCTTGGTCGCTTCACCGGAACGCTCAGCCAATCGTTGCACCTCCTCCGCAACCACTGAGAAGCCTCGACCTGCTTCACCAGCAGACGCTGCCTGAATTGCGGCATTAAGCGCCAACACGTTCGTCTGCTCGGTAATATCTGAAATCAATTCCACGATTTCACCAATCTCTTGCGAGCTTTCACCAAGTCGCTTAATCCGCTTGGAGGTTTCCTGAATTTGTTCACGAATGTCATTCATACCCGTGATCGAGTTTTGCACAGCCATGCGACCTTTGTCGGCAGCTGCAAGAGAGCGCATCGCCACTTGTGAAGATTCTTCAGCGGAGGCAGAAACCAGCGTCAGCGTTTCAGCCACACGAAGAACGTCTTGCGTCGTATTCTGAATTTCTTTCGATTGTTTTTCAGCGGCGTCCAGCAGCTGAACCGAAACTGCCTGCGCTTGTTGTGACCGTACTGACACCGAATTCGATGCGTTGTTTACACCCGTGACCAGCGTACGCAACTCATCAATTGTGTAATTCATCGAGTCCGCAATCGCGCCCGTAATGTCTTCGGTAACTTTTGCGCGGATCGTCAAATCACCGTCAGCCAAATCGCCCATCTCGTTTAGTAGGCGCAAAATAGCTTCCTGGTTTCGCTTGTTTTCAGCCTCCGACTCTGCCGCACGACGACGTGCGTCGCCCAAGAACACCACTGCCAGAAGCGCGAAGGTCGCCAGCGCAAGTAAACCGAACAAGAACGCTAACAACAACGGGAAGCTGTTCTTTTCCGCGCCAAGCGCCTGCTGCAGTTGCTCAACACTGCCTAACAGTTGTTCAGAGCCTTGCTGCAACGCGCGTCCGGATTGACGTGCTGAGACGAGTTTCTGCACGTTGCCAAGAATTGGTTGGATATTTTGTTCGAAAGATGCGAATTGTTCACGAAGCTTGCCCACACGAGCCTTGGTGTCGCCATCGCGCAATGCCGTGATACCCAACGCGTCCGATCCCGATTCAAGAGCCTTGACCAACTCCCGGAAGTCGTTTGTGTCCTTACCCATCAGGAACGGCACTTCCGGATCAATGATGTCGGAGCCCAAAATCTCGGCAGAGCCCCGACCGAGGCGCTCTGCGTAGAAAGTCAGGCGGTTAACCTTCAAGATTTGTGCTGGTGACGCGCCTGATTGCTGCATGAGGCCGGTCAAATCCTGCGACAGCGCGGCGAGCTCCTCTGCACCAGAACGAACTTGTGCGATGTTCCGTGACAAATCGGTCAAGTCGGCCTTTGCCGCAAGAATCGAGGTTGCCGCATTCAACGAATCCGCGAAGCGTTTGGTCAACTCTTCAAGGCGTGAAGTCAGCTCTTCGGAAACTCGCGCTGACGGAACTTGGGCTAAGAATGCCTCACCACCATTATTCAGCGTATCCAAGTACCGCTGGAATTCGTCTCGACTATCTTGTAGCTGCGGGAAAGAAACTGCGTCCCCGCGCG
>JANMQR010000225.1:0-2816 GCA_031370625.1 Burkholderiales bacterium | reverse complement strand
GGCGCGGTGAATGCGGGTTCAGTTCACTATTTGAAATTGGCCGGAACCGTAAGCGGCGGCTGGATGATGGGACGTGCTGCGTTGATCGCGGCGAAGCAGTTGGCGGCGGGTGAGGGCGCAGGTGACGTAGATAAGGATTTCCTGAAAGCCAAGATTATTACGACGCGTTTTTATGGCGATCATATTGTTACGCTGGCCAGTGGGTTTGCGGATGCAATTACGATGGGGGCGGATAGTGTGCTGCAGATGGAAGAGGCTTATTTTTAAGAGTGTTGAAGACCTTCGGCGCGTCCGTACGCCTTTTGATGAAACTAGGGAAATGCAACCATCGCGACATCGCATATTAGGAGTTTTGAAGATGAAATTTAGAGTTTTTTTATTTGTGTTGGCTCTGTCAGTGCAGAACATCGCGATTGCCGGCCTCGATGAGGCCAATGCGGCTTATGACAAAAACGATTATGCAAGCGCACTAAAAGAATTTAAGCCGCTGGCTCTGCTGGGCAATGCGGTGGCTCAAAATAAGTTGGGCGTTATGTATTCCGCTGGTCGTGGCGTACAGAAGGACGACAATCAGGCAGCAGACTGGTTTCGTAAAGCTGCAGAGCAAGGGAATTCGAGAGGCCAATTTAATCTAGGCGTTATGTACGCAACAGGCCGTGGCGTGCCGTAGAGCTACAAGCAAGCAGTAGATTGGTATCGTAAGGCTGCTGAGCAGAGCGATGCAGATGCCCAATACAACCTTGGCCATGCATACTCCGACGGTCAAGGCGTTTCAAAGAACAATAAGCAAGCGGCTACCTGGTTTCGTAAAGCGGCTGAGCAGGGATATGCCCCTGGCCAACGCGGCCTCGGTTTCATGTACGCTAACGGCTTCGGTGTACCGAAAGACGATGAGCGAGCGGTCTACTGGTATCGCAAAGCCGCAGCACAGGGGGATGAGCTAGCCCAACGTAATCTTGACGAGTTGCAATCGCGGTAGGCTGGCTTCATCAAGCCCAACATCGGTGATGTGATGATGCTGCTGTTGGGCAAACGATGAAGCTCTTTACCCGACCTACCGCGCTATCGCAGACCGCCATTTGGCGTGCAGTTCGAGCCATAAATGCTCCAAAAGCCGCGCCAGTGCTGGGGCTCTATTTTTCCTTCGACATCCTAAAAATCAACGGACAACAACTTGCTTTGCTTGGCGCTCTCGGCCAGTCGCAAATCCAAGGTAAAAAATGCCACCGCACCAACACGCAACGCAAGTGCCAGATGCAACGCATCGCCCGCGCGTAAACCATTTTTACTATTGCGAGTCAGGAGCGCGGCTTGGTTGAATATGTCTCGGTCGAGTGGTAATAACCGCAGGCTTTCATCGCAGAATTGGCTGAATACTTTCCAGGCGGCGTTGCTTTGCTTGGTGTTGATTTGTAGCGTTCGTTGTTTGAGTGCGAGCGCGCTAGCGAATTCGGTCACGCACCAATCACCGGAAACCAGCGGGCGCGATTCTTCTGCAAACCATGTCGTGATACGTTCTGCCGTTGCCTCATTGGTGAAGAGGGCGACCAGTACGCTGGTGTCAACGTAAACCATCAGTAGCGCGCATCTTTGCGCACGGCATCCATAACGCTTTTGGTTTGTGGCAAACCTTTGTGCAGCGCGGATATTTTTTTCAGCATGAGCGCTTTGTCCGCTTTTGGTGCGCTGGGCACAAGATGCATTTCGCCACTGGCATCAATCTTCGCCTCAAGATAATCACCCGTCGTAACACCGGCCTGTCTGGTATAGCTGGCGGGCAGGCGGACAGCCAGGCTGTTCCCCCATTTTGAAATTTGCAGTCGCACGGTTTGCATTACTTTCTCCAAATGTATATCTATGTAGATACAGTATCCTAGTTTGGAGAAAAACATCAAGAGTATTTTTTGAGCGCGGTACGGTGTCGCAATCTGCATGCGATTCACTCTAATATTCATGCGATGGCGACTTGCGGCATCTCCTTCCCCCATGAAAATGGGGGAAGGCCGGGATGGGGGATTGCGCGAATTTAAGGATATCCAACTGTGCAAGCATCGCCCCCATCCCGCCTTCCCCCGTCGCCGGGTGAAGGAGCAGTTCGGCAGGCAATTGGATAAGTAACATCTCTTGCGCAACACTATCCGAAACGCCCCGATCTATTCGCGCGCTTCGCTACTTAACACCGACAAACCCAGCAGCCCCCAGTCGCGCGAGATCAACCCACGATGCAACAACGTTCGCAACCGCTTTATTTCCTGCAGCTCTTCAGCCGATTCTGTATAACGGCTCAGCCAATCCTCGTAGGAAAACGCGCGGCACTGGCCTTGATACGCGCAGAGGTTGTTTAACAGCTTGCTATCGCTGCCGCAATCCATGCCGAAGTCGCATGCGACCAGTTCCCACGCGATGGCGAGTGATGTTGCGTTGACGGGTGCAGCGCCTTCGCCAACAATCATCGATGATTCACCGCGCGTGAGGAATAGTCCAACATCGCGAATCACGAGTGGGTCGCGGGTCGACAACAGGCGGGTGACGAGATCGAACGTGCCTTGCTTGCTATCGGCTAAATCGCGAAACAGGAGCGTGCGGGCGATGGCGCGGGGATCGCCGTCGCGCGCGGAACTTTGCAGCAGGCCGAGAATTTTTTCAGGCGAAATGGGTGCGCCGTCGAAGGCGAGGCAATGTCGCGTGGTGCCAGCGAATGCGCGTTCGCGTAGCCAGTTTTCGTAATGATCCGATGCGCCTGCACCCACTTTTACCCGATGCAAAAATTCGTCGTGAAGTCGCGGCAGGCCGTGTCGCGAAAGTGCATAACAATC
>JANMQR010000204.1:0-14921 GCA_031370625.1 Burkholderiales bacterium | reverse complement strand
AATCCGCGCACCCGGTTCCTTTTCTGCTTTTCTATTGTTCTATTTGCCGCAAGCCCGGGGGTGGGGGGGGGTATGCGATTAATCTGGAGGCTTATTTTTCTACGCTAGCGGCAACGGGCAAGCCCTATTTGCGGAAATATTAGGCGAAGATTGATCGCGGCGATGGTGTGGAGACGAGTAGTGGGCAGCGGGCAGTGGCAACGACAGTTTTGTGGTCGTTTTGTGGTCGTTTTGTGGTCGTTGTGGCAGTGCGCTGTGGTTTTTAGCTGGGCCTGCCCCTATTTTGCGAGAAGCTTATCCGCGCTTGATCACGCAGGAGAAGTTTTCGCCCGTGACGATCTGGAGAGTATTCGCGGTCTGCAAGCTTTGGGACGCCGTCGCCCAGTGCTGGAAAAAATATCCGCAAAATCGGACATAAGGGCGTACCGTAATCGGGGGATTGCCTACCGAATCCAAACCCGTAAAATCCGAGCAGCGCAGTCGGTGTCAAAGGTCGCTTCGGCGCACGCCGCGCGGAGGCTCTAGCGTTTCATACGTCGTCTTTTGCAATTTAGGGAGAAACCACCATGGCTTCCGGATTCAAACTGCGCGGCACCCGCCGCATTTTGGCTGCCGTCTGCGCGCTTGCTGTGAGCGCGGCCGTGATGTCCGCCGACCACGCCGAATCTCCCGGCACCGATGCCGATCCGGCGGCCGATCTTGCCGATATCTTTATCTTCCCATCGCCCGAATCAACGGCCAAGACGGTCGCTGCCATCACCTTTGGCGGGCGGCCGGCGCCGCGTTCGCGTATCGACGGCAGTTTCTATTGCGATGCCAAGGTGTTGTACACGTTCCATATCGACCGTGCCGACGCCGCTGGCAATTTCGACAACGTTCCGGATGTCGAAATCTTCGCCCGATTCGGCAAAGATCTGGACGGTACGTGCGCCTTGCAACTGGAGAACGTGCCTGGCGCAGGCGGCACGTACTTCGGTAAAACTGAAAGCGTTTTCACATCCGCCAGTGGCTTGAAGGGTTTCGCAGGCTTGCGTAACGACCCATTTTTTTTCGACGGTGAAGGCTACGCAGCCCTCGTTGCTTCCTTCGCCGGGCCTGGCCAAAGCGGCGACGTCGTGGGCGCGTTCCGGCTCACCGGCAATCAAGCGCGTCGCGATTCGTTCGCCTTTCGCAATGTTTCTGCGATTGTTTTTGAAATGAACAACGACGCGCTTGCGCCAGCCGTGAACGGTGTGAGGCCGAAGCTGCGTGTGTGGGGTACCACAGGCCGGTTGGCGGGGTGATCAGATGAAAACTCAACTCTCCATGCAAACCAAACGCATCGCATCGCTTTCCGGTCTCGCTGTGGCGCTCGCGCTCATCCTCAGCGGCTGCGGTAACAGCGACAGCGATGACAACGGCCCCAAGTTCGATTTTTCGACTGCGGCGAAAGATCGCTATGTACGTGTAGATCGTACCGGCCAGCCGGCGATTGCCACGGCGCTGCTATCGCGCGATCCGGCAATCTCCCCCATCGGTCCAAGCGGCGCAATCCTTAACCCGGGCAATTCGTCGAACTCGTTCAACAACCAGCGCGACGCACTCAACCGCGGCGAACCGATCAACGATGGACGCGATTTTGCGGGGCTCTTCACCGTGGGGTCACAGTCGAATTCGCTGCGCAACATCCACTATAAAGTCGGGCCGCAATTGCGTTCTCTCGGCCTCACGCCGTGCTCGACGGAAACGGTCACGCCGCCAGCGAGCAATGCGGATGTTGATATTTCAGCCTGTGTCGCCGTAGTCGCGCCGGTCGTACTTCCTGATGTCATTACCTACGACATAAACGCAGCGCCGGGTTGGCCGAATGGCCGCGGCTATGACGATCCAGTCGTGGATCGCCTTCTGTCTGCGGCATTGCTGAAAGTGTCGGGCACTTCGCCACCGCACACGATCAAAACGCTCGTCGGTGTAATCAACCCGACGCGAGACGAGTCGGGCACAGCACTGCCAGCGGCGTTCCCGCATCTGAGAGGCGCACAGCCTTGAGCAGCGCAGACTACAGGCCCAGCTTCGTGCTGGGTTTTTTTTTATGCTGCCTGCTCGCTGCATGTGACGGCGCAAAGCCCGCGGCACCGCTTGTCGCCGCCGCTGCAAAAAAGCCGACCACGCCAACGTACGCGGCTGAGTTACAAAAGCTCGATGCCGGTATCGAGCACGGCATTTCGCTCAGCGCGAAGCAAACCGGCGATACGCTTCTGCAACTGCAGGTCGTATCGCTTTACCAGGAGCGCGCACGGCTCACCGGCAGTTACGACGATTACGCCAAGGCCGCAACATTGCTCGCGACTCTTCCCGCAGTGCCGAAACCATCGGCGTCGAGATGCCTTGCAGAGGCGCGGCTGCATTACACGCTGCATCGTTTGAAGCAGGCTGCTACTGCGCTCGACAGCTGCCCCGCGTCGGTGGAGCAGACGGAGATGGCGTCATTGCGCGCTGATCTTGCGCTCTATTCCGGACGCTATCGCGACGCAGAAAATATCTACCACGCGTTGGTCAACGAACCGGGCATTCCGCCGAACTTTGTTCGTCTGGGCCTCTTGAAGAAGTGGCTCGGTTCGCCCGGAGAAGCGGCGGCCCTGCTTGAGGCAGCGGAAAAGCGTTACCACGCTGGCGCACCGACGATGCACGCCTGGCTCAAACTGCAACGCGGACTTGTCGCACTTGATCGCGGGCGATTCGACGAAGCCCTCGCCATGTACCGGCTTGCGTCCGACGCGCTCGATGGCTGGTGGCTTGTCGATGAGCACATCGCCGAGTTGCTGCATCTGAGCGGAAAGATGCCGGAAGCCAAACAACTTTACGAGAAGATTATCGAACGCACCGGCAATCCGGAATTCATGGATGCGCTCGCCGCGATCGAACGGGAATTGGGCAATAATGAAAATGCGAACAAGCTCACGCTGAAAGCGCATGCGATCTACGAACAACGATTGATCACCTTTCCCGAAGCTGCCGCGGGCCACGCGCTCGATCACTACTTGCTGGATCCTGCCGACGCGAAACTGGCACTCTCGCTTGCGCAGAAGAATTTCGAAACGCGCCCCTATGGCGAATCGGCCATCGCATTAGCGAAAGCCTGGATGCTTTCCGGAAAACCAGAACGCGCCGTGCCAACCATCGAAACCGAACTTGCCAAGGGATGGGATACGGCGCAGGCGTATTGGATACTCGGCGAAGCGCAGCATCAACGTGGACAAGTGCAACTGGCCGAGCAGGCGAAGGAGCAGGCACAACGCCGCAATCCGCACAGCGAAAAAATGTACGCCTATGCGGCGGGAGCCACCCCCCGCTGACGGTCACCGCCGCGTCCTGCGGCAGCGTTGCACTAACACCACACTACCTCGTTTGAATGGCCTCAATCCTGGCGGCGACGTTGCGCGCGTTTGCGTTTGTGTCATTGTTTCCCGCGAACCGACGCGTGGCCCAACGATATCGGCAATCAAGTTGGGTAGGGTGGGCAAAGCAGCGCGTGCCCACCAATGTTCGGTGATGCATTCCGTGGGCAGATGAAGCCTGCCCACCCTACAATCATCGCGCCGCATCCGACTGGAAATTCAATGCAATGACGATAAACGGGCAACGTCGTGGATACTGTTGATACTGTTTTTTATTTTCCACTTACTTCCCATGCCCTCTGATCCAACCACCCCACACGTTCGCCGCAAGCGTTATCGCGGCACGCATCCGCGCGAATTCAAAGAAAAATACAAAGAGCTCGATTCGCAAAATTTCGCTGATGATGTTCAGAAAGTAATTGCGCGTGGGCAGACGCCGGCCGGGACGCATCGGCCGATTTGCGTGGATGAAATTTTGGCGATTCTGCATCCGCAGCCGGGTGATGTGGCACTGGATTGCACACTCGGTTTTGGTGGTCACACGCAGTCGATTATTCCGCGCTTGTTGCCTGGTGGAAAATTATTTGCGGTGGATGTGGATTCGGTGGAGCGGCCGCGTACCGAGGCGCGTTTGCGCGCAGCTGGCTTTGGAGAAGATGTGTTGACGATTCGTGAATTGAATTTCGCGGATATTGAAACGCTATTGCCAGAATCAGGAAAGTTTGATTGCATCCTCGCGGATTTGGGCGTGTCGTCGATGCAGCTAGATGATCCCACGCGCGGGTTTTCTTATAAAAATGATGGGCCGCTTGATCTGCGTTTGAATCCGCTGGCGGGTGAACCAGCGTTAGCACTTTTGCAATCGATACGCGCTTATGATCTTGGTCAGTTGATCAGTAATTATGCGGATGAGCCATATGCGGCGCGGATTGCGTATGGCATTAAGCGAAGTGCGACGCCGATTCTTACCACGCAACAGCTCGCCGAAAATATTCGCGCGACGCTGAAAGATTTTCCGGATAAAGATGATCATAAAAAAACATTGGCGCGCACGTTTATGGCGTTGCGGATTGAAGTGAATCAAGAGTTTGGTGTGCTGGATCGGTTTATTGAATCGTTACCGCGATGTTTGAAGCCCGGTGGTCGGGTTGCGATTTTGACTTTTCATTCTGGCGAGGATCGACGGATTGAGGCGGCGTTTCAGCGGTATTTTGCGGCGGGGATTTTTTCGGGTGTTTCGACAGAGGCGATACGGCCGTCACCGGAGGAGCAGCGGAGTAATCCGAGGTCTACTTCGGCGCGGTTGCGGTGGGGGGTTTGTGCTGTTGATGCTGTGTGAATTAAGGTTGGGTGAGAGCTTTGATCTTTAATTCGTTAATTGGCTGACGCTTGGTTGGACGGGACTGGGCCCCGGCCTCCGCCGGGGTGACGGTGCTTTGCAGGCGCTAGAACGCTAGCATCTGCGCGCCTTTCCGCACATAAATGCCTGCAAAGCCGCGCCAGATATAGCGTTTCAAAATCAACCCAGAATTCCTAAGCGCCCACCACCCGCCCATTCAACGGATAAACGGGATCGTTATAACCGGGTGTTGACGGATGCCCCTGGGACACAAGTGAATCTACCAACGCTTCATCCTCAGCCGAAATCACCACGTCCAACGCGCCGAAATAATCTTGCCACTGCGCAAATGTTCGTGGTCCGGCGATCACGGCGCTGACGGTTTTATTTGCCAGCACCCACGCCGTTGCGAAGTGAGCGAGGGCGATATTTTTTTTATCGCAATGTGCTTTCAGCGTTTGCGCAATGTTCAACGATTCTTCACGAAATTCGGTTTCCATGATGCGTTTATCGCCGCGGCCCACTCGCGTATTCGCTTCGGCTTTTGCACCCGGCGCGTACTTGCCAGTGAGCACCCCGCGCGCAATCGGGCTGTAAGGTACCACGCCGATGCCGTAGTGCGCGCAGGCGGGCAGCACTTCAACTTCGGGCTGGCGATTGAGCAGGTTGTAATACGGCTGGCAGACGATGGGCCTAAGCATATTGAGCTGGCTGGCGAGGTGCATCATTTCAGCGATGCGCCAACCGCGAAAATTCGATACGCCCCAGTAGCGGATTTTGCCGTCGCGCAGTAGCGCTTCAATCGAACGCATCGCTTCGCTTAAATCCATGCCGTTGAAATCACGGTGCATGTAATAGATATCGATATAGTCGGTGCCGAGCCGTTGCAAACTCGCTTCGCATTCACGCGCGACCCACGAGCGCGAGTATTTTGATTGGTTTAATTTGTCGCTCATTTTGTTGCCGACTTTGGTGGCGAGCACCCATTGGTCGCGATCTTTTTTTAGCAATTCGCCGACCATCGTTTCCGATTTGCCGACTGAATAAACATCAGCCGTATCGATAAAATTGACGCCGTGTTCACGCGCATG
Organism: Burkholderiales bacterium; assembly: GCA_031370625.1. GTDB lineage: Bacteria > Pseudomonadota > Gammaproteobacteria > Burkholderiales > Usitatibacteraceae > UKL13-2. The sequence continues at coordinate 9,114 of JANMQR010000204.1, read as the reverse complement.
CGCGACGATATTTCCTGCCTCAGCCAAATCGGTTTGATCGCCGAACATCATCGTGCCTAAACAGAGGCGGGAAACGGACAACGACGATTTACCCAAATTTTCGTATTTCATGACGGATCCCAAAAAAGTTAGCCGCAACCAGCAGGCATTACATTGCCGGGCAGGGTAGTTTCATTGCGGCCCTGTGCTGTCATGCCCTCGGGTGGCGCTTTGCCGCCGCACACCCACGCTATCGGCACGGTGGGCGCATCGGTGACTACGGCGGGCCGCCAGGTGAGCGTTTTACCTTTGATCGCGGCGTAAGCGCTATTGCCGAATGTCATCGTCACAGCGCCATCGGCTACCGCCACATTGGTCACATAATTGCCGATAATTTTATTGGCAGCGGGTACATTCGTGGCAGCATTGTCGGCTGGCATTTTTCCTTCGCGCCGATAAAAACTTACCACGCCATCGCGCGCCAAATCGGCCAGCGGCATGCTGTCTTTGATCTGTTGACGCACCACGCCTTGATAGAGTGTTGGCACAGCCGTCAGCGCAAGAATCGCGATGATTGCGACTACCACCATGATTTCGATGAGCGTAAAGCCCGAACGTCGGACGACTGTCAATTTCAAGGGTAGCCAGTGGGCGATGATTTCGCCTGATTCGCGAGCCCATCACAACAGCCACTGATCATATGCGCGATGATGGCTTCGTTGTCGAGCTTGGTGTAAAGCCGCAAATATTCGACCGCTGGATCGCAGGAGCGGGCGTAAAAACTGAACAAAATTACGTCGTCCGGAAGATCGCTCCGTAGTTCGCCCAATTTTTTCGCGCGCTTGACGATGTCGCTCAAGATGTCGTTGAGCTTCATCACTTTCATCACGTAGCCAATATTCTTGGTGAGCATCTCGCGCACCTGCGGGCTGGTGGCAGGCAGGTAAGGCAGGCCACCGCCGAGCCGCACCCGTAGCGCCCAGCCAAGCACCAGCTTCATCTTGTCCAGCGGCGATTGCGCGCTGGGCAACTGATCCACAAAATCGAGCGCGCCTTCAACCAAGCGAATCATGGCCGCACCGACCAGCTGTTCCTTCGAGACGAAGTGTTTATACAAGCTCGGTTTGGCGATACCCACTTCGGCCGCCACTTCATCCATTGTCATCAGGTCGAAGCCTTTTTGCGCCAATAAACGATGCGCAGCATCCAGTATCGCGTCTTCGCGAAGCTTAAATGTTTGTTCTTTAAAGGAAATTTTGTCGAGGATACGCATCGGTAAATTGTTTGAACTTATTAGTAACAAATGATTCAAATACTTGTCTGAAGATTGTAACCGGAAGAAACAAAGTTTGCTCCGGTACCACTAGGTTGTATTTGTTACATGTTTATTTGACACACTAACTTTATGGAGATTCATATGAAATTTGGCTTACGTTCGAAACTAATGTCGCTTGCTGTCGCATCTTCCATGTTTATTGCTGCTGGTGCATCTGCACAAGCTAAGGATATCGTCGATACGGCGGTAGGTGCGGGTAATTTCAAAACTTTGGTTACCGCGATTCAAGCGGCTGGCTTGGTTGATACGCTCAAAGGCAAAGGCCCATTCACTGTATTTGCGCCAACCGATGAAGCGTTCGCAAAATTACCGGCTGGTACGGTTGAAGGTTTGTTAAAAGATAAAGCCAAGCTCGCATCGATCTTAACCTATCACGTGGTGCCAGCGTCAGTAATGGCTAAAGATGTGAAACCGGGCGATGTGAAAACGGTCAACGGCAAGTCATTTAAAGTCACTGCCACCGGCGGCAAAGTAATGGTAAACGACGCAACCGTGACATCAACCGATATTGCGACCAGCAACGGCGTGATTCACGTAATTGATACCGTGTTGATACCCAAGTAATTTGAATCGTTAATTTATTTTCAGTAGCAAGTTTTAAATTAAAAAGGGCGCATCGTTGATGCGCCCTTTTTATTTTTGATGAATTTATTTCGCGCTCGTTGTCGTATGGCCCATTTTTGTAGGGCTCATTGTCGTACGGCTCATTGCCGTAAGTCCCATCACGCCAACTTCGATGCCCGAAGCCATCGCGCCTGATCGGTAAACACGTTGCGTAGCGGATTTAAAATCCTCCGGTTTCGCATCGGGAATGCGCATAAATACTTGCGGGTTGCGATCCACCAATGGAAACCACGAGCTTTGTACTTGCACCATGATCCGGTGCCCGCGACGAAATGTGTGGAGCACATCGGGCATGGTGAAGGCCACGGCTTCGACCTTGCCGGGGGTGAATGGTTTTGGCGTCACAAAGCTCGCGCGAAATTTTCCGCGCAGCGGTTCGCCGCGAATCAATTGCTGATAGCCTGCCAGTTGAATTTTAGGGCCGGGTGCATCTTTCGGGCGCGCAGGTGGTATCGCTGGTTTCTCAACAGTTTCATCTGGCAGTTCGCTCGGATAAACATCAATTAATTTCACCACCCAATCGCTGTCGGTGCCAGTGGTCGAAACAAAAAGTTTTGGCTTGATCGGCCCGGCAATTGTCACATCTTCTTCCAGCACATCGGTTGAGTAAGTCAGCACATCGGTGCGGGTAGCAGCGAAGCGCTGGTCGCCGACCATGTATTCCTGCGGCACGCCGGTTGCGGTGTAGGCGATGAATGGCACTGGCTTGGCCGGGTCGCTCACGTATTCATCGTATGTTTGTGTGCCTGCTTGCAAATCCGGGTTGGCCCACGATAATTTCCCCGCCGCGCCAAAATAAAGTGTTTTCGTTTTAGTTTCAGCAGGCGGCCATTGCGGATATTGCCGCCAAATATTGGTGCCGGTTTCGAATACGTGCGCCTCCGCGAATGGTTCAGCCGGTTTTGCACCGGCTGTCTTCATATCATTCGCGGCAGCGGGGCGCAGATTTTTTTCGAAAAACGGGAAGATAATTTTCTTCTGAAAATATTCGCTCGTCTTCGCGGCAAAACTCACCATGCCAATACGCTCGCCATCGTTACGCGCCCAGCCGCCATGCACCCACGGGCCCATCACCAGCCCGTTGTAGATACCTGGATTACTGGCTTTGATGCTGCGATAAGTGGTGAGCGGGCCTTGCGGATCTTCAGCGTCAAACCAGCCGCCGACAGTGAGTACCGCGGTCTTGATATTTTTAAGATGTAGCGCGATATTGCGACTCTGCCAAAAATCGTTGTAGGTGTCGTTAACAATATTGTCCTTCCACATCACGTACTCCGGTTTATCGATGAGCTTGCTCACATTGCCAAGCGTGCCCAGGCCCAAAAAAAACTCGTAGCCATCTTTGGTGCCGTATTCGAAGGCATCCCATTTGTTGGGTTTCACCGTCGGATTTTCCTGTCGTTTGAAGCCGGAATAAAAACCAAAATTAGCCGCCAGCATGAATGCGCCGCCGTGATACGAATCATCGTTCATGTACATATCGGTCACCGGCGCTTGCGGTGAGGCCGCTTTGATCGCCGGGTGTGAATCGATAATGCTCGCTGATACATAAAATCCGGGATATGAAATTCCCCACAAACCGATACGTCCATTATTCTGCGGAATGTTTTTCAGCAACCATTCGGCGGAATCAAACATGTCCGTGCTTTCATCAACGTCGGTCGCTGATTTTTTTGTTTTGTGCGGCGTCATGTCGATGAAATTGCCTTCGGACATGTAGCGTCCGCGCACATCCTGGAAAACAAAAATGTAGCCCGCGCGATCAAAGTCGGGCGATGGCCCGAGCGTTTCGCGATATTGATCCACGCCATACGGTGCCACGCTATACGGCGTGCGCACCATTAAAAACGGCGCAGGCTTGGCGGAATCTTTGGGCGCGTAAACGGTGGTAAAAAGTTTTTTGCCGTCGCGCATGGGAATGCGATATTCGTATTTGGTGTAATTTTCCTTGACGTTGTAAGCGGCCGGTGCATCAGGTTTCGCTTGCTGCGCGTGCGCAACAAACGACGACGCAGCGCTGCACACGAGTGCAGTTGTAATCAGCACCGGTGTCAACAATACGCGCAACGATTTCGCGTGAAAAAAGTAACTGCCTAACGCAGCGTTAGCGGGACGAAACAACGACATTAACCAACCCCTGAAAAGACAAAATCGATATTCAAGCGACGCGCGCGTAGTTTTGTGATTCCGTTAAAAACGGAATCGCGTAATCGCCACCGTTTTTCCACTCGGCAGAATCATATTGGCTTGATCAGCACCGTTGAAATCGATGCTGATGCTGCCAATAATGGCGTTGCTACTCGGCGGTTTGTAAACTCCCCCCAGGGTTTGTCCGCCGCGAATGGTGAGCAAATTTCCCGTGTATTTGGCCGGTGATTGCATGGTGCCGGACGTGTAATACCAAACCGGATTTCCCGCTGCGTCATACATAAAGCCGACCATGAAAAGTGTATTGCCCTGCACTTCAATCGAATAGCCGCGACCACTTTCGCTCGCATTCCACCACCAGCCGTTTTCACCGGTGCCCACACCGGCGCCGCCGAAGACGAAATTGGTGATCTGCGTGGTGCCACCGGGCCAATTCATCGCGGCAACGTATGCATCTGCGGCGAAGCTCAACGTAATCGGCCCCAAGTCTGCGCCCGCTTGCGGCGCAACAAAATTGCCTTCCAGTGTTTGCCCGTTTTTCAATGTCGTGGCGCGCGCGCTGAACGTAACTCCGGTGAATGGCCCGGATGCCGTGAACCAGGTTGGCCGACCGTCGGCTTCAAAGTAATAGCCTGCAATGAATAGCGCATCACCGCGCCGCTCCATAAAAAATCCGCGTCCGCTTTCGTCTTTGTTCCACCACCAGCCGGTGCGCGCACCACCAGCGGGGATCACTGCGCCTCCGACTTTGATGTCAAGCGCGGAGTACGCCAGCGCTGAGCACGAGTTCACCCGATTGGCGACCTGCACCACGGCTTTGCCCACGTTCGGCGTATCAGCTGCCGCGATGGTCACGCGCAATTGATTCACTCCAACTAGAACCGCACTGCGCCGAACGTTTGCGACATAGACCTCGCTACTGGCGGTAAATCCACTGCCGACGATATCGAATTCGATGGGCGCTGCAAAACTGAATTGGCTTTTGCTCACCGATGAAATGCGCAACGGTTCGGCGACGGTGTTGATTTCCGGTGCTGCATGCGGAATATCGGTGACGACATAGTTGGCCTGATTGCCGCTGCCAACAAAATTGCCATTCCAGCGCACGATCACCATGCCCGCTGGTGGGTTGTACGTTGCCGTTATTGAATCACCGAAGTTAAAATATCCTTCATCGGGGCCAGCTCGATCCAGCGATACACTGCCGCAAGAAGTGGAGCTGTTGTCGATCTCGGTGATCGCTTTGAATTGTTTGACGTAGCGTGCGGTGTAGTTGACGTTGTCACCCACCGCACCGGCTGGCTTGGTGATGATGATGCGTTCCGCTGTGCTGGAAGTCGGCCCACCTTCCCAGGCAATAAATTTATACCGCACATTGCTGGTCAAGCCGCGAAAAACGGGCTTTGCCTGAAACTCGCGCGCCTCGCCGGTCGCCCAAAGAAAACTGGTGGTGGGCAAATTTTGATCGGTGTTGTTGGCGCCATCCACTCGCGTGGTAATCGCGCCGGTAAATTCACCGCCGGCATGTTCGGCTTTTACTTTCGCAAGTGCGGTATTGGTGAGGTTCGCCACCCAATCCGCCAACACATAATTTGCACCAATCGAAACCGGGCCGACAAATTGATTGGATGATCGATTTGAGGCTAACGGAAAATGAAACAGCGACCCGGTTGGCGGGCCCCACAATGCGAATTGAAATCCGCTTGGTGCGGTGGCATTGGCAGAGATCGGCGTATTGGCGCGGTAGTACACGCCTGCCGCACCCGCAATCGGCTGCGGTGCGGGCAGCAACGTCGCCACGCCACCGGCTACAGTCGTTGACGATTTCACTTCGACGACTTGCGAAAAATGCGCAGTGTAGGTGCTGACCGCGGGGCGATTTGCAGGCTGCCCCAAACTTCCATCACCGACGGTTACGGTAATGGTCTGATTCGGATTGAGTGTTGCTGCCTGATCGTTATTCCAGCGCGCAAAAGTGTAGAGATTGCCGTTGGTGTTGACCACGCCCGCAGGCACACCAAGTGTGTGCGAGGAGCCGATGGGCCAATTGACCACAGCCGGGGTCGCACTCAGCACGCCGTCGATGATCACTTTCTGCCCGCTTGGAAATGAGTCGATGGTAGTGGTCGACTCAACAAAATCATACAGGCGACGGATCGCCTCCAGATCGCCCAATGAATAGCCCGCGCGCGCGCCAATCGGGATGCCTGCGGGGATTGTGTTCAACGAAGGTTTATACGATTTCACAAACGCATATGCCGAGTAATGCATGATCGAGCCGTAATCGAAGCCGCCAATGTCGCGCTGGCTATTGGGCGCTTCATAATTGCTGACGTACGAAGGATCAATATTGGTCAAATCGATATTCAGCCAGGTGTTGCGATCTGCGCGCTGCTGCTCATGCCAGAGCCCGATCGCGTGGCCCATTTCGTGTACCAGCGTGCCGGTTCCACAAATTTTGCTGCCGCCGATATTTTGTGATCCACCGACCCGGCCGACGCTCGAAAAACATGAGCCGTAATTTTCATCTTCACTCAAATTAAACGACACGTAATCGGCCTGCCCGGTGCGTGGAACCCATTGCATGAAGGGTGCGAGTTGTCCGTTCGCAGCGGTGATTGCGGCGGGCACATTGTTATTCGGATCCAGCGTGATCACATAGGGCACTTCGACAACACCTTGCGCATTACGCGGCCACAAGCGATTTGCGCCGCCATAGGCGTGGCCTTTGGTTAGCGAGGTAAACGCGGCGTTCGATGTCGGGAATTTTCCGTTGGGCGCTTCGGCGCGCATGCGCGCCAGCACCTCGGTGGCAGACCCGAGCAAAATATCGCCATCACTTATCGCGTTGCCGTTAACGACAACGAATTTGACCGGATGGCCGTCGATTGAGCCGCGATGAATTTTGCCGTTAGCGATTTCTGTCGCGTCAATGGACTCGGTCGCAGCGGACGAAAATGTGCTCAAGAGACCGGCGCTGATGCATGCGGCGAAAAGCACGGCCGAATTGAAACGCGGTGAATAAATTTGTTTCAGGCAATTAAAAAAGCGCATGACTATCCTCGAAAAAAGTATTGGCTGCGTGCGCGGATTTGCCTCGAATTTTGACTTAACAGGTAGGCTTATTCCTGTACTTTAGCAGAGGAAATTGCCACAAAGTAGCGACAAAGTAGCGGAATGGCAGCAGGATGTAACAAGATGCAAACTCTAGCATTGGCGAGTACCTTCAAGCATTTATTGCTCAAAAGCCCCGCTGATTCTGGGGTTTGTGTATTTAATAAAAGGTTAGGTCGTCGAGGTCCACGAATCACGCAACGTCACCGCGCGATTAAAAATCGGTGCGCCCGGTTTTGAATCAACGCGATCTGCGACAAAATAACCGTGCCGCTCAAACTGAAAACGCGCCTCCGCTGGCGTATCTTTAAGGGATGGTTCCAGATACGCGGTAATGACTTGTTTTGAATTTGGATTCAAGTCGTCAAGAAAATTATCCGTTCTGCGCCCCGGATGAGGTGCTAAAAATAATCGATCAAACAATCTCACTTCTGCCGCAATCGCATGTGCTGCTGACAGCCAATGGATATTGCCTTTGACTTTATAAGTGTCCGAGCCCGGTGTGCCGGATTTTGAATCGGCCAAATAGTCGCAATGCACCGCCGTGATATTGCCCGCCGCATCTTTATCCGCGCCAATGCATTTGATGACAAACCCATAGCGCAGCCGCACCATATTGCCAGGGAATAATCGGAAAAATCCCTTCGGTGGTGTCTCTTCAAAATCCTCGCGCTCGATCCATAATTCTTTCGAGAACGGCATCGCACGTTTGCCCAATTCCAGCTTTTGCGGATGATTCGGTGCGAAGCATTCCTCGCTTTGGCCGAAAGGATAATTATCGATAATCAGCTTCAACGGATTCAACACCGCCACCTTGCGCAAACACTCTTCATTCAACACTTCACGCTGACAATCTTCAAGCACGCTCATCTCGATCCACGAATCAGATTTTGATACGCCGATGCGCTGCGCAAATAATTTGAAACCATCAGCGGTGAATCCGCGCCGACGCGCACCATCCAGCGTGGGCATGCGCGGATCATCCCAGCCTGCGACGTGATGTTGCTCGACTAACTGGCGCAAATAACGTTTGCTGAGCACGATGTAGGTGAGATTAAGGCGCGAGAATTCGATCTGCTGCGGCAGTGGCGTATTCAGTGCGCCAAATTCAGCGAGCTTCGCTAACACCCAATCATAGAACGGGCGCTGATCTTCAAACTCCAGCGTGCAAATCGAATGCGTAATATTTTCCAGCGCATCTTCGACCGGATGCGCATAGGTGTACATCGGATAGATGCACCATTTGTCGCCGGTGCGATGATGATGCGCATGCTTGATGCGATAAATCGCCGGATCGCGCATGTTGATATTCGGTGAAGCCATATCAATTTTCGCGCGCAGGATATGCGTGCCTTCGGCGTGTTTGCCATCGCGCATCTCGCGGAACAGCTGTAAATTTTCAGCCACGCTACGCTCACGGAAGGGTGAGTTTTTTCCGGCTTCTGTGAGCGAGCCGCGGCTCAATCGCATTTCATCTGCCGATTGCGAATCCACATACGCCAAACCATGCTCGATCAAGGTTTCCGCAAACGCGTAAAAATAATCAAAATAATCGCTCGCAAAATACAAATGCGACGCGCCATTTTTATCGTAATTACCGCCCAGCCAATGCACGGAATCGATGATGGAATCCACGTATTCCTGATCTTCTTTTTCAGGATTGGTATCGTCAAAACGGAGATGACACACACCCGCATAATCATCGGCCAAACCAAAATTCAGCAGTATCGATTTCGCATGACCGTAATGCAGATAACCATTCGGCTCCGGTGGGAAGCGTGTACGGATTTTGGCAGGGTCAACTGCTGCGCTGGCTTGCATGGACGCAGGCCCAGGTGTGCCGCTCCACGTGCGGGCGGCGTATTTTCCGGAGGCTAAATCAGCATCAATAATGTTGCGGATAAAGTTGGTGG
>JANMQR010000184.1:0-2189 GCA_031370625.1 Burkholderiales bacterium | reverse complement strand
CCATGTCCCAACGCGAAGGCTCACTCGAAGCACCGACCCGCCACCCGATTGATTGGCAGAATCCTGACTTCTATAACATCGATGCGACTATCAAAGAGATGGAGCGTGTGTTCGACATTTGTCATGGCTGTCGGCGCTGTGTGTCGCTGTGTAATGCGTTTCCGGTCATGTTTGATTTGATCGACGAGAGCCCGACGCTTGAAGTGGATGGCGTGCCGAAAGAAAAATATTGGTCGGTGGTGGATCAGTGTTATTTGTGCGATGTGTGCTACATGACGAAATGCCCATACGTGCCGCCGCATCCGTGGAATGTGGATTTTCCGCACTTGATGTTACGCGCGAAAGCAATTCAATTTAAAGGAGAGTCGAAGACGCATTTCCGCGATGTGCAGCTTTCCTCAACGGATCGTAACGGCAAGCTGGCGACGATTCCAGTCGTCGTTCAATTCGTCAATGCGACCGCGAAAATGCCGATGATGCGCGCACTTGGCGAAAAAATAATGGGCGTTGATAAAAACGCATGGGTGCCTGAATTTGCGTCGAAAAAATTCCGCCCGAATGCAGCGCCGAGCAAAACTTACGAAGCAAAAGAAGGCAAGCGCACGCCAGGCAAGGTGGCGATCTTCTCAACATGTTACGTGAATTACAACGAACCCGGCATTGGCCACGACCTCATAAAAATTCTCGATCACAACGAAATTCCGTATGTGATTATCGAAAAAGAAGCATGCTGCGGCATGCCGAAATTGGAGCTGGGCGATCTGGAATCGGTTGCGAAATTAAAAGCGATCAATATTCCGCCACTAGCAAAATTGGCAAAGGAAGGCTACGCCATCGTCACGCCAATTCCGAGCTGCACGCTGATGTTTAAACAAGAATTGCCGCTGATGTTTCCGAATGACGCTGAGGTGCAAGCGGTGAAAGCGGCGATGTTTGATCCGTTTGAGTATTTGGTTTCGCGGCAAAAAGATGGCTTGCTGAAGACTGATTTCTCAACATCGTTGGGCAAAGTTTCGTATCACATTCCGTGTCATTCCCGTGTGCAAAACGTCGGCCAGAAAACGCGCGAGATGCTGGAGATGGTGCCCAATACCAGCGTCACCACGGTGGAGCGCTGCTCCGGTCACGCAGGAACATGGGGCGTGAAAAAAGAATTCCACGAAACCGCGATGAAGATTGGCAAACCCGTGTTTCGACAAATGAATGATGCCGAGCCGGACTACATTAGCTCGGATTGCCAGCTTGCGGCGCACCACATTGAGCAAGGTATTGGTCAGTTGAGAAAAGATAAACCTTCAACCGCAAAAATCGCGCACCCGATCACGCTGGTTCGTAAAGCATACGGGCTGCCGGATTAAATTTAACTGGATAAATGATGACTACCACCATGACGAAAATTACCCGTGAATCATTGATGTCGCTCGAAGCCTACGCCAAAGCGCGCCCCGAATTTCGCACCAAAGCGATGGCGCATAAACGGCTGCGCACCGTGCATATCGGTGAGCACGTTACGTTGTTGTTTGAAGACGAAACAACGATTCGCTATCAAATTCAGGAAATTTTGCGCGTCGAAAAACAGTTTGAAGAGCAAGGCATTCTGGACGAGCTGGAAGCCTACAATCCGCTCATTCCCGATGGCCGTAATTTCAAAGCGACGATGATGATCGAATACGCGGATGAGGCTGAGCGTCGCGTCGCACTCACGAAACTCAAGGGCATTGAAGATAAAACCTGGGTGCAGGTAGAAGGCTCGAAAAAAATCTATGCGATTGCAGACGAAGATCTGGAACGCGAGAATGAAACCAAAACATCGGCAGTGCATTTCGTGCGGTTTGAACTAAGCCAGGAGATGGCGGCGGCGTTGAAATATGGCGTGACGCTATCAATGGGGGTGGATCACCCGAATTACGCGGCATCGACTGATATTGCGAGCGATACGCGTGCGGCGTTGGTGGCGGATTTGAAGTAGTGCGCGGTTGTCGTAGGTCACGTTGCGCAGCTACGTGACATCGCTGTGCTAATTGAGGCCGAGTCAGGTAGCTTCGCAACCTGACCTACAGGACAATCGCCAGCACTGGTGGGCATCGCGGCACTAAAATGCTCGCAACGCCGCGCCAATTCTAGAGTTAGTTCATCAATAAAACAAAAGCCCGCATCACGCGGGCTTTTTAATTCTGGAGCGGGTGAAC
>JANMQR010000158.1:0-5555 GCA_031370625.1 Burkholderiales bacterium | reverse complement strand
GATCCGGCGTGGCTTGCGCGCGTATTCTGGATCAGTGTCGCTGCAGTACTGCTGTGGCCATTGATGGTGGCGAGCGAATTCACACCGTGGATCATGTTCGACGAGGCGAGTCGCAAATCGACCTGGACTTTTCTGAAAGACTTTCTGCCGCCCGCAGTCGGCACAGAGTTTTTATCGATGGTGGTGCGAGAAACATGGCGTACCGTGGCCATTGCAACGGCAGGGATGACGTTAGCACTAATGCTGGCGATACCATTGACATTGCTCTCGACCCGCGCACTGTCCATATCCGGACTCACCGGCAAAATGGCGACACTGCCGTTTATATTTCGTACCGCGTTGCGCTGGTTGTTGATCGTGTTGCGCAGTGTGCCCGAGCTGGTGTGGGCGCTGGTGTTTGTGCGCGTGGTGGGCTTGGGGCCAACCGCTGGCGTGCTGGCAATTGCGCTGACCTATGGCGGCATGCTGGGCAAAGTTTATGGCGAGATTCTGGAGAGCGGCGATGCCGAAGCCACCCGCGCGTTGATGCGCAATGGCAGCAGCCGATTGCAAGCGTTCTGCTACGGTTTGCTACCGCAAAACGCGGCGGAAATTACCTCTTACACGGTGTACAGATGGGAATGCGCGATTCGTTCATCCGTCGTGTTGGGGTTCGTCGGCGCTGGCGGTCTGGGGCAGGAAATGGACAACTCAATGAAGATGTTCAAGGGTAGCGAAGTTGCCACCATGCTGATCGTATTCATCCTGCTGGTGGCGTTGGCGGATCGCGTTAGCGCATGGCTGCGCAAGGAGCTCGGCTAATGACCATGGAAAATCATCAGCTACCGCCGCCGCTGTTTGATGCGCGCTGCCGCGCCTGCTGGTTTGTGGCGGGCATGGTGGCACTGGTGATGGCGAGCTTTTGGAGTCTTGATTTGCAGTGGCGCGCGTTCTTTTCAAGTGATGCTGTTGCCAGCATGACGAAATTCCTGCGCGAATTTTTTCCACCAGATGTGTCAGCCCCTTTCCTCAATAAAGTGGTCAAAGGCACCGTCGAAACCCTCGCCATGTCCTTGCTGGGCACCGTGCTGGCGATGGTAGGCGGGCTGATTCTCGCACTGCCCGCCAGCACCGCGCACGGCGCGTCACCCACACTCGCGCGCGCGCCGATGCGCTGGCTGCTGAACGTGCTGCGCAGTATTCCAGAGCTGGTGTGGGCATCGCTCTTGTTGATTTCGGCGGGCTTAGGCCCACTCGCGGGCACGTTAGCACTCGCCGCGCATACCACCGGCGTGCTCGGACGCCTGTTCGCAGAAGCCATCGAGAACGCTCCACCCGGCCCCGCATTTGCACTGCGTGTACAGGGCGTCGGCAACACTCGCATCTTTTTCTACGCCACCCTCCCGCAAATCCTTCCACAAATCATGTCCTACACGCTGTACCGCTGGGAGAACAACATCCGCGCCGCCGCTGTACTCGGCGTGGTCGGTGCTGGCGGCCTCGGACAACTACTATCGTTTCACATGGGTCTCTTCCAGATGAACAAGACCGCGACGATCCTGCTCGCCATGATCTTGCTGGTAGCCGTGGTGGATATTGCCAGCTATGCGTTGCGCAGGGTGCTGACGCGCTAGTGCAATGCATTTGAGCCTGCTGCGATTTCGCGATACCGGACCTGTACTGGTTGAGATGATTTTGCTGGTCACGTTGGTGGATTGGCGATCGCACGTGATGCGCGAGCGGATGGCGGATTAGGCGATTAACCTTCTTGAATTGCCCAACATAGTGTCAGCGAAAAGAGGGTGTAAGCGTTGCTTGGGGAGGGAGTTGTTCGCGTTCAATTTAGCCACTAAATCAACCGGAGATTAATCATGCCACCACGCACCTCGCCGCTTCCCCGCATTGCCGTAATTTTTCTCGCGAGTCTAATTTCTGCGAGCCTGATTTCTATCGGGCAGGTGCATGCTGACAAACCAGAGTGGGCAGGAAAGAAAGACAAAAACTACGACCAGCACGACGGCGAGCGCGGTGAGGGCAAGTACAAGAAAGATAAGCAAAAGAAAAAAGACAAATCTGAAAAACACGGCCGCGATGGAGATGACCGAGACGCCTATCGAGAGACCCACGACCATTCCGGGCGCTATTTTACGGACCAGCATCGGGTGATCGCGCACGACTATTATGTCGATCATTATCGCGGCAAGCGATGCCCGCCAGGGCTCGCGAAAAAGAACAATGGCTGTGTGCCGCCCGGTCATGCCAAGAAATGGGCGATAGGTCGGCCAATACCGCGCGACATTATTTATTACGAGGTGCCGCAACCCGTGGTGCTTCTGCTTGGCCCAGCGCCCCGTGGCCAGCGTTACGTGCAGATTAATTCCGATATTTTATTGATCGCGTCAGGAACCGGTCTGGTGGTGGATGCAATGATTGATTTTAATTGGTAGATGCGACTAACGCTAAAAATTAGGCGTAAAAATACTAAACACTATGCGGGGCGCGGCTTTACAAGCACAAGTGGCTCAAACAGCACGCCGATATTGGTGTTTAGCATAAGCGTCATTCTGATTATCCCGCCACCCTGACGCGCATGCGGTGGCGGGATCGGGCCGCAGACACGTTTTCATGTTCCCGTTATAATTCTTGTGCACCGCAATAACGTCGGTTGACCTCAAGGAACAGTTATGTCTTTTCTCGCCGCCCGCTTAGCCCGTATCAAGCCCTCTGCCACCATCGCAATTTCTGCCAAAGCCGCTGCCATGAAAGCCGCAGGCAAAAGCGTGATTGCGCTTTCGTTTGGTGAGCCTGATTTTGATACGCCGGATAATATTAAGGAAGCAGCGATTACGGCGATTAGAAGTGGCGACACGAAATACACGGCGGTGGATGGCACGATGAAATTGAAGGAAGCCATTGTGGCTAAATTCAAACGCGAGAATGGTCTCACCTACACGACCAAGCAAATTACCGTCGGCACCGGCGGCAAACAAGTTTTGTATAACGCATTTATGGCCACACTCTCAGCCGGCGATGAAGTGGTGATTCCTGCACCGTATTGGGTTTCGTATCCTGAGATGGTTTTGCTGGCCGAAGGCACGCCAGTGATTGTGCCGTGTACGCAGGAAACCGGTTTTAAACTCAAAGCGAGCGATCTCGACGCCGCGATTACGCCACGCACCAAATGGGTGTTGCTCAATTCGCCGTCGAACCCTTCCGGTGCGGCCTATACGCGAGCGGAACTGAAAGCGATTACCGATGTGTTGGTCAAACATCCGCATGTATGGGTGCTGACTGATGATATGTACGAACATCTGGTGTACGACGCGTTTGAATTTACAACGCCCGCACAAATTGAGCCGAGCTTGTATGAGCGCACGCTGACCATGAATGGCGTATCAAAAGCATATTGCATGACCGGCTGGCGGATCGGCTATGCGGGTGGCCCTGAGACCCTGATCAAGGCGATGGGTGACGTGCAATCGCAATCTACTTCCAACCCCTCCTCCATCGGTCAGGCTGCCGCTGTAGAGGCGTTAAATGGCACGCAATCATTTATTCCGGCACACAACGAGATTTTTAAATCACGTCGTGATTTAGTGGTAAAAATGTTGAACGAAGCGCCGGGATTAAATTGCCACACACCGGAAGGTGCGTTCTATGTTTATCCAAGCTGCGCCGGTTTGATTGGTGCCAAAACACCGAGCGGCGCGACGCTGAAAAATGATGAAGATGTGGCCGCCTATTTGCTCGAATCGCAAGGCGTGGCGATTGTGCATGGCGCAGCGTTTGGGCTATCACCACATTTTCGGGTGTCGTATGCGGCCTCAACCGAATTGCTAGTCGAGGCGTGCGCACGAATTCAAAAAGCATGTGCTGCGTTGACGCTGCGGGAAACGGTGGCCGCATAAAATATTTTCGAGCAGGAGGAAAGAAAAAGCCCGCGTCGCGGGCTTTTTTTGTTTCACCACTCATCTCATCAAACGCTGTCATGTTCCTGTCATCCGCCAAGCCTATAACCACGGCAATATCCACACTCTGGCGGGCGGCAAGCATGGATTTAATACTGTGGCGTCACGCGGAAGCGCAGCAGGGTCAAGACGACCTTAATGACGATATGAAGCGTCCGCTGACTGCAAAAGGCAAACGTCAGGCGGCGAGTATGGCGAAGTGGCTTGAGAAGCATTTGCCCGACTCCACCAAGGTACTCACCAGCCCCGCAGTGAGAGCGATAGAGACTGCACATGCGCTTGATCGTAAATGCAAAAGCGTACCGAGTTTGGCACCAGGTGCCGATGTCGCGAGTCTATTGATTGCGGCGGATTGGCCCGAGAGTCGACAGCCTGTGTTGATCGTGGGGCATCAGCCGACCATCGGTCATTTGGCGTCGCTGTTATTGTTTGGCAGCGAACACGACATGAGCATTCGTAAAGGCTCCGTCTGGTGGTTTACCAATCGCTCGCGCGAAGATGACAATAAAGTGATGCTGCGCACTGCGGTCTGCCCGGATTATTTGTAGCGCGATCAAATTTATAACATTGCCTCAATCAATGATTGCGCTGCGTGCCATCGCAGGTAGCGGTCGTGCCGTTGGCCGCGAAATTGCAGCAGTTGCGATCTGTGCCCGTGGAATCCCGGGCTTTGCGTTCGCATGCCAATACACCAGTTTCAATTCACCTTCCATGGTCTCAACCAGCGCTGACAAACTCTCCACCCAATCGCCATCATTGCAATAGGTCACGCCGCTGATGTCGCGAATTTCCGGCTGATGAATATGACCGCACACAACGCCATCAAAATTTCGCGTCTTCGCTTCGCGCGCAAGTGCAACTTCAAACGAGGTGATGTAGCTGACTGCGTTTTTCACGCGTTGCTTGAGATATTGCGATAGCGACCAGTAAGGCAAACCCGCATGGCGGCGCGCCCAGTTGAACCACTGATTCACTTTCAGCATCACCGTATAAGCCTGGTCGCCCAAATACGCCAGCCACTTTGCGCATTGAATCACGCCGTCAAATCGATCACCATGCAGCACCAGTAAACGCTTGCCCTGCTCGGTGATATGCACGACTTCATCTTCGATCACGATACCGCCAAATGCGAGTCCGATAAAATTGCGAGCCGCTTCATCGTGATTGCCAGCGATGTAAGTGACAAACGTTCCTTTTCGCGACTTGCGCAAAATTTTTTGCACCACATCGTTATGCGATTGATGCCAAAACCAGCGACGTCGCAACGCCCAGCCGTCAATAATGTCGCCGACCAAATAAAGATAAGTGGATTCGGTGTGCTTCAAAAAATCGAGCAGCTTTTCTGCCTGACAGCCCGGCGTACCCAGATGCAAATCAGAAATCCAGATTGCGCGATAGCGTGCGTCCCAGCCGTGTTGTGACGCGACAGACGCATCATGCTCTTTGGCCTCTTTAAACTCCTTGAGCTGCTGCTTCGGCAAGTAATCAGGCGCGACATCAAACACGATCGTTCTCCGCATTAACTTGCCGTCACGATAAGGTTGCTCCGCGTAGTTCCCGTGACAACGGAGTGAACATTTCGTGACATGCACTTGCATGCGAGAGGAA
>JANMQR010000141.1:0-3610 GCA_031370625.1 Burkholderiales bacterium | reverse complement strand
GGAAAAAGGGTAACCCGAGCCCTACATAAAAGCCTTAATTGGATTAAGGCCCCGCTCAGGGAGGAGAAGCGGGGAGGAGCAAGCCCCTCATTGAATAAGATAGGGTCGCTATACAAAAGTTCAACTCTTTTTTAATTCACGTTAATATTTCTGCTATTGCTTCGCAGGCGCTTTGCAACAGTGTGTAACATTCATTCGTTCTAATTTGGCTGACAGCTTGCATCATGCGTTATGAGGCCATGCTTACATCGATAGGTTCAACAATGAATTTTGGTCAGTATCCTGAACGCCGGATGCGCCGTTTACGTCGCACAGCTTTTCTGCGCGATATGGTGCGCGAGTCATCACTTTCCCCAGCAGATTTCATTTATCCGGTATTTATTCTCGACGGCAAGAATCAGCGACAAGCTATCGCCTCCATGCCCGGTATTGAGCGCGTCTCGCTCGATTTGTTGATGCCCGTGGCCGAAGAAATGATGAGGTTGGGTATTCCCGCCATTGCGCTCTTTCCCGTGATTGAAGGCTCGCTAAAAACGCCGGGGGGCGAAGAGGCTCATAACGCCAACGGGCTCGTGCCACGCGCGGTTCGCGAACTAAAAAAACGCTTCCCCGATTTGGGCGTCATCACCGATGTAGCACTTGACCCTTACACCACGCATGGCCAAGATGGCGTGATTGATGAACACGGCTATATTTTGAATGACGAAACCATTGCCGTCTTGAAAAAGCAGGCGCTCACCCACGCCGAAGCTGGCGTCGATATTGTAGCCCCCAGCGATATGATGGATGGTCGCATTGGTGAAATTCGCCGTGCGCTCGACGCTGAAAACCATATTCATACCGCGATCATGGCGTATTCCGCGAAATACGCGAGCAAGTTTTATGGTCCGTTTCGCGATGCCGTGGGCTCATCCGGCAATCTCGGTAAAAGTGACAAGAAGAATTATCAAATGGACCCTGGCAATTCGGACGAAGCGCTTCGTGAAATCGCGCTCGATTTAGCCGAAGGTGCCGACATGGTGATGGTCAAGCCCGGCATGCCGTATTTGGATATTGTGCAACGCTGCAAACAAACCTTTGGCGCACCGACGTTCGCCTATCAGGTGTCAGGCGAATACGCGATGCTTAAAGCGGTCGCACAAAACGGCTGGCTGGACGGTGAAGCATGCATGATGGAATCGCTGCTATCGTTCAAACGCGCCGGTGCTGATGGCGTGCTGACTTACTTTGCATTGGAAGCGGCTCGCATATTAGGCAGATAGCCCTAGCAAAAATACGAAACCCCTTATCTGGCGCACACTTTAGAGCAAAAAGCGCTCAAAACAACCGCCAGTGCTAGGGTTTAGTATTTTCGGAGGCAAACAACGCTTCTGCTTCGACCAGCTTTACACGCTCATGTTTGATGCTGCCACGCGGGTAGAGCATCTGGCGCTGTGCATGCGATTCGTAGAGTGTGATGACCAGCGGCGCATCTTCAAATTCGAGGTGGTATTGAATGGGCTTGGTTGGGTCGCCTGGTTTATAGCTTTTCGATTTGGGATTGGTCTCTTGCAAATCGAATTCGATGCCGCGATTGAGCAAAATAAATTCTATGGTTTTGGCTTCAACACCGACCAGTTCCAATTCGATTTCGCTGTACTCATTCGCGGTGCCATTCAACACCGCACCCGCGAGCCATGGCTCGAATGCGAATGTCGTTCCCAGCGATGCCGCAGTAGCGCCCTGGCCTTCAATTTGCAGCCACCGCATGGCACGTAGCGCAGCGCGGCGCAATGCCGTGAGCGCTTGCGGCTGGCTATGCGCGGCAAACAAATTAAGGTGCTCGCGCAACGCCAATTCAACTTCCTGGTTATCCGGTAACGCGTTTTTATCATTGCAATTAAGCTGCCGCGCCGCCTTCAGTTTGGCGGCGTGATAATCGGTCAGCCCTTCGGCAATTAATTTCGCTGCTTGGCGCGTAATGAGCACACGTAATTGCTGCGCGGCGCGGTCACGATCCGGGCGCTGCTGGCGAGCATGCGTGTTGGTGTTGGTGTCCGTGTCGCGAGTCATGGTTGAAATGCCGTAAGTCGAATTTTAGAAAATTTGATTTTTCACTTCCTCAGATGGTTTGTTCGCTTCGCGTAATGACGATGGCCCCTCGCTCACATTTGATACGCTCTCAGCATAAACAAATTCGGACAGCTGCTTGCCGTCCTTGCCATAATCGCTGAGTGCGATAGAGACCACGCCTGCGGGCGGCACAAACGGTTTTTCCTTCACGCCCTTTAACGAACGCTGCATGTAGTGCATCCATATTGGCAATGAAGCACCGCCACCGGTTTCAGTGTCGCCAAGCGATGCAGGACTATCAAAGCCAATCCAGCTAATAGCGACCAAATCCGCGTTATAACCGGCGAACCAGGCATCGATACTGTCGTTGGTGGTACCGGTTTTGCCCGCCAAATCTCCACGTCCCAAGGTCATCGCTTTCGCGCCAGTGCCGTAGCGCACTACGTCACGCAGCAGACTCGTCATGATAAAAGCGTTGCGCGGATCGATCACCCGTTCAGCGTTTTTGCCGCCATCTTTATCAGTCGCGCGAGCAGGTTCAGCTTCAAACAAAATACCGCCTTTATCATCGGTGATTTTAGAAATGAAATAAGGTTTGACGCGAAACCCGCCATTGGCAAACACCGAATACGCACCCGCCATTTGCAAAGGCGTGGTCGCGCCAGCGCCCAATGCCATCGTCAAATATGCCGGATGCTGCTTCGGATCAAATCCGAAACGCGAAACGTAGTCTTGCGCATATTGCGGACCGATTGCCTGAATAACGCGAATCGACACCATGTTTTTCGATTTTGCCAACGCCGTGCGAAGCCTTAGCGGCCCCTCGTATTTGTTGTCATAGTTTTTAGGTTCCCAGATTTGGCCGCCATTGCGGCCCGGATCAAACACGACCGGGGCGTCGTTCACCACCGTGGCAGGCGTGAAGCCTTTCTCAAGCGCCGCCGAATATACGAAAGGCTTGAAACTGGAACCGGGCTGACGCAGCGCTTGCGTGACGTGGTTGAACTTATTGGCGTTGAAATCGAAACCACCCGAAAGCGCACGAATCGCGCCGTCGTTGGGGTCAATCGACACCAACGCCGCTTCAACTTTCGGCAATTGCGAAATTGATGGAACACCTTTCTCATCGACGTAAATCCGAATAATCGAGCCACGCACCGGTTTTAACGGCGACGATTTATCGGTAAACGTTTTTGCGACAAATTTAAGCGCGTCGCCCGTCAAGGTCAGCGTTTCTCCGCGTTTGGTGAGTGCAACCACTTGCTTCGCGTCCGCCGAGAGAACCACTGCCGGCATTAAATCGCCGGTGATTTCCCGTTCTTGCAATGCTTCTTCGGCAGCCTCTTCGGCCTCTTCAGGCTTCTGCGGCAGGTTGACGGTGCCTTCAGGGCCGCGATAGCCGTGGCGACGGTCATAGTCAAGCACACCACGGCGCACGCCGCCGTTGGCCGCTTCCTGATCCAGCTTATGTACGGTAGTAAAGACCCGAATTCCGGCGACATAAGCTTTATCGCCATATTGCTCAACTATCTCTTGTCGCGCCATCTCCGCGACGTAA
>JANMQR010000136.1:0-29476 GCA_031370625.1 Burkholderiales bacterium | reverse complement strand
GCCATATCAACTTCAAAGCCGCGTTCACGGCCGATGTCGGCGGTGAGATCAACGGGAAAGCCAAAGGTGTCGTAGAGCTTGAATGCAGTTTCCCCGTCGAGCTTTTTACCGTTGGGGCCGACTGCTGCGTCGAGAATCGTCATGCCATTTTCCAGCGTCTCACCAAAGCGTTCTTCTTCTTGCTTCAACACCGCTTTCACGCGCTCTTTCGATGCTGAAATTTCGGGAAATGCATCGCCCATCACGGCAGCAAGATCATCGATCAACTTATAAAAAAACGGTTGTTTTTGACCGAGCTTGTAGCCGTGTCGCATCGCTCTGCGCGCAATGCGGCGCAGCACATAACCGCGGCCTGCGTTCTCAGGAATCACGCCGTCACAGACGAGAAACGCACACGCGCGAATGTGATCGGCAATCACGCGCAGGCTGGGCGATTCGATATCGGTGCAGCCAGTTTCGCGCATGCCGCCTTTGATCAGCGCCTGGAATAAATCGATCTCGTAATTGGCGTGTACGTGTTGCAACACAGCGGACAAACGCTCCAGGCCCATGCCGGTATCGACGGACGGTTTTGGCAGCGGGATCATGGGGCCATCTTTGACCTCGCGGTTGTACTGCATGAACACCAGATTCCAGATTTCGATAAAGCGATCGCCATCTTCGTCCGCAGAACCCGGTGGGCCGCCATGATGTTGCGGGCCGTGATCGTAGAACAATTCGCTGCATGGGCCGCAAGGACCCGTATCGCCCATCATCCAGAAATTATCCGAGGCGTAGCGCCCGCCCTTGTTGTCGCCAATGCGGATAATGCGCTCTTTGGGCACGCCGACTTCGTTTGCCCAGATGTCATACGCCTCATCATCTTCCGCGTAGACGGTGACGGTGAGTTTTTCGGCGGGTAATTTATAGACAACCGTGAGCAATTCCCATGCGAATTTAATCGCATCGCGTTTGAAATAATCGCCAAAACTGAAGTTGCCGAGCATTTCAAAAAACGTGTGATGACGCGCGGTATAGCCGACGTTTTCCAGATCGTTATGCTTGCCGCCCGCGCGCACGCAGCGTTGCGAGGTCACGGCCCGGTTGTACGCGCGTTTTTCAAGACCCAAAAAACAATCCTTGAATTGATTCATGCCCGCATTGGTAAAAAGCAGTGTCGGGTCATCAGTCGGCACGAGCGAGGATGAGGCGACATGCGTGTGCCCCTTCGAGACAAAAAAATCAACGAAGGCTTGGCGGATTTGGGAAACGGTGGGGTTGACTGCGGGGTTGGCTGATGAGGCGATCATAGGGATTTGGCGTAGGAATTAAGCAAAAAATGCACAATCCACTATTCTACATTGCACCGGGTGGCGAAGCACCTATTGCACTTGATTTCGCAGCGAAAAAATACCAAACACCATAATTGGTGAGCCATTATGAGCATAAATGCTCGAAGAACCGCACCAATGCTAGGGTTTATAAATCAGAATGGCGCCAGACTAATTCGCCGGAAACCCAATCAACTTCGATGCCTGCCGATATTTTTCCATGAGCAGATCCTCAGATTCGGCACCCATGTTGAGGCATGCGTAACGATAGCTTTGCAGCCATTTCGTTTCGCGCTTCAACTCATTGCCGCTTTTGATGAACAAATGCAATTGCGAGTCAGGATCAAAGTTTTCCAGCGCGTTGAGTTGCGCGGCGTCCGGAAAATGATCCTGACCTTTGCCATCAAATCGCCGATAGACAAAACTTGTTGCGCATTTATAGCGTTGCGATTTTTTTTGCACGTTGATCGTTTCATTAAGCGCCAGCTTCAGTGCCAAATCGTGCAAATTGATTCCATCCACCATTTCGTACATATCTGAAAACTGCGCGGCCATGCGCGGATTTACTTCGATCAATTTGCAATCGCCGGAGTGCGAGCAGATTTTTAATTCAACGTTAAATAAACCGTAGTCAAATTTGAGCGCCTTGATTACCGCGAGCGACGTTGCGTGGATTTTTTCCTTCCACTCAGGCGGCAAACGGCTCGGATATTCCCAGCGCATAAACGCATCGGTGCCGGGATACATTACCGCGTCAACAATACCCAAAATATGCGCTTCACCGTGTTGAATATAGCCATCCACATTGACCTGAAAACCATCAATCAGCTGCTCACCGAGCATGTAGTGACCATTGATTTCGGTGGCACCCATGCGCTCGACCACATCGTTAAACGGCCGCACCAAACGCTTGATGATGTATTTTTCCCACGGCCGAAAATTAAGATGTTCGCGCAGATCGGCGAAATCATCGACACGCCGCGCGAGCACGGAATAGGCGGCTTTCACGGGCTTCACAAAAAACGGGAACGGCAATTCTATTTCGTGCGCGCGCTTTACCGTGTAGGGAAATGTTTCGAACGGCACATTCGCATGCGGCACCTCGCGCTGCAAAATCGTGCGGGCCAGCGCCTTGTGTTGCGCGTTCAACACGGCGTCAGTTGAGGTGGTGGGCAGCCCCAATCGCGTGGCAAGCAATGCGGCGGATAACGCCCCAAATTGCTCGTGACTGGAAATGATGCCGTCGAGTTTGATGCGCTTATATTTATCAACGAGCTTGTCGACGAACCGAAAAATATCGAAAAACAAAAGATTCGCGTTGCTTGGAAAAGTGAAAAGGTCAAACCCTTCGTGAAAAAACCGGTATTGATGGTTTGACATCAGGGCGGCTTTGCGCAACTGCGCCTGATCCCACTCCTGATCAAACAGTACGAGGATATTTTTCAACGGGCACCATGGGTTTTGTTTTCACTCCCGGTTATACGGCTCCCGCCGCACAATGGATGTAGTTCAAAAGTACCAAAAGTCAGCGCGGGGTGTCCGCGTCAGGCATCAATTTCCCTGAATTTTCCGAGCTGTAATAGTTTTTTCTGCCGCTCACGCACCAACACATCTGGCGTTTTTTCGACCAATTGCTTTAACGTATCAGCAATCGTTTTCTTCAACGCCATCGCCATCGCCGCTGGGTCGCGATGCGCGCCACCAAGCGGTTCAGAGATTACTTTATCAATCAACCCCAAGGCTTTTAATTTCGGCGCGGTGATATTAAGCGCTTCAGCCGCTTCCGATGCTTTGGCCTGATCTTTCCACAAAATCGCGGCGCAGCCTTCCGGCGAAATCACCGAGTACGTCGAATACTGCAGCATAAAGGTCGTGTCACCTACCGCAATTGCGAGCGCGCCGCCAGAGCCACCCTCGCCGATGATCGTACAGATTACCGGCACCCGGAGCCCCGCCAGCACGTACAAATTATGGCCGATGGCTTCCGATTGGCCGCGCTCTTCGGCACCCACGCCGGGATAGGCGCCGGGCGTGTCGATAAATGTCAGCAACGGCACGCCGAATTTCTCTGCAAGCTTCATAAACCTGAGCGCCTTGCGATAACCTTCCGGACGCGGCATGCCAAAATTGCGGAATTGGCGTTCCTTGGTATCGCGGCCTTTTTGGTGCCCGATAATCATCACGCTCTGGCCGTTAAATCGCGCCAGTCCGCCGACAATCGCGGCGTCGTCCGCGTATGATCGATCACCATGCAGCTCCTGGAAATCGGTCGTCATCGCGCTGATGTAGTCGAGCGTATACGGGCGCTGCGGATGGCGGGCGACTTGCGAGATTTGCCACGCGTTCAGCTTGGCGTAAATATCTTTGGTCAGGCCCTGACTCTTTTTGGCGAGTTTTTCGATCTCAGCCGAAATATCGACCGCCGAATCATCCTGCACGAAGCGCAGCTCTTCTATTTTGCCTTCAAGTTCGGCAATCGGCTGTTCAAAGTCGAGAAAATTGAATTTGGGTGTGCTCATTCGTTGTCGGGGCACCGGTACGCGTACTAGGCCCATTTTTCCGTTTTTTAATCGGGTATTTGTTTCACAACCGTGAATGATACCAAGTCTCACCGTTATAATCGGCTTTCATTTTTTCTGACTGCAGCCATGGCAAACCGCCTCACCAAAATTACCACACGAACCGGCGATGATGGCACCACCGGTCTCGGCGATGGTTCCCGCATCCAAAAGTCGCAGCCTCGCGTAGTGGCAATGGGCGATGTGGATGAATTGAACAGCCATATCGGTGTTCTGTTGACCGAGAAGATGCCGACCGAGTTTGTGATATTACTCACACGAATCCAGAACCAATTGTTCGATCTGGGTGGTGAGGTGTGTATTCCCGGCCATCGTGCTGTGACTGAAAATCATGTTTTGTTTCTTGATACTGCAATCGCGAATTTGAATGTGGATTTGCCTGCGTTAAAAGAATTTATTTTGCCGGGGGGCTCGCGCGCGAGCGCGCTGGCGCATGTTGCGCGTACGGTTGCGCGTCGGGCTGAGCGAGCATTAGTCGTGTTATCCGAAAAAGAAGATGTGGCAACTTGCGTTTTTCAATATATAAATCGCTTGTCAGATTTACTGTTCATTCTCGCCCGCGCACTGAATCGTGCCGCCGGCGTGCCGGATGTTTGTTGGTCGCGCGAGCCGATTGCAGAACCAGATGCTGCAACTAAAGTGGGAGTAGCCTAAGTCATGGCAGATCTAGCAATGAACGACAAGCTGGCAGCGCTACTATCGCGCTCGGGCATTGGCGATAAAAAAGCCTTTGCTGAACTTTACGACACAACAAAATCGAAACTGTTTTCGGTTTCGCTTCGTATAGTCAGGGAACGGCATCTCGCCGAAGAAGTACTACAGGACGCTTTTGTGAACATCTGGAATAACGCTGCAGGTTACGCAACCGCCAAATCCGCGCCGATGACGTGGATGACCGCGATCGTGCGCAACCGCAGCCTGGATTTGGTGCGTCGCCCGCATCTGGAACTACAGGACGAGGAAGAATTTTTTACCTTGAATCTTGAAGACGAAAGTTTGGGACCGCAGGATCAATTACTGCAAGCGCGCGACAAATCGCGCGTTGAACATTGCATGAAAGATCTCGACGGCGAGCAACTGCAATCTATCTCGCTCGCCTTCTTCCAAGGTCTATCGCACTCCGAAGTAGCCGAACATCTGGGAAAGCCACTCGGCACAATAAAAACGCACATTAGACGCGGCCTGATGCGTTTGAAAGGGTGCCTGGAATCATGAAAATTACGAACAACCCTGAGCTCGTCTCGCGCCTCGCTTCTGAATATGTGCTGGGCACACTGCGAGGTGGTGCGCGTCGCCGATTTGCGCAAATGATGAGGAGTGATGCTGTGCTGCGGGAAGCCGTCGCCGCGTGGGAAGCGCATTTGATGCCACTCGCAGAGCGTTTGGAACCCATCGCGCCACCGAAACGGGTGTGGAACAACATTGAATCGCGCATTGGCGGCAGCGCGCCCGCGCGAGCAGCATCCGAAACCGGTGGATTCTGGCGCAGCCTCACTTTCTGGCGTGGCCTGGGATTTGCCGCCACGTCGGTTGCCGCTGTTTTATTGGCATTCACATTGCGCACAAATTCAGTGGCGCACACCGAGCCGATGATGATGGCTGTGCTGGAAGATCAAGGCGAAGCGCGCATGATTGTCGAGCAGCCAAAGTCAGGTTACGTGATGGTGAAAATGATCAAGCCGTGGGTTGGTGGCGAAGATAAAAGCATGGAACTGTGGGTGATCCCGAAAGACGGTGCGCCACGTTCACTAGGCCTGCTTAACGACACCGGCGACACCAAACTCGCAAAGCCCGACATGGATATTCGCCTCATCGACGGGGCGGTGTTTGCATTGTCCAAAGAACCCAGAGGCGGATCGCCCACCGGCGCACCGACCGGGATGGTGTTGTGCAAGGGTGTGATTGCAAGAATGCCAGTTAAAAATCCGAAGGCGGCTCAAGGGCAGATTTAGACTTTTCAGCGTTTGAAACACTAGTATCTGAGCGGCTTTCAGAGCAATAATTCGTCAAGATGCCCGTGAATGCTGGCTCTTGCGGGCGCTGATTTAAGCATCAAGGGCGATTCCCACCCTCGCCTTTCGGGTGAGGAATTTAGTGCCTTCGCGCGCACGCGACGCTAAACATCCGCCGGATTGACAGGCGTGAGCGCAGCATCACCCACCACCGTCGTCCATTCGCGCACGTGCCATTTTGTGATCAAGCCGTTTAGCACATACGGATCTGTTTTTGCGAAATTTTCCGCCGCCGCAGCGGACTCGGCCTGAAATATCAGCACCGCGCCATCAGCCGGGTTCGCGAGCGCACCGGCGAGCACCAGCTCGTTTCGCGCGCGTGCCGCACCGGCATGGTCCAGGTGCGCACGACGAAGCGGCACGCGGCGAGCCGCATAATCTTCCACGGCGTCGTAGAACAATATCCAGTGTTTCATTCAATTCACCTTAAGCTTAAGCGGATTTCGTACAGCTAAATATCAAAACAATTTCCTGCGCGATAAAAAATCGTCGTCCGATCCACCTCGGTTCCCATCGCTTTCAAGCCTTCCAGATTAAGCGTTTTGAACCCGTGACTCCTGGCAAAATCAATGCCTTCCTGATATCGCTCTCGTTGCGAATCATCGAGCAAGATGACGCCCTTGGCTGACAAAACCGACATACTCTGCTTGATGCAATTCACCCTGTCTCTGCCGTCAACAATCACCACATCATATTGATCTTCGGTTGCACCAATCACGCGACAGTAATCACCGTCAACATCTTGTGGTTTGAAGATGATGCTCACATTTTCAGGAATCTGCGATTTGATAATGTTGAGCCACTTTTCGTCGTATTCGACCGAAGTAACCGTCTTCACTTTCTTAGCGTAGAACAAGGTGGAATAGCCGCTGCCAAATTCAAACATATTCAAATCTTTTGTGAGTCGTTCTTCCAAAATCCTGACGACAGGAAAGTTCATCCACGGAATCGGATTACCGTTTTGATCTATCGGTTTCTTCGCGCTCAAACTTTGCATCCATCCCGATAAATGCAAATAGGAATCGGGATTTCTGATCAGCATTTTATAAGCTCGATAGCGCAAAGCCGCGACGGGAAACCGGCTCTGCACGACGCGCTTGATGAATGACGACATGGACTAGCCTTAATGAAAAAGAATGGGCCGCTGCATTTAACACCATCCGCGCGTCAGCAAATTTTTCTGCTATTTTTTCTGCTATTTTTTCTGCTATTTACATCATGTCTCAAACGGATAGCGAAGACCAATGTCACGCCGAATTTGATCCATCCACAACAAGGTCTGCCGCGTCTCTTCATGCGGCATGATGTCGCTCTCAACTTTGCCCGCCGCGATCATGCGCATCGTCTCTTCAATCTCACCTTCAAAGCCATTCACCCGCCAAGGCCGCTCAATCGTAATCGGCTCTTCATTCACGCGCGCCAGCGTGGCCTTGGTAGCGCCCCAAAAGTTTTTTTGGATAACGATGGTGCCGTGCTCGCCGTAAATCTGAAATGTATTTTCGCCCGCACTTTCGATGCTGCAATGAAACTGCGAAGTCACGCCGCCTGGAAAATGCAGCGTCGCCGACACGCTATGATCAACACCCGTCGGCCCCATGACGGCAGCGGCGTTGATACTTCTGAGTTCAGGGCATGAACCGAGTGTTGTCTGTAGCACCCAGCGCGTGACGGTGAGGTTGTAAATGCCAATGTCGAGCAGCGCACCACCGGCCTGCGCGGGGCCGAACAGTCGCGAATTTGCATCCCACGGCGCATTAAAACAAAAGCTCGATTGCATTGCCTTCACCGCGCCAATCTTGTTCGATTGCAACCAGTCGCGCACCACTTCGTAAATCGGCAAAAACCGCGTCCACACCGCCTCCATCAAAAAAGTATTGTGCTGACGCGAGAGTTGAATCAATTCATGTGCAGTGCGTGCATCCGTCACCAGCGGTTTTTCACACAGCACCGGTTTACCCGCGATCAGGCAGCGACGAACCGCATCAGCATGAAACGCATGCGGCGTGGCGACGTACACCGCATCAACATCCGACGCATTGAGTACGTCGTCAATATTTAACGTCGTCGCAATCGTCCCGGCACCATCGCGTGCCCATGTCTCTGCAAACGCGCTACAGCGCAGCGCATCGCGTCCTTGCACCATCGCGATATGGGTATGGTCAGTTTTGTTCACCGCCTCGGCAAAGCGATGCGCGATTCGACCGGGGCCGATGACGGCCCATCCAAAATTCTTCATATTCAAATCAAGCCCAGTGACGAAGCGATTCCCCCCAGCACGCCTGACAGCACAATCATGCAAAACATTGCGACACCGATGAACATCGCTGAATCAGCAGAACGAATACCGATCAATCGATCCGCGCCGAGATAATAAAGATAAAACGAATACATCACTGCCACTAACGTGAAAATCGTATTGAACGGAATCACCAGTAATGCACCCGAGAGCATGACCGGAATTGAGCCAAATACCGCAACCCGCAATGCGACCAGAAAACTGGGCTTGCGCCCTTCGGTGCGCGCAAGCAAAAAGAACACAGCCGCCAATAAATAAATGCTGATGATCTGAAAAATATATGTCGCCGTCGCAATCTGAAATGCGCGTTCACGCAATGCCGAATAGCCATATTCCGCGTTCCAACCCGTATCAAACACGCGCATGCCCACTGCGGTGGCCACGGGCGCTAACAGCGCAAGCGGCAAAATAAATTTGCCCAACAGCACAGCCGCCGTTGGCTCGTCGTGCGCGATGGCCTCCCACGCAGCTTGTGGGTGCAGCATGAGTTGTTTAATGCGATTGAACATGGTTTTACCGTTCGATTGGTATATAAAAAGTCAAACTACGCAATATTTTAAACATGCGATCAAATTAATGTTGCGGCACAGCTTCGCAAAACGACCGCGAAAGACCATAAATAACGTGCGCGGAGAAAGCGCGCATCGCATGCGTTCACTCAGCCGGATGTGATGATGAATTCAATCGCCCATAAAACACTGATGCTTACGGCAGGCACTATGCAAATCGCCTGCTCACCAATCGCGATACGTGGAAAAGATACAAGCCAATCCGCTGCGGCGAAATGCCGTACTAATGGCATTGTAATTCCGAGCCGCTTTTGCGAGAAATCTGCTTCTTGTAAAGCTACGAAAAAGCAGATTCCTCGCAAAACCGGCTCGAAATGACAGCAAAATTTATTTTATAAGACCCTAGTGCTGGCGGGCATTTCCGAGCAATTGTGCTCAGAAACACCCGCCAATGCTAGGGCTTTATCCAAACATTTAGCCGCTGCGCCCCACATTCGCCACACGCGCAACCTCTTCATACGGCTGCACCAGCACCCAGCCCTCACCAGAAAATTTCATCTGCACCGATTCACCACTGGCGCGGCCGAACAGCGTGCCCAGCGACATATCGGTGCGCATATCGGGGCTCAAATTTCCGCTCCACGCGACAGTCGCATTTGGGTCAGTAAACACATCACCGGTTGCACGACTCACCGGCAGCAATAGCGGATCGCCGTGCGTCGTAATCGCCGTCAAGCCAGTGCCGGAAATTTTCACGTTGAACAGGCCACCCGCCATCATTCCGGCCATACTTTTAATCATCGTGATATCCGAATCGAGCGACGATTCCAGCGCCAACATGTCATTGCCGTTCACGCAAATACTTTCATCTTGCAGCTGAAGTACGTGAACACGTTTACCTTTGTCCGCCAAATAAATGCGGCCCTGCCCCTCCATTTTCATTAGTGTCATGCCTTCGCCGGTGAGCGCTTTTTTGAACAGCTTGCCGAGGCCATCTTCAAATGCACTCTTGCGCGAAAATTTGACGTTGCCGCGATAGGCCACCATCGCGCCCGCCTTGGCATAGACCATGCCGCTCAAATTTATCTGCAGCGTCGATTTATTTTCGACTTCGAATACGCCTGCATTGCGCTCCTGGTCGGCGTGAGTCGCGATGAAGTCTTTAATGGTGTGTGCGTTCATGTGATCGGCTCTCTAAAATTTGGAATCCAATTGTAGCCGCTGAACTGCGCGCTTTGTGTGACTTACAAACTCGACATCGCGCGAAATTCCATCGCGCGGCGTCGCGACAGATCGATGATCAAATCATTTTCCAACACCACACTCAAGCCGCCGGTGTCAGCGGGTGCCACGCGTTTCACAAAATCAAGGTTGATAATTTGTCGACGGTTCGCGCGAAAAAATGTTGCGGGATCGAGCCGTGCTTCGAGCTGATTCAAGGACCGCAAAATCAACGGCCGATGCGACCCAGCATCGGTTTGAAAATACACGCGCGCGTAATTTCCTTCGGACTCGAATAACGATATTTCTGTCAGCGCTACAAACCAGCAGCGCTCACCGTCTTTGATAAAAATTTTGTTATCCGATTTTAATGTCACCTGATTTTTTGAAATACGCAATTGCGCGCGTGTCAGCGCTGCCGCTAGGCGTTTGGCCTCAATGGGCTTCTGCAAATAATCTAGCGCGTTCACTTCAAATGCTTTTAACGCATAGGCGTCGAATGCAGTCGTAAAAATAACCTCCGGCGCATCATCAAGCGCGGCCAGCAAATCAAATCCGCTACCGCCCGGCATTTGTACATCCAGAAAAATCAGCTCAGGTTGCAGCTCGTTGATCGCACGTTCCGCATCCGCGATATTGGCGGCCTCGCCAACAATTTCAATCTCCGCATGCGCCGCCAACAGCCGCCGCAGCTCAGTTCGCGCCAAGCGCTCATCGTCGACAATGATGGCGCGAATCATGATGTGTGGCGCAGTTGAAGTGTTGCGATCACCCAGCCATCGCGCTCGACCAATGCCAGTTGAGAATCCTCACCGTTGAGCAGTGACAGACGCTTGCGCGTATTGTCCAACCCCAGCCGTGTAGAGTCGCTCAACCGCGCCAGCGAGCCTTGATTCGCGACTTCAAGCGCCACCGTGCTCATCAATTTTTTGATCGTGATGCGAATTTCGCTCGCCGCCGCGTTTCGCTCAACACCATACTTGACCGCGTTTTCTACCAGCGTTTGCAATGCCATCGGCGGAATCTGCACCTCGTCCAAATCAGGCTCAACGTCAAATACCGCACGCAATCTTTCTTCGAAGCGAATTTTTTCAATCGCGAGATAAGCACGCACCGCCTGCAGCTCATCGCATAAATCGACGGTTGTTTTACTGCCGGACGTCAAGGTGTAGCGCATCACACCGGCAAGCTGATCCACCATTTGTGCGGCCGCATCCGGGCTTTCATAAATCAGGGCACGCACGCTGTTCAAACTATTGAAAAAGAAGTGCGGATTGATCTGCGCTTGTAGCGCGCGTAGCTCAGCATCTTTTGCCAAGATTTCAAACCGCAGCGCTTCTGATTCAAGACGTTTAGCGCGGCGAATTGACAGCGCATAAGAATACATCGCGGTCCATGCTGCCATGATGAGCGTCCACGTGATCAATGCTGATGGCAGCCAGGACCAGCCTTGAAACGAACCCGGCAAACGCGCGGCTGCGAAGCCAAGCGTAACAATTCCGGTTTGTACGAAACCGAGTAGCATCACGCCCGCTGCGATACGCCACCACGACACGCGCGCACTTTGACCAAGCCAGCCACGACGCCGAATAAAACCGCGCCATAAATGAGTGAGCACACCACCGCCCAACGCGCCCCAAATATAAATCGCGGCGATCGCTGAAAAGTTGTTCGGCGCGAATGAGGAAAACGAAATGATGCTGGTCGCAGCAACTACGCTCCAACCTACCAACTGGCACAGCCAATACGCGTGCGAAGATGCGCGTGCCGGGACTGGCAACGCAATCGCACCTGAACTCACAACAGATTCAGGCGCGACTGACGATGTAGCTTGTCTTGAAATAGCCTTTTGCATCACTTCAAAAATTTCTCCATACGCTCAAACATCCATTTGGGATCATCGTACATGATGAAATGCCGTGCAGTATCGGCCACCTCGATGGTCACACCGCTGAGCTTTTGATATTGCGTTTTAAACGTGTTTTCAACGGCAGCGCGGGTTGTATATTCTTTGTACACAATCCACGTGCCCAGCACCAGAGTCGGCGATTTGATGCGCGCAATGTCCTGCCGCAAATCAGTTGCGATCAAATCATGCATCGCATTCATCACCGTCGCGCCATCTGATTTTTTCCCCCAACCGAGTACGCGCTCAACATCCTCCGGCTTATTCACCATCGACGCCACGGATCGGCGCTGACCCTCCGCAAACGTTGCCGCGTCCTGGCTCTTCATGTTGTCCCGCATTCTCGTCGCCATACTTTTCAATTGATCCGGCGTGATATCCGGCATCTGCACAGCGCCGAGCGCAGGCAACGAATCAACGATCACCAACCGCCCCACTTTCGCAGGCGTGTCCGCACCCATGCGCAACGCAAGAAATCCGCCCAGACTGTGACCAACTATGATCGGGCGATCCAGCTTTTTCGCATCAATATATTCAACCAACTCTTTTTGCACCGTGGGTAACAGCGGAACTGATATGGGTGCTACACCCGCAAAACCTGCGAGCGTGACCACATGACATTCATAACGATTCGAGAATTGCGCTACCGTGTCTTTCCACACCTCACCCGATGAAGCAAGACCGGGAATAAAGATAATCGGCTTTCCTGTGCCGGTGACTTCGACGGTGAAGGAAGTCGGTGCAGCGAATGCAAAAGCAGAGAACGACAACAACAGCGCAATAAAAAATTGACGAATTAAAAATGGGTTCATGGTGTTACCTCCTGAACCCGAAGCTTAGATATTCATCCGCGCAAATTCTATTGATTTGGGATGAATGGAATTATTTGAGGATGGGTGGAAATAATGGCTTGTCATTCCGAGCCGTTTTTACGAGAAATCTGCTGCTTCGTCGCATTGGCAAAAGGCTCGTAGGTCAACTCGCGCGTTTCAACATTGCCCGTCGCGAAACCGACGCCGGAGATTGAGCCTACTGAAATATGTGTGGTGGAAGCGGGCAGCCCAAGTTTGCTTGCGGAAATCACCCGCGCCGCGGTAAGAATATTCGCAGTAAAACCTTGCTCCTCATTGATCGCAACCAGCTTTTTACTCATCGTGGTCGCAACTTTTCGTGCATTTAGCCAGCCGCCAATCGGCATCGCAAGTGCGACCATCCAGAACGAGGCGGTGAACCCCACAGTCTTGGCAGCGAGTAGCAACGCAACGACCTTGGGTGTGTCGTTCACACCCATGCGAAGCAAATGGACGCAGCGCTGGCGTAATGTAATTTATCGAGCACGCCGCGTTTGGTGACCGTCGCGATGGGTAACGCACCCGCTTCTGCACACGCGAGGCTGCTATCAATCATCGGCATTGCGATTGAGTTCGTTACTACCGCAGTACCGACGCCGTTCACTTGGGCGGGCGTCTCGCAAATGCATGCACCAGCTTCTACGCTAGCGGCAGCGCTCGCCCGCTGATTGCGCGTAAACAATTTACGAAAAACAAAAAAACTCAACGCAAACAGCGCAGAAATCAGCGGGCTTAACAGCAGCGGCAGCAAAAATGTCTGCCCAAGCTTGGTAAAGTTCACTGATGAACCAGTTGAGCCTGAATTAAACTCTGCCGCCAAGCCTGCGCCCACTAACCCACCGATGATCGCATGCGTGGTGGAAATTGGAAAACCTAATGACGTCGCCAGTAGTACCGTTAATCCCGCGCCAAGTGCTACTGAAAAAACAAACGATGTCGTGCCCGCCAATTTATTCGGCACTAGCCCGCGCCCAGAAAAACTCGCGACCAAATCGCGCGAGCGCAATACGTTGAATTGCCATCCACCGGTCCGAATGCATTGGATTTTTATATTGCCTACTATCCAACGCCATTCATGCCCGGATAGAGGAAGATCGGCCGCTGGCGGAAGCGCAGGCCGTGCGCGATGAGCTTGTACTGCGTAAATATGTTTTGGTTAGTGGATAAAACGAATTTTCTCCCACCATGAACTCCAATACTGGAGAGCGATTTGAATCCGGGAAATTGCCTGAAAAAGCCCGCCAATCCTTGATGCTTGTGGCTGGACTACATTCTCTGCTCATAAAATTAAGAATATTGCCTTTTTTTGCTAACTGCGAATAGAGAGCACTTCAGCCAATACCTCTCTCGCCCGCTCCCGCGAAAAATAACGCTCAATATTCTCAAGCCCGCCTTGCCGCAGCCGATTCCAAAGTTCTTCATCCGTATGCAACCGAATCACCGCATCTGCAAATGCCTCAGCGGAATCGGCGACGAGCACATTGACGCCATCTTCCAAATACATACCCTCGGTTGAAACTGGCGTGGCAACCACCGGCACACCATATTGCATCGACAAATTCACTTTGCCTTTCACGCCTGCGCCATAGCGCAACGGCGAGATGGAAAGTTTGGCGTGGTGATAATGATCGGTCACGTCTTCGACAAAACCAGCAATCACAAAATCATTCGCCGCGAATTTTTGCAAGCTCGGTGGCGCATTGCTGCCGATGATGGTGGTGATGAGTTGCGGTGCTTTTTTTCGGATGATGGGCAGCACGTTTTCAACATACCAGGTGATTGCATCAAGATTCGGCGGATGGCGAAAACCGCCGATAAACAAGATGCCGTCACGTTCTGAGAATGGTTTCGAGCCGGGCATGTTTTCATGGATGGTGGCGAGAATATCCACACGCACACTGGGCACCAATTCCGTCAGTAATTTCTTTTCCGTGGGACTCACGACTAACGTTAAATCCGCGTGTGACATTGCGCCAAGCTCTTGCGTGCGCATGCGTTGCGCCGCCGCGCGCAGCAATGAGCTGTCACCTGTCGTTGCCACCAGCGCGGCCTGCCGTTCCTCGCGAACAAAATGTAAATCTACCGTGTCGAAAATCAGCTTGGTTCGTGGCGCACAGCACTTAACAAGATCGACATATTTGCAGGCTACCGTCGCGCGCGACAACATCACCACATCAAATTTCGCCGCTTCATTTTCCAGATATTCGGGCACCGGTACTAAAAACGGATGGAACAAAACTTCCACGCCGAGCGCCTGAATCTGGCTCACATACGGCTCGCGGTATTCGCGATTGTCCGCAACGAAAGTAACTTTACAGCCAAGCTCCGCCATCAAGCCCAGCATCTCAAACATGCGCATAGATCCCGCATCATGATCCGGCGTTAGCATGCATGCATCCACCACCAACACACGGCGCGTGGTGTAACGATCACGCTCCAAATGCGGCTGCAACCCGTTCACGCGATGCTTCGCCAGCACGGATTGCCAACGCTTTGCAAACGTCGCCTGATTCGCCACCTGATGCTGCTTCACGCCTTGCGTGACGTCCGTGCCAGAGCTGCGGCCTTCGAAATGCACGACGACAGCGCGCGGCTGATAAATTACGCGCTGACCGGCCTCGCGCACACGAAAAGCCAAATCCGTATCTTCGTAATACGCGGGCACATAGCGCTCATCAAAGCCGCCGAGCGTGTTCCAAAATTCACGCCGCAACATCAAACATGCGCCGGAACAATAATCTACTTCGCGCAAATAATTGTATTCAGGCTTGTTGGCATCATCGTTGCGGCCCACATTCCACGCCGAACCGTCACGCCAAACAATGCCACCTGCTTCCTGCAACACACCATCGGGATAAATCAGTTTTGCACCGACCATGCCGACGTTTTTGCGTTGAATAAAAACATCCAACATCCCCTGTAACCAGCCGACAGTCAAAATAATGTCGTTGTTCAGAATAACAACGTATTCACCCTTGGCAAACTCCACACCGCGATTGCAGGTTCGCAAAAATCCCAGATTTTTTTCATTGCGAACAAACTGAACGCCACTGACTTTTTCAAGCTCGGCCGCGGCTGCTGTGGGCGAGCAATCGTCCATTACGATCACTTCAATGTCGTGCGCGGCACAGGTCGCGGCAATACTTTTGAGGCAAGTGAAGGTGAGTAAATGCTGTCCGTAAACAGGAATGACAAGAGAAACTTTTGGAAATGCAGCGTGCGGCACTTGCAGCGGCTTTATGGACTGTTCAAGCTCATACAGCGCCGCGCTTGGCTTTACAAATCGGTCGTTACGACTTAGCTTTTCACGCACACGTCCATACAACGCCGCAGCGCCCTCCTCACGCAAAATATGCGTGGCCGTCGCCGCCTGATGTGGCAAACGTCGCGCGCTGTAACGCAGCCGCGCGACTCGCTTAATGGCGGTTTTTCCCGAATGCACAATCCAACGAAGTGGTGCGGTGAGCTTCCATGATGTGCTCGCCTGAATTTCGCTGTACGCGCGTTGCTCGTGTTCGAACGCGCGGCGAGCCTGATCACGTTCCTGCTCCAGCGTTTCGCGTTGACGGACCAAGGCAGCGTGCAGCGCATCGCGTTCTTGCAAATGAAAATCGCGCTGCGCGATCATATCGTTCAACACGTGCTTGGCGTTTCCAATCTGTTGGTCGGCAATATCAATGCGACGCCTGAATTCATTGAGCGAATCCAGATGGCCGCAATCAACGCCCGTCACCAACAAATCATGCAGCGAATATTCTCGCTCTGCAGCAGGCGGAAACTTCAGAAAAAATTGGCTGGGCTCAATCTCAATCTCAGTCTTGATCGACCTAGGTCGCAAAGCCCGCTGTCTTACCAACGGTTTAAGGTAGCGCTGGCGATATTGCTCAGCCTCGCACGCAGCTTGCGACGCTGCATTTGGTGAGTTCGGTTGTTGCTCTCGCGGTGCGCTGCATAGCTTCATGAGCGCGCCATTCCAAGCCTCAGCGGGCGCATTCCAATCTAGCAGTTCAGCAGCGGGATAGTCGCGCAAACGTTCTTTGAATGAACCCAGATTCGAGGCAACAATCGGCAGCCGGGTCGCCATCGCTGCACTCAATGTATAAGAAAAACTTTCGGGAATTTGCGAGGGAAACAAGAATGCATCGGGGCGCGTTAACTCGATGCGCCGCGCTAAATCTTCATCACGATAACTGCCCGAAATTTCGATGGGAAGATATGGCCACTGAGGCACCGGCCGCGAAGTGTGACCCAGCAGCGAAAACGCCAGGGGCAATTTTTTTTCTTGCGCCTCAGTCGCGCAGGCCTCAAGTACATCCAGCCCTTTTTCCGGCGTCAATCCGCCCAGCAAGGCAATCTTGTAATCTGCATTTCGTGGCTTTGACGGCAACACAAAATGCGGCCAGATTTCGCATTTCAATGTCGGGAAAAATGCTTCAACCCGATTCGCTAAATCACGCGACGGGCTTATCACACGCTCAGCATGAATCAGCAGCGCGCCAAAGCGCGATCTCCATTCGGCCACGCTCAAACCCCATGCGTGATTCTGTGCACTTGCCGCGGTATCTTCCGGCATGGTGGCACCGGGCGAGAGGTGATATTGCGGCGTGATCGGAAAATAATCATGCAGCGTAATATCGAGCGGCACCTGCAGCCGTTCGGCAATGGTTAACACTTCAATTGGCAAACCATGAACATGATGCAAGTGCACTCGCGATATGCCCAACTCACCTACAAATTTTAGGAGTTGATCAAACGCCGAATGCGCATTAAAAAATACCTGAAACGCCTCGCCCGTTCGCAACCATGTGAGCGACAAATTATTGCCGCGTTCGGGTCGCAACAGGATGACTTCACAATCATTCTCAGCCAACTTGGCCAGATCACGAACATGCCGCTCGGTGCCGCCGCCCCAGCCATGCGTCACCATAAGAATCCGCGGCAACGCAGACGTTTTCACGCGCGCAATATCAACTGCGCAACGATGCGGGCGCGCTGGGTCGCGTTCAAAAAAATCAGCAACCTTGGCGCGATAGTCTGGGTAACGCGCATCAATAATGGCTTGGGCATTATTCTTGCGGCCACCGGATTCATGCGCAAACGACACCTCGCCCTTGTGTGCAACAAAAACATCCGCACACAAAACATGGCGATAGCCCGTGGCTGCTGCGCGAAAACACCAATCGTTTTCTTCGCCATAACCGCGGCCAAATGCGGCCTCATCGAACGCTCCAATCTCATTGATCGCCGCACGATTCATCCACATGCAAAAACCAACGCCGGTTGGAATTTCTATGCATTGTTGCGCGTTGACCGTGGCAAAAATTTGATCCAGTTTGGCTGATGCATCGCCTGTCGGCATCACCTGACTTTCACCGATTTTAGGATAGCTGCACAGGGTGGCGTTATTGGAAAATGGCGTCACGGAAGCAATTGTCGCGTCGGTAGCCGTGTCCGTGCTCGCGCATGCGCACGCAACTATTCGGTCAAGCCAGTTGCCGTGAACGAGCGTATCGCTATTCAAAAGCAAGACATCGCGATCCGGATGAAGTGAAATTGCACGATTGCAGGTTGCGACAAACCCCAGATTGTTCTGGTTGGAAAGAAGCGTGATCTTTTGATCGGCTTCGAGGGTCGCGAGTAACTCGGCCATCCCCGGCTCAGGGCTCGCATCGTTGATAACGACCAATTCAAATCGAGTGCTGTTTGCCGACGCCAGCACGCTTTCAATACACGCGCGGGTCTCTGCGAGCCCGCGATAAACGGGAATAATAATATCGATGAGATTCACGTAGATTTTATTTTCGAGGCTTTAATTAATGCTGATTATAGTTGGCCGCTCTGCGCCCGCCGCGCGCATGCTTAATTGGCTAACTTCTGCCAATTTCATCCGCATCTGTCGCTTTCGAACTCACAGTGCGCGTGGAGACAAATATCCCGATAAGCAAAAGCGAAAAACCGGCGAGCTGCAGCGGCTGAAAACGCTCATCAAATATCCACCAGGCCAGGAGCGCAGAAGCAATCGGCTCACCTAGAATGGCCACCGCCACCACGGTGGCTGGCGCATGCTTCAACGACCAGTTAATGCCGGTATGGCCGAGCAACTGTGGGCCAATAGCAAGCCCCACCAGACATATCCACGCCAGCGCGGTGAAGCCATGCAACGGCGCGTGCGCGACGACCGCGCAGGCGAACAATGTGAGCGCAGCACTAAGATAAACCAGCCAGATATAGGTGAGTAACGAAAATGTTTGTCGCAATCTGCGCCCGATTAACAAGTAACCGCATACGGTGAGCGAGCCGACCAGCGCCAGTACATTGCCGAGCATCGGATTGCTGCCCACATTGGTGGCAGCGGCACGCGCATCTGACATAAAGATCAGCACACTTCCCAGCATCGCTGCGGCGATGCCGAGGACAATCGAGCGATGCAAACGTTCGCGAAAAAGAAGCCACGACACTAACGCAATCCAGACCGGATTGGTCGTTACCAGTGCGGTGCTGCTCGCCACAGACGTGTAGGAAAGCGATGCAATCCACGACGCAAAATGCGCCGCCAAAAATATCCCTGAGCCCACGGCGAGTGCGACATGTTTCAACGAAAGTGCGGCAATTTCGGCGCGGGTTGTGGGCTTGGCGGCTACTATAAAGGTAAGAATAATCGCCGCGAGCCCTAAGCGCCACGCGGCAATTGAGAGCGATGCAACGCCTTCGCCGAGCGCGAAGCGAATCATGATGGCGGATGTTGAAACAATGACCACTGAGGCACCCAAGACGAGCATGGGTAGAGCGCGGAAGTTCATATTATTTTTCTATAAGACACAACGAGTAGGGTAATTTATGGCAACACGCCAAGAGCGCCTATTTGCGGGCATCTTGAAGCACAATCCTTCGAAACGCCCGCCGATATTGGCTCTTCAGCCTATGCATGATTTAAAATCAGTGCCCCATCGGACTTTCATTTGTGGTGGTCACAACACATTTCATAAACTCACGACCTTGCTTGGCCTCACATGTTTTGAACGCTTTGGTTTCGGCTGTACAACTGGCCGCCGCTTTATCTTCAAGCTTCACGCAATCGAGTGGATTGGCGATCAAAAATTCACGGTCGCACGCAAAATGCGCATCACCTTTAACCGGCCCACATTTTTCGGCCATTTTCAGGTGGCGTTCGCATCGCAGCTTTTCAATGCCAGCTTTTTTCTCACAACCACTCACGTGCCCGCCCGCAGCAAAAGATGCAGGCACAAACAACAGCGCCGTTGCAGTAATAGCCGTTTTAATGAAGTCATTTTTCATAGAAATTTCCTCTTGGTTTGCCAGATTTTGAAGCGTTGAAAGATATCATTTACGGCGCGTTTGCTTTTAGCCGTATTTCGGTAACGTGTATTATTGATTACAAAGCATCGGACTAACCAAATCCTCAACAGGAACCCCTATGTCATTCGAGATTGCGCGCACGACCAGAAAATTTTTTATCGCCAGCTCGTTGCTCGCGAGCACCGTCGGATTAAGTTTATTTTTGATGTGCGGCACGAGCCTGCATGCGCAAACCACAGCTTTTCCCAGCAAACCGATTCGCATCGTCATCGGCTTTCCACCGGGCGGTGCGACCGATATTCTTGCACGCGATTTTGCGGCGAAATTAGCGGATGAGTTGAAACAACAAGTCATCATCGAAAACAAGCCTGGTGCGGGCGGCACGATTGGCGCTGATGCGACCGCCAAGGCCGCGCCCGACGGCTACACCTTGACCATTGG
The DNA here is from genome assembly GCA_031370625.1 of Burkholderiales bacterium. Taxonomy (GTDB): domain Bacteria; phylum Pseudomonadota; class Gammaproteobacteria; order Burkholderiales; family Usitatibacteraceae; genus UKL13-2. Next base: position 9,034 of record JANMQR010000136.1, on the reverse strand, counting down.
CACCACCAGCAATCACTCGATTGCCCCCAGCCTTTACAAGAAACTGCCTTACGATCCAGTGAAGGATTTCGCCCCGATCACGATGCTGGCGGTGTCACAAAACGTGGTGGTGGTGAATCCCTTACTGCCGATTAATAACATCAAGGAATTGGTGGCGTACGCGAAGGCGAATCCGGGCAAGATGAATTACGGCTCAAGCGGTAACGGCACCATCTCGCATCTCACTGGCGAAATGTTTAACGCGTTGAGCGGCACTGAAATCCAGCACATTCCGTACAAAGGTAGCGCGCTGGTTTTTCCGGATTTGTTGTCGGGTCAAATCTCGATGATGTATGACTCCACGATCTCGGTGGGCGCGCTGATTAAGTCAGGCAAGGTCAAAGCACTCGCCATGACTGGCGCTAAACGCTCGAAGCTTATGCCAGAGCTGCCGACGGTAGCTGAGTCAGGCTATCCCGGTTTTGATTCGAGTAATTTTTTTGGTTTTTTCGCGCCTGCGGGCACCCCAAAAGAGATTATCGATAAACTGTTTGCGGCTTCGGTGAAGGCGCTTGCAACGCCGGATTTGCAGGAACGTTTTGCCGCGCAGGGCGCGGAAGTAGTCGCGAATAAACCGACAGACGCGATGGTGATGGTGAAAGCCGATATTGCAAAATGGGCGGAAGTGCAGAAAAAATCCGGCGCGAAAATTGACTAAATATCCATCAAAACAACATGAACAATAAAATGATCAAACAAATTCTGTTTGCAACCACTATTGCGTTTTTATTGCTGAGTCAGGCTCCTGCATTTGGCCAGAACTTTCCCACCAAGCCGATTCGATTCGTCGTCCCCTACCCGCCGGGTGGCCCGCTGGATACCATTGCGCGGCTCACCGGCCAGCAGGTTTCGCAACGATTGGGCCAGCCCGTTATTATTGACAACAAACCCGGCGCGGGCGGCAATTTGGGTGCGGATGCGGTTGCGAAATCGACACCGGACGGCTACACAATTTTGATGGGCGCAGTTGCCACGCACGCGATCAATCCCACGCTGTATAAAAAAATGCCCTACGACGCGGCAAAAGATTTCGCGCCGATTACCTTGCTGGTGTCAACGCCGAATGTATTGGTCGTGAACCCTTCTGTCAAAGCGCGCACCGTGACGGAACTGATCGCGCTGGCAAAACGTGAGCCCGGCAAACTCAATTTTGGCTCAGGCTCGAACGGCAGTGCGGGGCATCTGGCGGGCGAGTTGTTTAAATCCTTGGCGGGCATCGATATGACGCATGTGCCCTATAAAGGCAGCGCACCGGCACAACAGGATTTGCTCGCCGGACAGATCCAACTCATGTTCGATAATCTCGCCAGCGCGATGCCGCAAATCAAGGCAGGCAAGCTCGCAGCCCTTGCTGTAACCACCGCAAAGCGCAACGCGTTAGCGCCCGATTTGCCAACGATTGCCGAATCCGGTGGTGCTGCGCTGGCAGGTTTCGATATTTCCACGTGGTTCGGCGTGTTCGCTCCCGCAGGCACGCCGAAAGAAATCGTCGCCGTGTTGAATCAGGAATTCAATCGTGCAATTCGTGTGGCAGAAGTGAAGGAAAAGCTCGACGGCATGGGTGCCGAGGCGGTCGGCACCACCCCGGAAGCGTTCGCGGCTTACATCAAAACAGAAGCGTCGAAATATGCAGACGTCATCAAAAAATCCGGCGCGCAGGTTGATTGATTATTTGCCGTAGCTTGCTGAACTTTATTTGACCAACACCGCGTAGCTCAGCTGCGCGTGTTGATTGTGGGGTGCTGGCTTCGCGTTCAGTTTCGCATCAACCGTCGTTGGCGCGTGACGAAGTTCAAGCTGATGCGGCGGAGGCGCGGCGCTTGGCGGCGTTGCCGGCGCCATCTCGTGCGATAGCATCACTGGTTCCTGCGAAGCGTTTGTAGCCGTTGAATTCAACATCAATGGCTCTGCCAGCAAGATCACTGTGAGCACCAGCCACAGCCCCATAAAGCCAAGCGCTCTCATCAACGCGCCAATATCGGAGGAAACAATTACGCTGCCCGCACGCCGCGAGCCTTGTACTGGTCTTTCATACGAAATCTCTGTTGTAAATTTATTGTTCATGTTGTGCTCCTTAGCGTATGCCTGTCGTTCGCTTCTGATCAGACTGCGACGGACAAGGCGGATGATCCCGCTCGTGCGTCGAATCGTTCTTGCACTTCCCGGTTTTGTACCTCAATACGATCACGTACATCGGGTGATACCGCTGCTGCCGGTGTTGCGCCACCCATCGACAAAATGTCCGAAAAGGCGCGCTCAACAACGCTTCGAATCGGGCGGGGCGCAAATCGATCACGCACGACAATCACCAAACGCAACTGGCCGTCGGCAATCACGAGCTCGCCGACCTTGGCCTCCACCTCAAATGTGACGGATTGATCAACAATTGCTTTCACGCGCGCAACGACCGACACCATGCTGCCAACGGCGGCGGGATGATTGTGCTTAAGCAACACTTCAGAACCCATGACCGATTCAGCGGCGGAATTTGTGTGCGTGGCCAGCTCGCTGGCGCAAAGATTTTCGATAGAGGCGACCACATGCGCCGTCACAAAACAGCGTAGCGAACGACGATCAACAAATTCACCTGGTTCGCTCAAAGCGCTCCTAGACTCGCGAGTGCTCAATGATTGGTCGCGGCGCTCGCCGTTTGCATACGCCGTATCCGGGAACGGGATGCGAAATCGACCACGCACCGTGAGGTCGGCAATTCGATCAAAATTCATATTGAATTTGCCTCCAACGAATAGCTTGCAACCGGTATGGCGAAGGGCGGATCAACTTGCGCCGGCGGACTAGCGGGCGACACTGTGAAAATCGGGTTTTGCTCAGAATGCCGGCTTAGCAAGCCGCCCATGAACCACACCGCAAATAGATCAATACGCATGTCGAACTCCAAATGAAATGAACAATTTATATTTCCTTATCTATCCAAACGGGATAAATGGGGGAAAAGCGACATCCAGCGAAAAATAAATTTACTTTTGTTCACATTTAAAAGTCGTTTACTGGCGGGCACTTTGAGCACTTTTTGTCTGTAGATGCCCGTATTCAGGCGTTTCGGCTAGGATCTATCTGACGTACTGGGTACGCGCGCCGTGGCGACAAGGGAAAGATTCAGATTACCTTTTGGCGCAGGGCTCGCTTGGCTAATGAGCAAGCTATCGAGGCGTGGTCGGTAGCGCGGGCTACGGATGTGGAGAGGCCGCAAGAAAGGGCTGGTTGATAGAGCGCATGCGGGGCAAAGAGCGCAGACGGGTCAAATCGCGCTGCCATGCGCGAGGGTTCCGCGCATAGACCGAAACGGGCGCGACCACGCTGACGGTGGCCGCGCATTTAGTTTAACTACTCATTTAGCGCGCAAATTCTTGTTGAAAAACTCCATCGTGCGCCCCCATGACAGTTTCGCCGCTGCTTCGTCGTAACGGGGCGTGGTGTCATTATTAAAGCCATGCTCGGTATTCGGGTAGGTAAAGACCTCGTATTTCACCTCAGCCTCCTTTAGCGCCGCCTCGTAAGCGGGCCCGCCCGCATTGATGCGGTCGTCCTTGCCTGCGTAATGGATTAACAGCGGCGCCTTGATCTTCGCCGCATCTTCGGGCTTCGGTTGCGGCCCGTAATAGGGCACCGCCCCGCCAAGATCCGGCAATTGCGTCGCCAGAAAATTCGCGATGCCACCGCCATAGCAAAATCCGACCACGCCGAATTTACCGGTTGATTCCGGCAACGCTTTCACATAGCCCGCGCCCGCCACAAAATCCATCCGCGCTTTCGATTGATCCAGCTTTGAAAACAGCTCGCGCGCTTTGTCTTCGTCGCCCGGATAGCCACCGGATGGCGTCAACGCATCGGGTGCGAACGCGATGAAATTATCGAGCGCCACACGGCGCGCGATATCTTCGATGTGTGGATTCAGTCCACGATTTTCATGCACCACCAATACGGCAGGCAGCTTGCCAGTGACCTTGGCGGGCATCACCAAATAGCCGCGCATTTTGCCGCTGCCATCGGGCGAAGCGTACTCCACAAACTTTGCTGTAATGCGCGGATCATCCTTCTTGATCTGCTGCGCCTCAGCAAATTTCGGGCTCAACATCTCCAGCAACATCGTCGCCGACACGCCACCCACCGCGTATTTGCTCGCGCTCGACAAAAATCCGCGACGATCAATGTCGCCATGCACAAATTTGTCGAACAGCTTTAAAACTTCGGGATCAAAATCTTTTGCGGTTTTCATCTGCATGGGAATCCTTTCGGGGAAATAGACGAGATCGTGTAAACGCTAAAGTTTCAAACAAATTCATTGGGTATGCAAGCGCCCGCAAAGAAACAGCGCTTGGTCGCTCAGACTCTTACTCGCGCGTCAAATTCTTTAACACCGCACAAAACGACTATCGAATGAAATCATCAAGATAAGTCACCCGTTCACGGACAAATCGAGCACGCAGATGACGGCCATCACGATAAATTGGATCGCCGCGCTCGTCTATCGCAGGACAGCGAAGTTTGTTGCACAGCAAATCTGACGGATCAATCACGACAGCACCCGCATTGCTCGCCACCTCAGCTAAGTTACCTGTCAGGTAAGCTCGCGCAGCAATCCACGCATCAAATGAAATACCCTCGGTATGCGTCTCAATATCGCCATTCCAGAACCGTTTCAACATATTGCGCGGGTCAAGCTCATCTGAAACCGGCATATTGAGTACCACGACAACACGCTTACCGGCTGCGCGCAGCATCGTAATGGTGCTCGCGAATTCTGCCATCGCGGCTTCATGCGCAGTGCGTCTGACAAGTTCTTCGTCAGGTTTACTGAAAAATAATGCAGACGACTTGAGATAGCCCGCCCATTGTGCAGCGATGATAACGGTGGACGCAGGACCATCGCGAGCAAACATAAATGCCTTTTCGGCATAGGATTCACAACCTGGTTTCACTGAGATTCTCGTATGGCGAATCGGTGGACAGTTACCTGCTGTTGCAAAATAAACGGTTGTATTTGCATCAGCCTCGCCGATCAGCTTTTCCACACGCGAGCCATATTGCTCGGCATTGCTGTCCCCCCAGATCATCACTCTTTTTGGGCCAGCGCCAATCACATTCACGACCAATCCCTCGCTCACTATTTCGCGTCGAAAACCTCGTCCCGGAAAATCCCAATCTTGCGAAGCGATGCCAAAACGCTCGGCGTTGCTGCCCTGGGAGCGAGGCACGATCAAATTAAACGTACCGGCGATGCCTGCTGCGCCAACGATGAACATCAACAAGAGCAAACCCCAAACCAAACGTGGTGATTGCGATGCGCGACTGGGCCGCTCGACGTTAAAATATGTCAGACCAGCCAATAAAACTGAAGTGCTCAGCGCCGCAAGAATTGATTGCCAGCGAATATGATCGCCCTCGATGATGCGAACGAAGGCCAGCATCGGCCAATGCCAAAGATACAAAGGGTAGCTAATGAGGCCGATGCCAACGAGTATTCGGCGAGATAGCAACTGTCGGGCAACCCACGAGCCACCACCACCCGCGATGAGGCAGCATGTGCCAATCACGGGCAATAGCGCCCAGCTTCCAGGATAGTGTCGTTCACGATTCAGAAAACATACCGCCAACAGCAAAACTGTCAAACCCAATACCGAAACAATTTCCGAAAACCATTGCGATCGAATTGCAACGGACGTACCTCGACTCTTAATCTGATCGTGGGCGCGTATCGCCAACAACGCGCCCGCCATCAATTCCCACAGTCGTGTTGGCAGCATGAAAAATGTTATCTCGCCATGTTTAGCAACGAGCGCAACATTAAGCAAAAATGAAGCTATCAACAAGACCCACGCGCTCCTCGCCAGCAAGGCAGGTCTTGGCACCAAGAAAATCAATAGCATGGGCCAAAGCAAATAAAACTGTTCTTCAACCGAGAGCGACCACAGATGCAGCAGCGGCTTTAATTCTGCCGCCGAATCGAAATAACCGACCTCACGCCAAAGCTGAAAATTCGCGATAAATACAGCGGCGGCGGCAGCGCTTCGCGACAAAGGCAAAAACTCTGTTGCAAGCAACCAAAACCAACCTGCAAATAGCGTCGCCGCAATCACGAGAATCAGCGCCGGAAAGATGCGGCGAATGCGGCGCGAGAAAAAATTACTGAGGCTCAATCGGTTCGCGTCAGCATCCGCAAGCAGCAGGCCGGTAATCAGAAATCCTGATATCACGAAGAAAATATCAACGCCGACATACCCGCCCGGCACGAAGGCTGGCGCAGCGTGATAGCCCACCACTGCGAGGACAGCGATTGCGCGCAGCCCATCAACATCTGCGCGGTAAGCGACTGAAGTCACGCGATCAGGTAAAGCTGGTGCTAGCGATCCGCCGCAAACAATTTATCGTAGGCCGCCAACAACGTTTGATGCATCGCACTACCTTCATAATTCGGCCCCAGTGTTTCCAGCCCGAAGAATCGCTCGCCGCGATTGATCAACGCTTCGGCTTGGCGAACTGATTCCGCGCCGTACTGCAACACCATCGAGCGACGATACTCGGCGGCATTCCCAACACTCAACATACTTTCGATGCACCGATAAACTAATCGGCGTGCAGGTGCCAAATCGGCGAAGTGATGAATCCAGTCGCAGCCTTCGAGTACCGCTTCTTCGTCGCCTATCGCGAGTGCAAGCAGTGTTTTTAATTCGCCAATGCGAAGCTGTTTCCACGGCGTGTTGTCAGGAATCGCAAGACCCAAAATTTCCCATAGCGGGCGATCATCGCCCATGTTGATGGTTTGCAAATCGATGAGCAGTTCTGCGCACTCTACTTCAGTTAAATCATGCAGACGAACCAGTTGCGGCCGGAGCGAATTGCCGACGCTATTGTTTTCCCATTCCAGATCTTCGACCGGATAAATTTCGGACATGCCGGGGACGAGAATGCGGCAACTATAGGCACCCTGCTCGCTAAAATCGGCGACATAAATTTCATAATCTTCGCCGTGAATGCAATCAACCAGCCAGTGATAATCTGCTTCAGTCGTATTGCTGAAATTCCAATCGGCAAAGGGGAAATCCGGCGTATCGCGCATAAAATTCCAGCTGATTACGCCGCTCGAATCAACGAAATGAATTTCCAAATTATTGACCGCGTTAATTTCCTCCATGTCAAAACCAGGCTCGGGAAACCCTTCCAGCGAATCAAGCGCACGACCTTGCAATAGCTCCGTCATCGCGCGCTCCAATGCAATTTCAAAACGTGGATGTGCGCCGTAGCTGGAGAATACGCCCTGGTCTTTTGGATGCACCAGCGTCACATTCATCACCGGATATTTGCCGCCGAGCGATGCATCTCTCACCAAAATACCGAAGCCCGCTTTGCGCAAGCCATCAATGCCGGCGCGGATATTCGGGAAGCGCGAAATCACATCATCCGGCACTTCCGGCAAACACAGTCCTTCACTGATGATGCGATATTTCACGTGCCGCTCAAAAATTTCGGACAACGCCTGCGTGCGCGCTTCCATCAGCGTGTTGCCCGCGGCCATGCCATTGCTCACATACAAATTGCCGATGATGTTGACCGGAATAAATGTTTCAGCATCATCTTTCAAACGAATATAGGGCAGCGCGCAAATGCCGCGCTCGGTGTTGCCGGAATTTAAATCGACGATCACGTCACCATGAATCTCGCCCTCTGGATTGTAGAAAGCCTGTAGCTCAGCATTCAATAATTTCTTCGGCCAATTGCCATTCTTAAGCGGCTTGAACCATTGCTCTTGCGGGTAATGTACGAACGCGCGGTTTGCACGATCCGCACCCAAATAAAAATGCGTCCAAAAATAATGCGTGCCGAGACGTTCAAAAAATTCGCCATACGCACTCGCACGTGCGGCAAGTTCGGTAGCACCTTTGCCGTTCGAAAACAGCATCGGGCAATCGTTGTCTTTCATATGCGTGGACCAAATGCCATCGACTTCATGCAGCAAAGACGATTCATTTAATTTAAAACCACGTGCCGCCAATTTGGCCTGCATTGTCGCGATGGTTGATTCGAGCGAGGCATCTTTGCCGGGAATGAAGGTATTTGTGGTCATGGGATTTTCTGCGGTTGTGTTTTGAATGTGCTTTTTTGAATAGCGACTCTAACACCAGAACTCACCGCACATGATTTCGATAAATTTTCATGTCGCTACATTGCACAAAAATCAAAGGCCTAATACCAAAGCGGCTTTCAAGCACTTTTTACTTGCTAACCCCCGCCAATGCTGGTGTTCTACAATTTAGTAGCCGTAAAAAACACCAACACCCGATAGTCGCGAACACGCCATACTAGGCATGAGGAAAAACAAAAGGACACCAAATTGAATCCCGCAAAAATCAACGCCCTACTCGAAACCCTGCAAGCCGCCTGCGCCCGACAGTTCCGCTTCAACCCGCGCCGCGTGGCGGCTAGCATGCGTTATGTGAGCACCGAAGGTCATGCGCCGAATCTCACGCACATCTTTCGCGATTCGCATAGCCACTCGCAAATCGAATTGAAAGTGACGATGGCGACATTGCGTGAGCATAAAGGTGACGACACGCATAAAACCCATTGGGACGAGGCCGAGAAAGCGCGCTATCGGCACACGGATGCTGAAATTGACGCCGAGATTGCCGAGAAAAAAGCCGCGTTTGATTTCACGCGAGAATCTGCGCTGTATCTGGATCATCGCGAATTTTTGCTCTCGCACAATAAAAATTGGCCGACGTATCAAGCCGGGAAGCCGACCGCGAAAGAAGCTGCACGCGCGCTCATTGGCGAACTCACCGCGGCAAGCGATCCACGGCTCGTCGAATTCGCGGCGCGCATGAAAACAAATGATGTGGAGGAGCTGGCGCATGCGCTACTTGCACCGTGCCATGTGGAAGTTGAAGAGCGGGCGAAGTTAGAAAATAAATAACCTGAAACTTGTAGGGTGGGCAAAGCAACGCGTGCCCACGGATGCTTCACCGCACATTGGTGG
>JANMQR010000076.1:0-7793 GCA_031370625.1 Burkholderiales bacterium | reverse complement strand
TAATTTCATTTCTAAATCAATAGTACATTAATTATCTAGTCCCAAGCGACGATAGACTGTACCCTCAGCGGTCTTTCTCCAACGCCATGAGCCCGATGCTGAGTTGATCCTCGAGCGCCTCCATGGAGTCGAACGCCTTGTTGTGAAAGTGCTTCTCTCGCAACTCGTCCCACACATGCTCAACCGGGTTCAGCTCCGGCGCATACGGCGGCAGGCTGAGCAGACGCATGTTCGTCGGCACCTTCAGTGCGTCACTGCGATGCCAGCCCGCCCCATCCAACACCATGATGATGCGGCGCTGTGGGTGGCGGGCGGCCATTTCATCGAGGAAGATCTGCATGCAGTCCGTATTCACATGAGGCAGGATCAGTGAATCGAACTCACCTGTGACCACATCGACCGCGCCATAGGCATAAGTGTATTCATGCGTCAGCATCCCCCGGCATAAGGGCCTTACCGGGAACGGCGCCCAGCAGCGGCGTACATCGCTGATCCGCCCAAACCGCGCCTCGTCCCCCGCCTTCGCGGGGGCAGGCTCTGAAACATCAACTTGACCGGCGCGGCGCCGACCCAGCCGGCGATTAACGCGGCGAGCGCTTCGGGGAGTTTTTTTCCATGCCGCCTGCGCCACCGGGTCACTCTGCGGGTGCTGCTTGTCCGGTGCCAGCTTGCGCCAGCCATGTCGATGCAGGAGGTTATAGACTGAAGATAGCGCCATACTGCGGCCCAGGGCGGCTTCCAGCTCGGCTTTGATTTGCGGCACCACGAGAATGCCGCCGCTGCTGGCACGCTGCAGAAAGGGCACCAAAATCTCGCACTAGCGTTCAAGGCTGAGATTCTGCCGACGTCTGCCGCCTGCGTGCTGGCGTTGTCCGTCACCGACGGTCTCGCCCGCTAGAAATCGGTTACGCAATCGGCTCGTCCAAGTCACCGATTGACCAATCGCTTGTGCGGTCTCATCCAGACTCAGGCCATAAGCCAGTGGCAACACCACCGCTTGAGCTTGCCGCAACTCGTCTATCGTCTTCGCTTGCCGGATCATTTCCTGCGCCATGTCCAACACGTCCGCTCCACGCATGGGTCTGCTCATCGCCGCACCTCAATCAACATAAGAATGATGACTATTATTGTACTAATGAAATGGAAATAGAATTAGTTATGAGATTTTACCCCGAGCCGCTTTTGTGAGGGATCTGTTTTTTGCTTCGCATCTTGCAGTGGAAGGGTGCACTGGCTGAAATGCTCAATCAATAATAGCCTGCATCACCGTATTGTGGAACCCATATTGCAGCTCAAGATTGGTCGGTGAATACGCTAGTTGTGTGAACAGAACAACGATGAGTTTTTATGCGGGCCAATCCGGAAATAGGTGTTGTAGCCGCCGCTCCAGCCGAAGGTGGCGGGTGAGCCGAGGAGGCCTGAATCGCCATCTGCTTTGCGCACGACGACACCCTGACCGAAATATTGTCCGGACATAAACGGCAGAGAAATTTTATCGGCGTGGGGCTCGGTCATCAGCTCGACAGATTTCCGGCTGAGCAATCGCTGTCCGTCCAACTCGCCACCGATAAGCAACATCTGGCTGAAGCGCAGATAATCTGCCGCAGTCGACCACAGATTACCGCCTGCTGAGAAGTATCGCGGGGTTAAAGTATCCGGCGGCAATTTCACCAAAATTTTTTCGGCTGACAGCGAATACGCGGGTGCGATACGTTGCTGTTTTTCCAACGGCACGACGAATGAGGTGTCGATCATGCGCAATGGTTTGAAGATTCGATCTAGCAAAACCGTGTCGAGCGTTTGTCCTGTCACCACCTCAATCAAGCGAACCAGTACGACCGTGGATGCGCCATATTTGAACGTTGCACCGGGCTGTGCATCGAGCGGGGAGGCGGCCAGGTGTTTGGCGTATTCCTCAAGCGTGAAGTCGCTATTTTTCGGCAGCGATTGGACCGCCTTGCGACGCAAGATTTCGGCGGGTGAATTGCTTGGTGGTACACCGGTGAATCCGGCGCGATGGGTAAGCAGATTGTGGATGGTGATGTTGCGCTCGACGGGCACCAGAACGTAGCTTTCCGGTGCATCAGACTTCACCACCGCAATTTTCATGTCGCTAAACTCAGGCAAAAATTTCGCGACCGGATCACTCAACAAAAAACGTCCCCCTTCCAGCAGCATTAGCGCCATCACGGTCGCAATGGGTTTGGTCATCGATTGAATCTGGAAAATATCGTCAGTGCGCATCGGGCGCTTGCTTTCAATATCGGCAAATCCGTGTGCTTTCAACGACACCAATTGTCCGCGTCGCGCCACCAGCGTGACCGCGCCCGCCAGCTTGCCCTCGGCCTGCAATCGCGCCATAAATGCATCGACGCGCTTGAGGCGGACAGAGAACATGCCGACAAGCTCGGGCTTGCTGGTCACCGGTTGTGCAACTGCCACCAGCGAAACGATTGAGGCGATTACCAGCGAAAACATAGCGATATGAATTTTCATTGTTAGCCTTTGTGAGTAGGAATAACCAGCAGCACTATGACGAAATTTACCCTACTCCTTCATCAATCATTGGCTCGGGTGGTGAAGTCTCGTTATCGCTTAGTTTTTGCGACCTTCGGCGAATGATTCTAACCAAGTTTCGTAAATTAAAGTCTAGCTACAGCGGGCATCTTGGGGCATTTATGGCTTGAAAAGTCCGCCGAATGGCGTTCTAAGGTTATAAATAGGCGACGCGAAAAACGTGAATCTGGAGCCCAGCTCCAGATCCACGCCTGCACTGTCTTGTTACTCAAATCGCGTGGCGGTGGATGTTGAGCAGCCGGTACTAATCAAATTCCCGCTTGGCGCATACAGCTCCACCGTGTCAGTTGATTCGCCCTCATTGCCATGATTACTCAAATTGACGATGTGGCTAATAACGATGGTGCCCGTGAAACTACCGCTGGCATCAAACCGGAGAGACTTGAATTTGATGTGATCGGTGTTGTCGCGGATATGGGTCCAGACACCGTGCCAGGTGTTTTCGCCGCCGGTGGGATGCCAGCGGTTGATTCGAGCATTGTTCCGCCAGCGTGGTAGGTCAGCGTCGATGGAAACGTTCTTAGCGCTGCGGTGGTCTGGCAGTCGCGGGCGGTCACTTGCACGTTCCACGTGCCGATGGGCCGAGCGTGTCGATTGAACCTTTTTTCGTCATTATTTGCTGCGCCGGTAATGGGTGCAAGCATCGCCAACATGCCAGCGGCCAAGACGCTACCGCCGATTGTTTTCGCCAGATTGGTTTTCATTTTGCTATCCTCGTTTATCAGCAGGTTTCAGGGTTTCAGGTTTCGATTGAGTTGAGACTTTTGATCCCATTCGAAGCGTGCATACTCGCCGACAGCGATTCTAAAAGTCGTTAAAAAGCGCGTGAGAATTTATGAAAATTTATGAGCACTGATATCAACGAGTCTCAAATCGGCTTGCTTGCCTTCGGCGATTTCTATGTCGATGCGGCGAAACGCCTGCTGCTGACGCGTGGCGGTGAGAGCATGCCGCTGATGCCAAAGGCGTTTGACACCTTGCCGTATCTGGTGGAGCGAAGTGGCAAAATTATCAGCAAAGATGAGCTCATGTCGGCGATTTGGGCGGACCGGATTGTTGAGGAAAATAATCCCACCAAAACATCTCGACATTGCGGCGCGTGCTGGGCGAGAAGCATTGTGAAGATCGGTTTATCGCCACAGTGCCCGGTCAGGGCTACAAGTTTGTGGCAGAAGTCCGCGCGCATGAATTGGTTGAGAAGTTGGCGGCGGCGGTTGTAGTTGTCTCGCCACCGGAACCGCCAGTGCCGCCACCGTCATCACCATCGCCCCCATTTTCGACAGACCAAGACCGCCGACAAAAACCTGCCAACACTAAAAATCCAGTGCAGCGCTGGCTTGCTGTGCTGGCACTGATTTGTGTCGCTGGAGTTAGTGCAGCAGCAGTTTATTTTTGGCGCGAAAATGCCGCCCCCGTTATTGCCGCGACCGTCAAAACCGTTGCAGTGTTGCCGTTCAAGCCGCTCGTGGGGGAAGCGCGCAACGAAGCGCTGGAAATGGGCATCACCGATACGTTGATTAATAAAATCAGTAGCAGCGATGAAATTATCGTGCGGCCATTCAGTTCGGTTCGATGTTATCGGTCACTCGAACAAGACCCTATGCGTGCGGGGCAGGAGCTCGGCGTTGATTCCGTTCTTGACGGCAGCATTCAAACTGTTGGTGAACAGATCAGAATTTCAGCCCGGCTGATTCGGGCCCGCGATGGCAAGCAGCTATGGAGCGGAAAATTTGACGAAAAATTTACCGATATTTTTTTCGTGCAGGATTCGATTTCAGAACGCGTGCTGGCGGCGCTGTATTTGAATCTCAACAGCACGCTGCGCAAACGGGTGACGAAACGCTATACGGATAGCGCCGAGACGTACCAGCTTTACATGAAGGGAAATTTTCACGCCTCAAAAATAATTTTGCTGGAATCCAAAAATGGTGTCGCGCATTACCAGCAGGCGATTGCGCTCGACCCGAACTACGTGTTGCCCTACGTTGGCTTGGCGAGGGCATGTTCGACCTTTTCGCTGACCGGCGCGGTGCCGGCAAATGAGGCCATGCAGTTGGGAAAAGCGGCGGCAATTCGGGCGCTGAAGTTAGACGATACGCTTGCAGAGTCTCATATTGCGGTCGGGCAGATTGCGTTTTCGTATGACTGGAACTGGACCGAGGCAGTGAAACGGTATCGCCGTGCGCTGGAACTGGATCCGTATAATGCGCTAGCGTATTTCTATTCTGCGCACCTCAATTCAAATTTAGGCCTACATGCAAACGCGATTGCGACGGGAAAACGCGCGCGCGAGCTTGATCCGCTGTCGCTCATCACCAACTCGCTTGAAGGCCAATTTAATTTTTACGGCGGCCGTTACGATGAAGCGATGTCGAGATTGCAAAAGACGCTCGAATTGGAGCCGACTTTTTGGCATCCCCACCTAATTTTATCCGTTATTTATACCGAGAAAGGCATGTTCGCCGAAGCGGTTGCGGAAGCGGATCGAGCGGCGAAGTTGGCGGGCGGAAATGTGCGGGCGCTGTCAATGAAAGGGTATGCGCTGGCGAAATCCGGCAAACTCGTGGAAGCGCGCGCGGTACTGGCCGAGCTACAGCAGGCCGCCGTGACCCGCTATGTCGCGCCCTATAATTTTGCCGTTCTTCACAATGCGCTGGGCGAAACCGACGCCGCGTTTGACTACCTTGAAAAAGCGTTCGCTGAGCGCAGTGTGCTGATGGTGTTTTTAAAAGTTGATCCGAAGTGGAGCAACTTGAAAAACGACCAGCGATATCAAGATTTGCTGTTGCGAACCAGCTTTCAACGTTAGCTGCTAACGTTAGCGATTCAGTTTACGTACGAGTTGTGGCTCGCACCTGAAGCCAAATCATATGGCACCAATCATTTCTCAACGACAAACCGATGGTCAAAAATAACCGTGTAGCGACGCCTTGCTTCGCCAGCTTGCATTTCAGCGGCAAACGCGGGATATTTCGTCCGGCGCATGCTAACCATCGCAGCGGAATCCAGAATTTTTGATTGCGACGATTGAATAACTTCGGCGTTTTGTAATTCGCCGCGACTGTTGACTTCGAAGGCAACGCGGACTTTGCCTTCAAGCCGCTGGTTGCGCGCTTCTGGTTTGCTGGGGTCGCGGGCGACTTTCTGCAGTTCGCGTCGCGCAGTCGCATCGTAGTTGTCAAAGAATTCAATCGTCGCCATTCTCTGTTCTGCACTGGCATATTGGACTACTGCCGTGGGGGCGCTGGCAATCAAGATAACTCTGCACCTGATGCGAGGCCTGCCGCATTGGCAGCGGCGACTGTGGCTATAGCGGCAATGCTTAACGCGTTGCTTAATCTGCCGAGAAGTAATTTGACCAATCCAGATGGGCGATCAAATTGGCTGGACATATTCATGGTGAACCTGCTTACATGACGCTTTTTGACAGGGCGATTCTGACGGCTTTGGTACGAATCAGTGACGCCAGTATTGCCATCCCCGGTGATGAACGTCCTTAAAGGAGCGATGAATTTTTCTGAAAATTTGTGAGAATTGCCGGCGTGCAGGCGGGGTTGCGTGAGCAGGCCAATTGCCATTCAAAAATAGTGTTTGACTCCGCCGAACTGAGTGTATACAGTAGTTGACAGTTTAAGTGACAACTTAAATTGACACTTTTGAATTTCTACTTCGTTTGTATGGAGACGCCATGAACTCTAGCCAACAAATCGAACAAGCTCTCGGTAACGCGATTGAGTACTCACTATCGGCTGCGCTCGCCAGCGTTATAGGCCCTGACTGCCCGCCGAAGCTTGCTGAGGCGATGCGATATTCAGTTTTTCCGGGTGGCGCGCGGATTCGGCCTCGCTTGGCGCTTGCCGTGGCGTGTGCTTGCGGGCAGGACGATCCGGCGGTGGCAAACGCGGCGGCAGCGGCGATTGAACTTTTGCATTGCGCATCATTGGTACATGACGACTTGCCGTGTTTTGATGATGCGCCCACGCGGCGCGGCAAGGCATCTGTGCATCGCGCGTTTGGTGAGCGCTTGGCGGTGTTGGCGGGCGATGCGCTGATTGTATTAGCGTTCGAAACCTTGGCGACGGGCGTGAAGGCTTTGCCGCAACGATTGCCTGCGCTGATGTTGATCATCTCGCGCTCGGTCGGCATGCCGACAGGCATTGTCGCGGGGCAGGCTTGGGAATGCGAATCGCGAGTCTCGTTGTCCGCTTATCAACAAGCCAAAACCGGCGCACTATTTGCCGCGGCGACCATGGCCGGAGCTGCCGCAGCGGGTGCGAATCCTGAGCAATGGCGCATGCTGGGAGAGCGTTTGGGCGAGGCTTATCAGGTGGCGGATGATCTTCGTGATGCTGCCGGTAACGCAGAAGAATTAGGCAAGCCGGTTGGTCGTGATGTAGCTTTGGGGCGGCCGAGTGCAGCGGTAGAGTTTGGAATTAAAGGCGCGATTGCACGTCTGGATTTTCTCGTGTCAGGCGCGCTTGAATCGATTCCTGAATGTCCGGGGCGCGATGATTTGCGCGCGTTGATTCAGCAGGAAGTGAATGGACTTTTACCCAGACAGCTTCAACGCCAGGCAGCCTAGGGTTATGCAAATTTTCGGAAAGCGCATCTGAACACTCTGAACATGAACACGATGGCTGTGGTACTTGAACAACCGGAACAAATTCGCGTGAGCAGTCTGCCGCTTACGCCGCCGACTGATGATGATGTCGTGGTCGATATCGCGTTTAGCGGCATCAGCACCGGTACTGAGCGTCTGCTGTGGTCGGGCCGCATGCCAGCGTTTCCGGGCATGGGCTATCCGCTGGTGCCCGGTTATGAATCAGTTGGCCGCATTAAATCAGCAGGAAAAACATCAGGCGGCATAGTAGGTGATATGGTGTTTGTGCCCGGTGCCAAATGTTTTGGTGAAGTGCGCGGATTGTTTGGTGGCGCGGCTTCCCGGCTGGTGGTGCCTGGTGTACGTGCGCTGGCGATTGATGAAAAGCTGGGTGAACAAGGCGTGTTGTTGGCACTTGCCGCGACTGCATTTCACGTGGCACCGAATGCGAATGTGCCACAACCTGATCTCATCATCGGCCACGGCGTGTTGGGCCGCATGATTGCGCGACTCGCCGTGATTGCTGGTGCTAAACCTACTGTGTGGGAAACAAATGCGGATCGGCGTCAGGGTGGCGATGGCTACGACGTGATTGATCCGGCTGACGATACGCGCC
>JANMQR010000043.1:0-8720 GCA_031370625.1 Burkholderiales bacterium | reverse complement strand
CTTTTAACAAAGTTTAACTTTTTTATCTAATTGGAGATTTTATATGAGCAAAGATTTTGATGGCCTTAACACTGTGAACGAAATTACCGAGACATTAACTGCTGAAGTTGTCGCCATTGATGAATTATCGCTCGCACTTATTGGTGGCGGCGAATACACAGTAGCCTACTAAATTAAATCAACTTTTTTAAGGAAATAATATGAGCAAAGATTTTGACAGCATTAACACCGTTAACGAAATTACCGAGACGTCAACTGCTGAAGTTATCGCTATTGATGAACTTTCGCTCGCACTTATTGGTGGCGGCGAATACACAGTAGCTTACTAATTCAATAATTTTTAAGCTCAATTCTCCTAACCCCAGCCACCGACTCCGCCCGATGGCTCACCAGCACAATAGTCGAGACAGTCGAGGCTAAGTTGCTGCGGATAAGGGCTTCTTGAGCAGAGTCAACTTGATCGAGGGTTTCGTCGAGGAATAAGATTTGGGGGCGGCGATATAGCGCGCGGGCGAGTAGTACGCGCTGCTTCTGCCCCCCCGATAGCGTGGAGCCCAGCGCGCCGACGAGGGTGGAATAGCCCATGGGGAAGGTGCTGATTTCGGCGTCGATTTGTGCGAGTTTTGCGCATTGTTTGATTTCGTTTAAATCAAACTCGCCGCCGAACGCGATGGCATCGGCGATTGAGCCCAAGAATAACGTGTCTTCCTGCGTGACGGCGCCTAGCTGCGCGCGATATTGCGCTAAATCCCAATCGCGCAGATCACGGCCATTGACCATCACCTGCCCCTCGGTGGGATGCAGTAGGCCGAGCAACACTTTTAGCAATGTAGTTTTGCCGCAGCCAGATGGGCCGACCAGCGCGACGGTTTCGCCGGGCTTGATTTCAAAATTAAGATGACGAAACGCGTAACCTTCGGGGCCATAGGCGAAGCCTAAATTGTGCGCCTGAATCAGCAAAGGTTGCGCGCTCGAACCCGTCAATACGGGGCTGGTGTTAAACGATCCGTAGGCTTTTTCTTCCTGCGCCAAGGCGATATCGGCGATGCGTTCGGCGTGCAGATCAAGCATGCGGAATTCATTCCATTTCTCAACCAGGTTATTTATCCGCGTTAAGAAAACCAGCTTGAAGCCGAGGAACGCGTAGAGCATGCCGACTGAAAAAATACCGTCGAGCACCAGTAACGCACCGAGCCACACAATGATGATGCTTTCCAGCCCAAAAATCAGCCCCGCTGCGCCGCGCTGAAAAATGCCGACGTTTTGTACTTTCACGCCTGCGTTGATTTGCTCCACGACAAGGTTTTGATACGCCATGCGACGATCATTTTCGCGCAGGTTTAATTTTATCGCCATCATGCCGCGCAGGGTCTCGATAAAATGCGTGCTGGCTTTCGCTTCATGCGCGAGCTGCTCATCGGTGGCGAAGCGCTGCGGATAATAAAAATACCAGCGCAGCATGGCGTAAATCGCAGCAGCACCCAGCACAACCAGCGTCAATTTAACGCTATAAAATGCCATCACGCTAATGGTTGCAATCACCATCAGGCCGTCGATAAATGTTTCCACGAAAGTTGTTGATAACGTTTTTTGAATCGCATCGACCGAGCGAAATTTCGAGACGATATCGCCGATGTGCCGCTTCTCAAACCACGCCAACGGCAGCTTGAGCAAATGATTAAATAGCGCGGTCAATAAACGCATATTGAAATGCGTGCTGAGATATACGCCGACCCACGCACGCACCGCCGTGACCACCACCTGAATAATCACCAGCGCGCCAAACGCAATGCCCAACACGGTAAGCAATTCGCGATCGCGGCCCACCAGCACGCGATCCACCACCAGTTGCAAAAAGAATGGCATAGCAATCGCAAAAACTTCCAATGCCAGCGAGATTAATACCAGTTGCGCAATACTGCCTTTTAAACCACCGCCCACCGCCAACAATTGCCACGCGCTGATTTTTTCGCGCTCATCGACGCGACGAAAACTCGCGTTGGGCGTGAATTCCATCGCGATGCCGGTGTAGTGTTTTGACGCTTCGGCGAGGCTCAACTTTCGCTGCCCGCGCGCGGGGTCGTGGACGATTAAATTCTTGCCGGATATTTTCGTGAGCACCACAAAATGGTTCATGTCCCAATGCAGCACGGCAGGCAGCGATAGTTTTCCGAGCGCTTCAAGTGGCGCTTGCACACCGCGCGCGACCAGCCCCATCGATTCGGCGGCCTGCGAGAGATGCTTTAGCGTGACGCCTTTGAGCGAAGGCGACAAGCGCATGCGCATCGCGGAAAGATCAGTCAGATGCCCGTGAAATGAGGACACCATTGCCAGGCAGGCGATTCCGCATTCGGGCGCTTCGCTTTGCAGGATGACGGGGACGCGGCGGGAGAAAATGGTGCTGGACAAGGGGGTTCCTGGCAGGGGTTTTAATTATTGGAAAGTGGCAATTATTCTTACTGATTGTTAAGTCTGTGTCGCCCGTATTAGCACCTTCTTAATGCGGCGATCACCCTCTCCCCAACCCCTCCCTGGCCCGAAACGGTGGCCACCCCGCCGTCGAGGGGGAGGGACTTCTGAAAGACTCAAAACCTGCCCCGCAACTGCATCACCGGCTCAAAAATCCATTCAATCAGACTACGCTTTTCCAGCAAAATATCAGCATTCACCAGCATGCCGGAGCGCAGCGGAAAATCTTGGCCAAACGCGGCAACACTTTGTTTATCCAGCGCGACTGCGACGCGATAAACCGGCTCGCGCGTAACAGTGGGGCCGACTTTTTCGCCGGCTGACCAAACAGTTTGGCTAACATCGGTGATGACGCCGCGATATTGTCCGAAGCGCTCGAACGGAAACGCTTCATAGCGCATCACCACTTCTTTGCCTTTGTTGACAAAGCCGATTGCGCGGGTCGGCACCAGCATTTCGGCATGCAGTACGCTGCCTTCCGGTAGCACTGTCGCCAGCAACGCATCTGCGGCCACTGACTGCCCTGCGCTCACCGCGATGTTGGTGACGGTGCCAGTAATCGGCGCGCTGATGATGGTTTCGCGTTTGGCTTCTTCGGTTGCCAAGGTTTGCTGCACTTCACTGATCTGGCGCGACACTTGATCAATCTGGGCGCGCGATTTCAATGTAATCGCTGGCTCTTCCATACGCGCATTTCCCAGTTCACGTTCGAGCGTAATTCGGCTGCGTTTTAACGCTTGCAAACGTATTTCCTGATCCGTCACTTCGTCCTGTTTTTGCCGGGCGACAATATCGGAAACAAATTTTTCGCGCGCCAGATCAGTAAATCGCTTCGCCTGCTCACGCGCCGAGCCTAGTCGCTGCTCCTGCAATTTCATTTCGCGATCTATCTGCGCGACTTCAGATTGGGTGTCGACAATTTTCTTTTTGAGCTGCTGCAATTGTTGTTCGCCCAGCTCACGCAATTGATCTTGCTCTTTGGCCAGCAAGGTGCGCCGCTGCGCGAGTTCGCCAGACACCAGCGCAGCGGTTGATGCAGAAGCCTGCGTGGAACGCTCGTACGATATGCGCACCAGCGGCGCACCCGCGACAACCTGCTGCCCTTCTTTCACCATCAATTCCGCCACGCGGCCGGCATCAGGAATCTGCACCCGCGCGGCACCAATATCGAGCGCTAAAAATCCTTCTACGCGTTCACGGCGCGTGTATTGGCCCCAGACTGCAACCGCGATCATGACAGCCGCCGCACCGACCGCGAGCATGGTGAGCGCCCACATGGGTAACGGGCGCGCGATCGTCGCCTCGCCGAAAAATTTTTCGCGTTGCGCGTCAATCGCCTCTTGGCGGAACAGTTTTTGACTCATGCGGATGACTGAATGCGGTTGTTGAGTGCGCTAGGCTGTTTTATGGGTGCTGGCAAAAGACAAAATAAATCCTGTAGCGCGATTGTAATGGAAGTAGCTGAAACATCATCAAAACTTGCTTTTTTCTCTCACGAAAGCACGCCAAACATGAAGAAAATTGGCTCCCAAAAAGCTGTCATGAATTCGTCACACTACGACTATATCCTTCGTAACAATAAAAAATCTATTGTCATTTTTAAAACGGAGAATCACGATGAAATTGAAATACATGCTTTCTGGCGTTGCCATGGTAGCGGCAATTTTGACTAGCTCTGCCCAAGCGGAAGACATCACTGGCGCGGGTGCAACATTCCCGTTTCCGATCTACTCGAAATGGGCGGAAGAGTACAAAAAAGTTTCGGGCAACAGCATGAACTATCAGTCGATTGGTTCAGGTGGGGGCATTCGCCAAATTCAGGCCAAAACAGTTGATTTCGGCTCGTCCGACATGCCGTTGACTGTGGAACAGCTTGAAAAAGATGGTCTCGTACAGTTTCCGGCAGTGATCGGCGGCGTGGTGCCCGCGTTTAATATCGAAGGTGTTGACAGTGGCTTGAAGTTTACCGGCCCGGTTCTTGCCGACATTTATCTGGGCAAAATCAAAACATGGAACGATAAAGCACTCACTGACCTGAACCCGGGTGTGAAGCTGCCCGCTGACCCGATAACCGTGGTGCGTCGCTCAGACGGCTCCGGCACTACGTTCTTGTGGGTGGATTATCTTTCCAAAGTCAGCGAAGAATGGAAAACAAAAGTTGGCGTAGGTACCGCTGTATCCTGGCCTGAGGGTGTGGGCGGCAAGGGTAATGAAGGTGTTTCAGCTTACGTGCAACGTATTAAAGGCTCGATCGGTTATGTGGAATATGCGTATGCCAAGAAAAACAAAATGACTTACGGTGCGGTCAAAAATCGCGATGGAAATTTTGTCCGCCCTGACGATTTGACTTTCCAGGCTGCCGCAGCAGGTGCCGACTGGGCAAAAGTGCCGGGCATGAATATTGTGTTGACCGATCAGCCGGGTAAAGACAGCTATCCGATCACTGGCGCCAGCTTCATCATGGTACACAAAGTTCAGGCGAAGCCTGAAAAAGCAGCGGCAGTGCTGAAGTTTTTTGATCACTCATTTAAGAACGGTGACAAATCTGCTTTGGACCTTGAATATGTGCCCATTCCAGATCCAGTTGTGAAGCTGATCCAGGACATGTGGAAAAAAGAAATTAAAACAGCTGCTGGCGTTGCGATCTGGAAATAATCGTAGCTTTGCGTTCCCTTTAGGTTGTGAGTGCAGTTGTTAATTTCGGGCCGTCCGTTTCACGGCGGCCCGTTTTCTTGTAAAGTTCGATTGCAGATAAGCGCGGGTTCCAAGCTATGAATAACACTCAGGTTGACGTCTCTCGGCAATCGACTCGACAAGGGCATTACGTGTCTAAAGAAGAACAACTCAAAGCGCTGGCCTCACGGCTCGCCCGCCAACGATGGCAAGATGTTTTTTTTCGAAATGCAACGTTATTTTTTGCAACGCTGGTATTGGTTTTGTTGGGCGCGATTATTTTTTCGCTTGCCAGCCAATCGGTGCCCATTTTTCAGCAGTTTGGACTCGGCTTTTTATCCAGCAGCGCGTGGAATCCGGTAACCCTTGAATTTGGTGCGGCCACTGCCATCTACGGCACGCTTGTCACTTCGTTTATTGCATTGCTCATTGGTATTCCGGTCAGTTTTGGTATCGCAATTTTTCTGACTGAGCTTTGTCCTGTTTGGCTTAAGCGACCGCTCGGCACAGCAGTTGAGTTACTCGCGGGAATTCCCAGCATCATCTACGGCATGTGGGGATTGTTTGTATTCGCTCCCATTTTTGCGGACTACGTGCAACCCGCGATGACCAAATATCTCGGCGCAATCCCGCTCATTGGCCACCTGTTTCAGGGCGCGGCGATGGGTTTCGGTGTGCTGACCGCAGGCATCATTCTCGCGGTGATGGTGATTCCTTTCATCGCATCGGTGATGCGCGACGTGTTTGAAGTGGTGCCTCCCGTGCTAAAAGAATCTGCCTACGGACTTGGCGCAACCACGTGGGAAGTGGTGCGTAATATTGTGCTGCCGTATACCAAAGCAGGTGTAGTCGGCGGCATCATGCTGGGCTTAGGCCGCGCGCTGGGTGAAACCATGGCCGTTACTTTCGTGATTGGTAACACGCCGAAAATTGCCGCGTCACTATTCGCACCGGGAACGTCCATCGCGGCCACACTCGCCAACGAGTTTGCCGAGGCGCGCGACGAATTGCACATTTCAGCGCTGATGGCATTGGGCCTCGTGCTCTTCCTCATCACCTTCGTTGTGCTGGCATTTGCCAAACTGATGCTTTCGCGCCTGGGTAAACAGGAGGGAAGCAAAACATGAACCCGCTTTACAGCCGCAGATTATTAATCAATCGCATCGCGCTTATTTTGGCGATGTCAGCAATGGTGTTTGGTTTGGCTTTTTTAACGTGGATCCTGGTAGTGCTCATTTCAAAGGGGATTAGCGGTATCAACCTCGCTGTATTCACGCAGATGACCCCCGCACCGGGTTCGGAAGGTGGTTTACTTAATGCGATTTACGGCAGCTTTATCATGGTCGGTGTGGCAACATTTGTGGCCACGCCAATCGGCATCATGGCCGGCATTTATCTTGCCGAATTTGGCAAGCGCGGCTGGGTGGGGCCTACCACTCGCTTCGTTAACGATATTTTGTTATCTGCGCCGTCGATCATCCTTGGGCTGTTTGTTTACGCTGTCATTGTCGCGAACGCAAAGCACTTTTCCGGGTGGGCAGGTTCGGTTGCGTTAGCATTGATTGCCATTCCGGTGGTTGTGCGGACGACGGAAAGCATGTTGAATCTGGTGCCATCCACATTGAGAGAGGCCGCCGCTGCGCTGGGGGCTCCACAGTGGAAAGTGATCGTTATCGTTGCATTACGTGCAGTCAAGGGAGGCGTGATTACGGGTGTGATGCTCGCAGTAGCACGCATTAGCGGCGAAACTGCACCGCTACTGTTTACCGCCTTGAATAACCAATTTTGGTCTGCAGACATGAATGCGCCGATGGCGAATCTGCCTGTAGCAATTTTCCAGTTTGCATTGAGTCCGTTTGAAAATTGGGTCAGCCTGGCTTGGGTAGGCGCACTGCTCATTACATTCTCGGTGTTGACACTGAACATCCTTGCACGCGCATTCTTTGATCAACGTCAGAAAAACTAAATCCAGTTAATCCACGGACCCTTCATGAACGATATAGTCTCCTCAGCGCCGCCAGCAACGAAAATCAAAGTTGATAATCTGCAGTTTTTTTACGGCACATTTCAAGGCCTGAAAAATATCAACCTCGACATTCTCGAACGTCGCGTCACCGCCTTCATCGGCCCATCAGGTTGCGGCAAGTCGACATTGCTGCGCACGCTCAATCGCATGTATGACCTGTACCCAGGCCAGCGTGCCGAGGGAAAAATCATGATGAATGGCAAAAATGTGTTGGATAAAGACCAGGATTTGAATTTGCTGCGCGCAAAAGTCGGCATGGTGTTTCAAAAACCGACGCCATTTCCAATGTCAATTTACGACAACGTCTCCTTCGGTGTGAAGTTATACGAATCACTCTCCAAAGCCGAGATGGATGAACGTGTGGAATGGGCACTGAACAAAGCCGCCATCTGGAACGAAGCGAAAGATAAATTGAAGCAATCCGGCCTGTCACTTTCTGGCGGTCAGCAACAGCGGCTGTGCATCGCACGTGCGGTCGCGGTCAAGCCCGAAGTAGTGCTATTGGATGAGCCGACCTCCGCGCTAGATCCCATTTCCACCGCAAAAGTGGAAGAGCTGTTGCACGAATTAAAAGAGGATTACACCATCGCCATCGTCACCCACAACATGCAACAGGCCGCACGCGTGTCTGACTTCACGGCCTATATGTACCTCGGTGAATTGATCGAATATGGCGTGACTGACGAATTGTTTATCAAGCCGAAACGTAAAGAAACCGAAGATTACATTACGGGGCGGTTTGGCTAAATTTAGCGCTATGATTCATAGCTAAAAATTTATAAACTCTAGTATTGGCGTGCCTTTTAGAGCATTTATTGCTCAAAGCGCCCGCCAATGTTAGTGTCTTAAAATTAAAACCGCCCCAGTTATGGGGCGGTTTTACTTGCGGTCTGCATAAGTATTTCTCGGTTGCTGCCCTCAACTCACATAACTTCGATTCTTCAAACTCACCGTCCGCGAATATTCTTCAATCGTGCCGACGCGACGAATATTGGCATACGTGTGTTTGTAATCCGGCACCACATTACGGTCCGTCCATTCGGTCACCACGTCGCCGACAATGCCTTTGACATAGCCAAACAACATAAACGTTTGCCCAGCTTTCAGATCGTCTTTTGGATATACCATCGCGAACGTTGAGCCGTAATCGTTAAACACTTCCACCACGTCACCCGGTGCTGCACCAACTGATTTTGCGTCGGCGTTATTCATTTCGATATAGGCCATCGGGTAGCGTCCGCGCACATGCTGGTCGTACTGATTGTGATACGCGGTTTGCCATACTTCATTCGAGCGGCCGTTGTTGATCCAGAATTTGTATTTGCTTTTTTGCGCCAATACTTTATCCGGCATCCCTTTCCACGGTGATGATTTGAATTGCGCCTTGCCGTCTTTGGTGTCGAATTTTTCGGCGTGCAGTTGCCGATCAAGGAATTTAAAGACGGAAAATTGATCGGCACATCGATGCTTTACACCGAAAAATTCGACACCAAAGACGGCAAGGCACAATTCAAATCATCACCGTGGAAAGGAATGCCGGATAAAGTATTGG
>JANMQR010000023.1:0-2858 GCA_031370625.1 Burkholderiales bacterium | reverse complement strand
AGTTGGCAAAGCCGCAGAGTGAATACGTCATAATCACGCGGCTGCGTTCGGATAAATCGGTCGGCGAAAGTTTGGCCATATCGAGGTACGCGATAAATTCATTCAGTACTGTTTTCGTTCCCATCAACGCGCCCGCGGTTTGTGATTCTGCCCACGGAATACCGGTGAGCCATACAATTGGTGCCATCACCCAGCCAAAAATACCTTGCAGTGTGAGCGGCTTGCCGAATACATTTGGCAGAAAATTGAACAACTGATTGGCGATCGCAATCAGCGCGGTCAGCACCAGCAGCATCGCAACGATATTGATAAAAATTTGCACGCCTTCAACGGTGCCCTGCGTCACTGCATCCATCGCGCTCGACATTGGCGCGCCCGTCGCAATCATGCCGTCTGTTACGGCACCTTCATGCGGCACCATCAGCGCGGAAAACGCAATCGCCGCCGGTGCGCTGATAAAACTCACGATCAAAATATGGCCAATCGCGTCGGGCACAATCGGTTTCAAGATAATTCCGTACAGCACCATCACCGTGCCTGCGATACCTGCCATACCCGCTGTCATCGTGATGAATAATTCGCCACGCGACAATTTGGAAATGTAGGGCTTGATGAACAACGGTGCTTCTACCGTGCCCAGAAAAATATTCGCAGCGGTCGAAACACCAATCGCACCGCCCACGCCGACCGTGCGACGCAGCACCCACGAAAACGCATTTACCACCACCGGTAAAATTTTCCAGTAAAACAAAAGTGACGAAAGAGCCGAGACCACGATGATCAACGGCAGCGCCTGTGTCGCCAAGACGAATGGACTCGCGCTCCCTTCAACCTTGAAGGGCAAATCCGCGCCACCGATGTAGCCGAACACAAATTTTGTGCCTTCGCGCGTGGCGGTTTGCAGGCCGTTCAGCGCGTCATTGAGTGTTTGCGTGATCTCCTTGAAAAACGGAAACTTGAACATCAACACACACAACACCACCTGCAACGCAATCGCCCCAAACACCGTGCGCCACATCACCGCATGACGTTTCTCCGAAAACACCCAAGCAATCGCGAACAACGCGACAAACCCAACCAAGCTCTGCAAATAAAGCGGCATGCTGACATCTCCCCTTGATAGTTGTCGCATGATACCTGTGGAGGGGAGGGAGTGCGCCATGCCATCAGGTGCAATATGTTCTTACATCGCCACAAAAAATTAAAACCCTAATATCCAAAGGTATCTTCAGCCATTTATGGCTGGAAATCCGCGCCGATACTAGGGTTTAGGTTTTAGTGTGCGCTCAAGGAGTCTATTTGCGATATGTTGTGTGGTGAGAATGCTGTTAACTGGCGGTCATGTCATTAGTTTATCTGGGTGGGTCAATGACGTCCTTTTGCGGCGTGGCCACCTCGTCATCGCTAGCCACGCCACCATTTAGTCTTGGTGGGTCAATGACGTCCTTTCTTTGTTGCCCCGTCGGCGCACCGTCTCCACCAGATGTGTTCCCTACCGGGTTTTCTCCATTGCCAGAAAGTTGCATCTTATTGGATTGCTCTGCTGTTTGATTACTTGGCATTTCCTTTTCCTTTCAATAAATTGAAAACTAAAAAATCAGCACCAGTTGTTGCTGACCGTCCTTGCTACTACTCGCCCTACTCGCTTCACTGCTCATTAGTGCAGATAACGTTCGGCTATGTACCGAATCAACTGGAACAAATTTCTTCAGTTGCTCAGCCAATGCCGACATTTCGGAAAAGTGGTTTGGGTTTCCGTCCTTTGCATATCGCGCGCGCAACGCTTGCAATTCAGCGCGAAGGCGTAATGGGTGATTAGCCTGAAGATGCGCCTTCAGCAGCTCGATTTCTTCGAGATGAAAAGCAAGCGCTGCAAGCGTATCGCCCATAGCAAACGAAATGGCACCCGCCAGGTCCAGTGTGTTTGCTTGGTCCTTGAAAGCAGAGGGATGATTTGCTTTAAGCGTCACGAGCATTTCTTCCAATGATTTTCTGGAACCGACAAAGTCACCAGTCCGCCCTCGTACCTCGCCGTCTAGACGAACGATGTCGAGCCAGCTTTGGCTAGTTTCAGCTTCCTTCTGCTCTTGTAAAATTGCGAAAGCTTCAGCAACTGATTTTGCTGCGCGCGTGTACTCACCTGCCATCGCCAATGCCCGCGCCTCATAGCGTAGCGCGTACGCAAGATTGACTGAAGGGCCCAAAGTTTCGGAGATTCTTCTTGCTTCAGTTGTATGTTGGAGTGCTTGTTGGGGCAAGCCCTGATAATCGGCGGCACGTGCGCGGGAAACATGTAAATAGAGTTTCGTGCTTTCGCGTTTTGACTTCTGCAACTTTTCAAGAGTCCGATCAATAATTTCTCCAGCCTGCAAGAAATCACCCCGATCTAAAGCCAGGTTGGACTGCAATATGCCTAGTGTTCCGCGTTCAACTAGCTTTGGATTTGCGCTTGAGAAATCTTTTTCGATTTGGGTCACCATTTCCTTCGCCAAATCGAAGTTACCGCGAGCACGCTCAAAATCAGCGCTGACCGCCAATGCTTTTAACCTATCTTTTGAAGACGAGTCGCGCTTGTCAAGTAGTTCTCGTGCAGCTCGTAAATGCTCGCGCTTCTCACCGTCGTTGATCGAGGGGCGAAAGGCCAGGTTCAAGTGAGCTATACCCCTCGCTTTCTCGCAAATTGGCTCATTGGTTTTGCACGCTGTAATCACGCCATTTAACTTTTCAGTACCGCTTTTCCAATCCCCAGTGGCAATGAGCTGCGCTCCCAAATACGATTGCGCGGTTTGTAGCGATGGCTCGGCTACAGTTGCATTTTTCCCAATCAAAGCGATAGCCTCCAACAGTAATTTCTCACC
>JANMQR010000004.1:0-18855 GCA_031370625.1 Burkholderiales bacterium | reverse complement strand
AGCCGCATGATGAGTTCAAACACGCTATCGGCGGTGCCGCGATCAAGGTTTCCCGTAGGTTCATCTGCGAGCACACACGCGGGGTGCGTGACGAGTGCGCGGGCGACGGCGACACGCTGGCGCTCGCCGCCGGATAGCTCGCCGGGCTTGTGCGTGAGGCGATGCGAGAGGCCGACATCACTTAACATTTGCGCGGCGCGCTCTTTGGCGATTTTGGTTTCTTCACCGCGAATCGCTAACGGCATCGCGACATTTTCGAGTGCTGAGAATTCAGGCAACAGGTGATGAAACTGGTAAATAAATCCGAGTGCGCGATTGCGCAAATTGCCTTGTTGCACAGCGGAAAGTTTATCCATGCGCTGATTGAGCAACACGACTTCACCGGAAGTCGGCGCGTCAAGCCCGCCCAGAATATGCAGCAGCGTGCTTTTGCCAGAACCTGATGCACCAACGATGGCGATGGTTTCGCCTTTCTCTACATGAAAATCGATACTCTTCAACACAGGCACGTCGTTCGTGCCTTGCTTGAAGGTTTTGACGATGGCTTTGCAGTGGAGCACGTTGCTCGTAGCGTTGTTATTCATAACGCAGGGCCTCCGCCGGATTCACCTTCGAGGCGCGCCAGCTCGGGTACAGCGTTGCAACCAGTGCCATCGCGAATGCGATTAGCGAAATCGACCACACATCGTTTGACTTCAAATCAGACGGTAATTCTTTGATGAAATAAACTTCGGGCGAGAGAATCGGTGTGCCGATGATGCGCTCCATAAATGAGACCACGTCCGATATATTTAAGGCGAGCAACACGCCACCCACCACGCCAATCAAGGTGCCGATCAGCCCCACCATCGCGCCCTGCACAATAAAAATTCGCATGATGGTGCCGGGTGTCGCACCCAGGGTGCGGAGAATCGCGATGTCAGGATGTTTGTCAGTCACCACCATCACGAGCGTAGAAACGAGATTGAATGCGGCGACCGCGATGATGAGTGTGAGGATGATGAACATCATGCGTTTCTCGATCTGCACCGCGCGAAAGTACGTCGCGTTTTGCTGTGTCCAGTCGGTGACGTAGCCATCAATCGTGAGTGTTTTTCCGAGCTCGCGCGCGATTAAAGGTGCGCGATCTGTGTCGTTGACTTTAAGACGTACGCCACTCACGGCATCGTCCAGACGAAACAAAGTTTGCGCGTCTTTAATGTGAATGAGCGCCAAATTCAAATCGTATTCGTAATGACCTGAACTGAATATGCCGACGACGGTAAAGCTACGCTGGCGACCCATTGTTCCCGTGAGCGAAGGGCCGCCGCCAGAAGCAACGACAAGCTGTAATCTTGTACCCACTTGCGCTTGTAAAGCACGCGACAACTCGCTGCCCAGCACAATGCCATATTCGCCTGGCTTCAACGCAGAAAGCGCGCCCACTTTCATATTGGTGCCTAAATCCGCAACCTCGTTTTCCATTGCAGGATCAATGCCGCGAACCCCGATGCCACGAGGTGTTTGACCAGTCGTCAACATGCCCTGCCCCATTACAAACGGCGCAGCGCTCGCAATTTCCGGCTGACGCTTAGTCGCCTCAATCACGTCACGCCAGTTTGTTAACCCGCCATCAAAACCCATCACCTGAATATGCGAAGTCACGCCAAGAATTTTCGCGCGCACTTCTTTTTGAAATCCATTCATCACCGACAGCACCGTAATCAGCGCAGCAATGCCCAAGGCAATACCCGCCATGGAAACCAGCGAGATGAAGGAAATAAAATTGTTTTGCCGCTTTGCGCGCAGGTAGCGGCGACCGATGAATAACGAGAGAGGTTGCAAGCCGGAATCCGAAAAAATTGTTTTGAAATAGCGAGTCGAGAGTGTGCCACAAAAGCGTGTGAATCTATCTGCGTTAACCTACATGCCCCGACGATGATAAAATTCGCTTATGCACTTCACGCTCATCGTTTCAGACCTCATTCCCCCGCCCACGTTCATTGCCGCACCGGATTTACCGCCGATGCCAGGCTTGCAATCGCTGCTCGCGCGCGGAGAAGTGAAAAAATCAGCAGGCCGATTTTTGGAAGAAGCTTGCCTGAACGAGCTGGGGCTGGTGTTTGTGGCAAGCAATCCGGTGGCTTCACTTACACTGCTCGCCGATGGCGGCACGCCCGAATACGATACGTGGATGCGCGCCGACCCGGTGCACCTGCATGTAAGCCGCGACAATGTGCAGCTACTCGATTCGCATGTGTTGAAGCCTACACAGGAAGAGGCGGATGCGATTGTGGCAACACTTAACAAACATCTCGCCAGCGATGGGCTAAGCATCGAAGCGCGCGATGCCGCGCGCTGGTACATGCGCATTCCCGAAGCGGAAACACCGGAAACCACTCCCCTGTGGCGTGCGAATGGCGCGAATGTTTTTGATCATTTGCCGGAGGACTCGGACGGCAGAATAAACTGGCGGCGCTTGCAAAATGAATTGCAAATGTTGCTGCACGATCATCCCGTGAACACCGTGCGCGAGGCACGAGGTGAGTTGGCGATTAACGGTATCTGGTTCTGGGGCGCAGGGGCGTTTCGCGATAACGCTGCGCCAACCGGCCCGAATAAAGCGCACATGCTGGGCGTGGTAAACAAGAACAATATTCTGACGCCGCCGCGCGTGAGCCCCGGACCGAAGAAGAAAAATCCGCATGAGTTGGTGCTGGCGAAATTGGCACTGGTGCGCGGTTTGGCGTTAAACGCGAAATTGCCGTTGATTACTTTGCCTAAGAGTCTTAACGAGTTTCCGATCCAAAGCCTGAACACGATGGTGGTACTGCACAGCGCAACGAAAGCACTGCGCGCCAATCAGCGGCATGAGTGGATGAATGCCGTGAGTGCCATGGATAGCCATTGGTTTTTGCCGATTAAAAATGCTATTGATGAAGGTGTAATTTCGTCGCTCACGTTGATATTGCCGAATGAAATGGCCACGCTGCGCGCCGAGATTGTCCCGCCATCGCAATGGGATATGCGGGCACAGGTTTCGCAGTTGCTGGCAAAGGCGTTTGCGGGTAAGGCAAAAACGCTGTCGAGTTATCTTTAGTGTTGCTTTCTGTATGCGACTTATCCCGATACTAGTGCCGAGGCAACATGATGTGCCTCCTTCCCCCACGAACGTGGGGGCCCCACAGCGACTTCCGTTGGTCGAAGGTTGGGATGGGGGTGTCTCCGCAATTGGCATCGCCCCCATCCCAACCTTCCCCCGTCGCCGGGGGAAGGAGCAGTTCGGTGAGGCATTAAATAAGTCGCATCAATTACGCAGCACTACACAAGCTTCGCCGGAACCATCAGCATGACCACCATCGTCACCCGGCAAGTCGATAGCGCGGCGTTCAATACGCTCGTTACGCAAAATATCGATCCTGTGATGGCGCGACTTTACGCGGCGCGTGGCGTGTCTTCTGAACAGGATTTGGATACGCGCATGAGCGCGCTACTGGCTCCCGCGTTGCTTGCACACATTGATGCTGCTGCTAAATTTCTTGCAGGAGCAATTCTATCCAAACAAAAACTTTTAATCGTCGCCGACTACGATGCCGATGGTGCCACCGCCTGCGCGGTGGGCATGCGCGCCTTGTCTGCGATGGGTGCCATTGTCGATTTTGTCGTGCCTGATCGATTCAAATACGGCTATGGCTTAACACCCGAAATCGTCGCCCTCGCCGCGACAAAAAATCCGGACATTATCATCACCGTCGATAACGGCATCGCGAGTGTGGATGGTGTGGCGGAGGCGAATCGGCGCGGTATTCGCGTGCTCGTTACCGATCACCATTTACCCGGCGATGCGCTTCCCGATGCGGCGGTGATTGTGAATCCTAATCAGCGCGGCGATACATTCGCGAGCAAAAACCTGGCCGGCGTGGGGGTGATTTTTTATGTGATGTTGGCGCTGCGTGCCGAGCTTCGTCGCATCAATTATTTCATCACGCTACCTGAACCAAACCTCGCAGACTTGCTTGATCTGGTGGCGCTGGGCACGGTGGCTGATGTGGTGAAGCTGGATCACAACAATCGTGTATTGGTCGAGCAAGGTCTCGCTCGCGTGCGCGCCGGGCGCATGTGCGCAGGCATTCGCGCGCTGCTGCAAGTGGCGGGGCGCGATCATCGACGCGCGACAACTTATGACTTTGGTTTTGTCGTCGGCCCGCGCATCAACGCAGCAGGTCGGCTGGAAGATATGAGTATTGGCATCGCGTGTTTGCTGGCTGATACCGATGAAACTGCCACACAGCTCGCCGCACAGCTCGACCATTTGAATCGCGAGCGGCGCGTTATCGAAGCCGATATGCGTGATGAAGCGCTGGCCTCACTTTCGGAAATCGATATTGGTGCACGTTTTGCAATTGCGATTTTTGAACCGACGTGGCATCAGGGTGTGGTAGGTATTTTGGCGTCGCGCATTCGCGAAAAATATCATCGGCCTGTTATTGCATTTGCCGCTGACGGCGCAGGAAATTTGAAAGGCTCAGGCCGATCCATTCAAGGTCTGCACATGCGCGATGCGCTTGATCTCATCACCAAACGTTATCCGGGCATGATTACAAAATTCGGTGGTCATGCGATGGCCGCGGGTCTCACGATTCCGCACAACGCGCTGATCGATTTTGCCAAAGCATTTGAAACCGTGGTGCGTGATTTAGTGTCGCCGAATGATTTGTTGGAGCAACTGGAAACTGACGGTGCGATTTCCCCCGACGCACTCACGTTTGATTTTGTGACATCGGTTGAATTACAAGTTTGGGGGCAAGGTTTTGCGGCGCCTTCGTTCACTGGCGCGTTCAAAGTGATTGAGCAACGTGTGGTCGGCGAGAAACATCTTAAGCTCAAACTGTCTCTGGATGGCAACACGTTCGATGCGATTCGCTTTGGCTCGCCGGATGCCTTAAACCCCAGCATTGACGCGGTGTTTCGGCCATCGATCAATGAATTTCGCGGGGCTAAAACGCTACAATTGATGATCGATCATACGCAATAAAGTAATAACAAATGAACGCTGAAGATCTGGAAAAATTGGTCACGCTGGAAATGCCGTATGGAAAATACAAAGGCCGCGTGATTGCCGATTTGCCGGGTAATTATCTGCACTGGTTCGCGCGCGAAGGCTTTCCGGAAGGCGAAATTGGCCGACTACTGGCGCTGATGCGCGAGATTGATCACAACGGTTTGAAGCCGCTACTGGAACCGCTCAGGAGAAGATAAATTTCTTACTTTGCATGCGTATCTTTATGGGCAGGTAAACGCAATCCGAGCACCAATCGTTAGAGCCGGTGTGATGCACGTCAGAGGTCTGCGTGTGCAAAAGTGGTACATTAATCTGGCAACTATTTTTACAACGCAACAGGAGGAGCTATGGCTTCGTCAGCTGAGTCAGAATTGAATCGCAGTGTCATCTCATCAACCAGACGCACAATTAAATCGGTGTTCGCAATCTGTGTGTTGGCGCTGGCTGGTCAGGCCGCTGCGCAGATTTCTTTTTATGAAGGTGAAGGATTTCGCGGTCGCGTGTTTTCGTCGCGGGGCGAGATTGCGAATTTTGATCGTACCGGTTTCAATGATCGCGCGTCATCGGTCGTGGTTGAGCGCGGCGCGTGGCAGATTTGCGATGACGCGTATTTTCGTGGTCACTGCGAAATTTTGCGGCGCGGCAGCTACGATTCGCTGGCAATGATGGGCATGAACAATCGCATTTCGTCAGTGCGTCCGGTTGGGAATGAAAACCAGTACAACATTTTGCCCATTCCATTGCCTAAACCCTTGCCGCAACCCACGTATGAATATCGACGTCGTCCAGCCGAGCGTTTGTACGAAGTGCCAATCGATACCGTACGCGCAGTGCTCGGCCAACCGGATCGTCGTTGCTGGGTTGAGCGCCAACAGGTGAGTGAGTCTGGCGGCGAACCTAACATCGGCGGCGCAATTATTGGCGGCATTCTCGGCGGCGTACTCGGCCACCAAGTCGGCTGCGGACGCGGCAAAGATGTGGCGACAGCATTGGGTGCCATTGGTGGCGCGGCCATCGGCAACAATGCGGGCCGTGACGGTGGTGGTGTAACCTACGATCGCGACGTACGCCGCTGCGAAACCACGTCCAGTGGTCGCCCTGAATATTGGGACGTTAGCTACGAATTCCGTGGCATCGAGCACCGTGTTCAGATGAATACGCCACCAGGCCGCACCATCACCGTTAATCAGCGGGGTGAGCCGCGTTTCTAGGTTGTCCGGGTATCACATCCGCAAATAACACGGCCCGAAAGATTTGTCTTTCGGGCCGATTTTTATGCGGAGGTATCTGCCTGCGCGATTTTACCGCGAGGTTTTGCGGCCAGCTTTTACTGCGAGCTTTTACTGCCATTCCACCAACGAAATCCCTGCACCGATCAACGTTTGTCGATGATTGAAATCGATCAGGCTTTCACCGTAGCCAGAGAATAAACTGAGATGCGCTTTCAAATATCCTGATAGCGGTAGCGACCATTCGAGTTTCACCGAGCCTCGCGAGTTCTCGCCTCCGCGTAACGAGTGACGCGCCTGCAACGAGAACGTCTGTGCACCGTAGCGCTTCGCGACAATCAACTCGCCACGACCCACATAATTCTCGATTCCCGGATTATCGTCGTTCGCGCGATTTTCCGGGATGCGCCACCATGGTCGCACCAGCAGCAGCCAATCATCTTTCTCAAACCCAAACTGCGCGATCACACGATTCCAGCTGCGCGACAGCGGCAGCGCACGCCCGTTTGACTGATGCGTCACCGCGAGACTGGTCATACGAGCCTGCCAGCCCGCGATTTCGTAGGGCGTTCGCAACACAAACATGGCCTCCGGCTCGTAATCGGTCTCACGAAATGGCCGCGACAATTTGCTGTTATAGATTTGCCAGCGTGAACTCTGCGTATAGCCGCCCCACAAGCTGCCGTTGTCGCCAAAAATGTTGTCCCACAGTTTCGTTTTAAAACTGATTTGAAATTGCGCTTCGGTGGACTTTAAATCAATTGGCGCGCCCAGCGAATTTTCCTCCCGCTCAGAAGCGGGTTGGCGATTGGCGTTATTGGTATAAGTGGTCGCCAACAAATACATTGGTTTGTATGAGCGCAATTCAAACGGCGGACGACCGTTCGCAGAGTCCAGATCCCACGAGTCGGTCAGTGTGCGGCGACGCTTCGCATCGGTCTCCGCGCGCCGATCCACGATCACACCCAGGTTGCTCGCGGCTGTCTCGATCGCCACAGATGTTGCGGTTGGTTTCGCCACCGAATTGGCTGAAGCCGACGGCGCAGCTTTCGGTTCCAGCTTGCGTCCCGCATTTTTATCGTAACAAGCGAGCCGCTGCAAATCGTCATCAATGGCTACGCATTCTGCTGCATCGGCCAAGGGGCAAATAGCACCGAGTGCGATTGCGAGAATGCCGAGCTTCGCGCGTGGGTACCGTAAAGTAAGGAAGGTCATGGGTTCGCTCAAATTCGAAAATGCGAATGAAATGCGATTTAACTGAATGTGCATCGCGACGTAATTCATCATGCCACAGGACCTCGGATCACTCGGGCATGGATGCGGCTCTGACATGACAGACAATGACGTAAACCGGCGTAAGAATTTGCCTACGCGCATTCAATAATTTGCTCAACCCGACAGCGCGGCGGAGAGAATATCCGCCGCGCCCAGCTGTTTTTAGCTGACCACCTCAACGTCAATCCTGGGTTTTATAAACCAGCTCAACAACACCGCCACGAACAGAATCGCGCCCACCACACC
Source organism: Burkholderiales bacterium (assembly GCA_031370625.1). Classification (GTDB taxonomy): domain Bacteria; phylum Pseudomonadota; class Gammaproteobacteria; order Burkholderiales; family Usitatibacteraceae; genus UKL13-2. The sequence goes on along the minus strand of JANMQR010000004.1, from coordinate 11,064 downwards.
GAGTGAAATGAACACCGGTATATTGTAAAAATCAACGATCAACATTTTCACACCCACAAACACCAGCACCAGCACGAGCCCATACGAAAGCAGGTGAAATCGTCCCGCCAAATCGGCCAGCAAAAAGTACAGCGCACGTAAACCAAGAATCGAAAAAATATTCGAAGTCATCACGATAAACGGATCTTGCGTGATTGCAAATACGGCTGGAATCGAATCGACTGCAAACACGATATCCGTGATGCCAATCATCACAATCACAACCGCTGTTTACGATTGAGCGAATTGGTGATGCGCTACCACTCGCGCTACCCGCAATCACAGATAACATGCTGCCGCTGAATGGAATCCGCGTGCTCGATCTGACGCGCATTCTCGCGGGCCCGGTTGCAGGACGCACGCTTGCCGCCTACGGTGCGGATGTGATGGTGGTTAATTCGCCAACGCTACCCAATATCGGAGACATCGCCGAAACGAGCCGCGGTAAATTATCAGCACACGTTGATCTGCGCGACGCTACTAGCCGCGACACGATGCGAACATTGCTGAAAGATGCACGTGTATTTATTCAAGGTTATCGACCCGGCGGGCTTGAAGCATTAGGTTTTGATGCAAACGATGCGGCGACGATAAAACCGGGGCTCGTCTACCTTTCACTCACAGCCTATGGCAATGAAGGGCCGTGGGCAACGCGGCGTGGATTCGATTCGCTGGTACAAACCGCGATGGGCTTTAACGATGCCGAAGCCAAGGCCGCCGATGAAACAAAGCCACGCCCGTTGCCGATGCAGATTCTCGATCACGCCACTGGTTATTTAATAGCGATGTGTGTATCAGCCGCGCTCATTCGTCAACAACACGAAGGCGGTAGCTGGCATGTGCGTCTATCGCTCGCGCAAACCGGACATTGGTTGCGCAGCCTTGGGCGTGTGGAAAATGGCTTTTCAATTTGCACTCCCGATATTGAACCGTATATGGAAACATCTCAATCCGGATTCGGCGAACTTAGCGCCGTGCGCCACAGCGCGCAACTCTCGCGCACACCCGCCGCATGGGCGCGACCATCAATGCCACCCGGAAGCCATCAACCCATCTGGCCATCGCACCCTCACTGATCGAAAGCACAAACGAAAATGCAAACCAGACAAACTAAATTCAACGAAATCGCTACAGCACTGGGCTATAGCTTTGAAGGTGAAATTAAAATCGGCGGCGATTATGTTTCGACAACTCGCCACGACAATCAGATATTTATCAGCGGGCAAATTCCGCGTGTGGGCACAACCGTTGTGGTGACCGGGCGCGTTGGTGATGCGGTCACGCTTGCACAAGCACAATTGGCGGCCAAGATTTGCGCAATGCGCGCATTGGCGTTGCTCGCACAGGCGTTGGGCTCGCTAGATAAAATAGAGAAAATTCTGCGCGTAACGGTCTACACGCAGTCGGCGATGGATTTCACGCAGCAAAGCGAAGTCGCGGATGCGGCATCAGAAATTTTTCACGAGGTGCTGGGCGAGGCGGGTAAACATACGCGTACTTCAGTTGGCGTGTATCAGTTGCCGAAGAATGCTTCTGTTGAACTGGATTTGATCGCCGTAGTGATTGCAGAACAGCCTAAGCCTGACTAGCGAGTCGTTCCAGATCAGCCATCAGCGTGTCGGCAATTTCCACGCCATCACGTTGCGCGTTATCGGCAATAGCTGTGCGGCGATATCCGGGAAGACGGACCTCATCATCCATCAGCATGGCCGCGATCAAGGTCTCGGTGCGCGCGTAAAACATCTCACGTCCGGCCAATGCATCCGGATCAATGACCAGAAATGCCTGACCAATACGCGGACGATTTCCGGCGTCAACAAAAAACGAATCGGCTTCAAATCCAAACGCGGCACCGGTCAGCGCACAGCACAGAAGCTCCACCACCAGAGCCAGCATTGCACCCTTAACGCCACCGGCAGGCATCATCGTACCTTCCATGCCGGCCTTTGGGTCCGTGGTCGGCCGCCCCTCTTTGTCGAGCGCCCAACCGAGCGGAATCGCTTCACCTTTTTTTGCGGCAATCATTAATTTGCCACGCGCAACTTCCGACAAAGACAAATCGATCATCAGCGCTGTTTGATGCTGCCGCGGGAACGCGGCCGCGATCGGATTGGTGCCGAAAATGCCGCGTTTTCCGCCCCACGCGGGCATCGCTGCGGGCGAATTGCCAAACGCGAGGCTCACCATGCCGGCGGCGGCGACTGCTTCAAGATGAAATGCGGCAGCTCCAAAATGATGACTGTTGGTCACGCCAACAAAGCAAGCGCCGGCCGATTTCGCACGCGCAACTGCCTCTTTAATTGCCAACTCACATGCCGGAAATGCCAGGCCTTCGTCAGCGTCGATCAGACACGCAGCCGCTTTGCTGTTGACGATGCTCGCCACGGCCGCCCCATTGACGCGGCCATTGCGCAAGTGCGTGGTGTACTGCGCCACGCGCGACAGCCCGTGCGAGGGCAATCCGCGCGCTTCGGCGTACAGCAAGGCGCGCACGGTTGCGTCTGCCATCGGGCGTGAGGCACCGGCGCGAGTAAAGGCACGGGTGGCGAGTTCGGCGAGTTTTTCAAGATCGTGTTTTGACATAATTGTCTGCGTGGTGTGTATACAAAGCGGCTCAGCGTGCCGAGAGCAGAAAAGCGGCGACACGCTCGGCGATCATACTGCTCACGCGCGTGTTCGACTCGATAGTAACCCCGGCGATATGTGGCGTAAGAATCAGATTCGGGCAATCCGTGAGCGGCGATCCGGCTTTCAGCGGCTCGTCATCAAACACATCAAGCGCGGCACCGCCGAGGCGTTTTTCCTTGAGCGCATTTGCCAGTGCGGCCTCGTCGATGATCCCGCCACGCGCGGAATTAATCAGCACTGCATGCGGTTTCATGATCGCCAATTGCGCCGCACCGATTAGATTCCGTGTTTGTGGCACCAAGGGGATATGCAGTGAAATCACATCGCTCTCGGTAATGACTTCACCGAGCGTGCGCTGTGTGACACCCGTGCTTTTCCACACGGGAGAAGTTGCGTCAATCGCCGGATCGCTGGCGACAACACGCATACCCAATCCCTGCGCAAGTTTTGCGGTGAGTTGGCCAATGCCGCCAAAGCCGATAATGCCCAGCGTTTTACCGCCGATCTCACGGCCATTCGAAAGCGGTGTGCGCGGCCATTGTCCTGCGGCAACGGCAGCCGATGAAGTGTAGGCGCCACGCAATAGCATCATCGCGGTGGCCATCACATATTCAGCAACTGCGAGCGCGTTGGCACCGATTGCCGGTATCACTTCGATGTTGCGTGCCTGGCACGCGTGAAGATCGATGTTGTCCAGCCCGACACCAAGACGACCAACGACCTTGAGTTTCGGCGCGGCGGCCAGCACATCCGCATTAACCTGCGTGCGATTTCTGACAATGAGCGCATCGACATCGGCCAGCTTGCCAAGAAGCTCGTCGCGCCGATCAACAAGGGTGGCATCGTAGGTGGCATCGAAGCTGCCGCGTAAAGATGCGACGGCCGCATCGTCCATAAATTCGCTGATCAGGATTTTCATTGTTACTTCAATCGCTCAAAAAATAATATTAAAACCCCAATATTGACGGCTATCTCCAGGCATTTATGCTCGAAAATGCCCGCCAATAAAGGAGTTTGTAAGTAACACTTCGGAGAATTGGGCTCTCACAAACGAAGAGCTGCGCCGATGCAACCAACCGACTTGAATACTATGGCGTGCAGACCACAAAGTCAAATAGGTCATCTATATGAGTTGTAGCATTGATCCAGCTTCGCTATGATGGTTGTTATCGAACCTAAACCCTCTGGCCAGAACCACATCACATGCGCAAATGGGAAGACCCTGCACGGCACCACCAGCTTTCGGCCGGCGCTGCACTCGACACACCTCTCTACAAAGAGGTTAAGCGCCTGCTCACCGAAACTATTAGCGTTGGCGAGTGGAAACCGAGTGCGGCAATTCCCGCCGAATGGAAGCTGGCCGAGCGCTTCAATGTGGCGATCGGTACGGTACGCAAAGCGGTTGACGAACTGGTCAGCGAAAACATTCTGATCCGCCAACAAGGCCGCGGCACATTCGTTGCTGCGCACAATCGCGCACGCCTCATGTTTCATTTTTTTCACATCGTGCGCAGCGATGGCGAGAAGGAAACGCCGGAAGTGGTGATGCTGTCTTTCAGTAATGGTGTGGCAAGCGATGAGGAAGCCACTCACCTCAATACCAAGGCAGGGGCAAAAGTGTTTCGCATTCGCAACGTGTTGCGTCTGGCCGGTGAGCCCATCATCTTTGACACCATCACCATTCCGCAGGCGCTGTTCCCAAAACTGACGGCGACAAAATTCAGGAGCCGTCCCAATACGATCTATCACCTCTACCAGAGCGAGTACGGCATCACCGTCGTACGTTCAGCGGAACGCTTGCGCGCGTGCCTTTCGGATGCGGAAAGTGCCGATATTCTTGCGCTCAAAGTTCGCGCACCGCTGCTGGAGATTCGACGCGTAGCAATGACGTTCAATGACGCGCCGGTGGAGTTTCGACGCTCACTGGTAAATACAGATCACTACGAGTATTTCAGCGACTTGGCAAAATCCGGTGGGAGCTAGCCTGCGACAGAAACCTGCGCAAGACCTGCGTCAACAATGATGTTCTGACCGGTGATACCGTTGGAGTCATCGGCGGCGAGAAACAATGCCGTACGCGCAACATGCCCCGGATCGAGCCGGTACTTCAGGCATTGCAGCTCAAGAAATTTTTTATCGTCATCGGCGTTGCGCCATAGCGCTTCCTGCCGCGCTGTCACGATTGCGCCCGGCACCAAGGTATTCACGCGGATATTTTTTTCGCCCAGCTCGCGTGCAAGCGTGCGTGAGAGCCCGGAGATGCCCGCTTTCGCGGTTGTGTAGCCGACCAAATTTGCCCGGCCGCGCATCCACGATACCGAACCCAGATTGATGATCGAGCCGCCGCCTGCCGCAGCCATGCCGGGTGCCACCTGCTGAATGGCAAATACTTGATGTTTCAGATTTAACGCTTGATTGTTATCCCAATATTCGGGCGTAAGCTCTGCCAACGTGTGGCGCGCATCATTGCCCGCGTTATTGACCAGCACGCGAATGGTACCGAGCCGGGCTTCGATTGCGGCCAGATGCGCTTGATACGCCAGGGTGTCGCGCACATCGCAATGGACAAACAGCGGCGCGTGCTTGCATGTCGTGGCAAGATCGGCAGCCAGCGCATTGCTCGCCGCATCATCAATATCGCAAAACGCCACGCGAGCGCCCTGTGCTGCAAAGTGCTCTACCATCGCGGCACCGATTCCGGATCCGCCACCGGAGACAAACACCACGCGTTGATCGAGGCTGGGGTAGGTGGTCATCGCACTCATTACGGTTTTCTCTTCATTCGATTCAATCAATATAAAGCGGCTCGGCGCGCCCAGCAATTTCCAACTCACACGCGAAGATACCACCGGCTTGCGGTTGCGCGAGAAGCTCGGCTTTGTTGGCACCTTCTCTTGCGGTGGTGATAAACATCGTGCGCAAATCGGCTCCCCCGAAAGCCACCATCGTCACACGTTTCGCGGGCACGTGAATCATGCCGGTAATCTCGCCGCGTCCATCAAAGCGCAACACGCAGCTTCCTTCGTACTGCGCACTCCAGTATTGTCCGGCGCTGTCCACGGCTGCGCCATCCGGCCGCCCACTGTAACTGGCCGCGCCACGATCACTTGGGCGACGTGCAAATTCACGACGCTCGCCAATTGTTCCCGTCGCCAGATCGAAAGCAAATTGATAGATCACGTGATTTGGCGTATCGGACTGGAACACGTGGCGATTGTCGAGCGTGAATGCCATGCCATTGCTCACCTTCACACCAAGATTTTCACTCGGCCCCCAACCTTCGCGCACACAGCCTCGCTCGAGACAATACACGCTCGCTTGTTCCGCCGTGCGCGGCTCAAATATTGCACCGGCCCAGAAGCGCCCTGCCGCATCACAACGGCCATCGTTAAAGCGCGTGTGTTGCGTGTCGTAAGGTGCGTCCGCAATTTTGTCGAGCTTGCCGTTGGCGGGATAGAACCGATAAAAACCATCGCGCAGTGCAACAACCAAACCGCCGCTTGCAGCCAACGCAATGCACCCCGGTTCGCGCGGCATTATCCATTTAGTATTTTCTCCCGTGGCGGGATCAAAGCGATTAATCGTGCAACCGGCGATGTCCACCCAGTAGAGTCTTTGCTCGGCCACACTCCACAGCGGGCATTCGGCCAAAGTCGCGCGCGCATCGAGTACCAAACGGACATCGCGAATCTCAAGCATTGGTGGTTGCCCCGGCAGAACCAGTGACGGAAATCGACATCGATATCTCGAAAGATTCACCGCAAGCGAGCATGCGTGTGCCCGTGTTCGCAACGCCTTGCGCATGCAGCGCAAATGCATTGTTAATGTTCGTCACCGGCTCAAGCGCGATAAAATTGCGGCCATCGTTGGGCGCATAAACGACAATATTGCGGCATGCATCGCTCGCTGTAATTTGTACACGATGCGTTGCGTAGTCGAGCACGGCGCATCGGTTCCAATCGGTAAAGCAGTTGTCCACTTTCCAGTCCGCGAGCGATCTTGATGCTGAGAAGTTAGCGTCAGTTGGCACTGGGCATAGCTCGGTTGACAACGAATCCGCGCCCATTTTCCACACGCCATTCCATGCACTTTGCAAACGCGTCAAACTTGGATTGGCATCCAGCGGAAAATAAGGATGAAAGCCAAGTCCGGCGGGCATTGGGCGAGCGTCGGTGTTCTTTACTGCGAGAGTCAGTTTCAGCGAGTCCAGCATGAGCTCGACCACTTGTGTTGCTTCACAGGCAAAGGGCCAATCAATATCGGGATCATGCTTTAGATGCAGTTCAACTAAATCGTCGCGACTGTTTGCGATCTGCCACGCGCGCTGCCAACCAAAGCCATGCACGGCGTGCGGCTCTTGCGAGAAATTTGGTCGCAATGAATGCGTCTGATTACCAACCATCAGCATTGCCTGACCGACACGATTCGAATACGGCATCAACGGATACACCCCCATCTGTCGCACGAGACCCGCGCTGATCGCGGCATCGGACGCGCGGCGCAGGATATCGTGCTCGCGCCATGTGTAGCGCGCAATCGCCGCGCCGACTTTCGGACAGAGAATGACCTCGCTGGCGCCACTCTTTAACGACAACGTCAGCATCAAACTCGCTCAATCCGCACGAAACCGGTTTCCTTAACAGCGCGATATCCCGCCGTGACAACACACTGCTCTGCCGTTACGCCAGCAAGTCGGGCAACGTTGTTTTCACGCTTGAGTGTGACGCAGCTATTCATTACGCATGGCGCGACCTGCGGCTCACCAAACACGCGCACATCTTCAATCGGCGCAACAAGGTCAATCTCACCTGTGTGCATCACGGCGCGGCCCAGACAAAGCACATGGCCTTCGCGACCCCACACCGCAAACTTGTCGATTGCCTTTTGCACCACGCGCACTTGGCCGCCTTCGATTCGCTCGCCGGTCTCAAAGTCGTACCAATTCTCACCAGCAGGAAAATAAACTTCCACAGTTCCGCCCGCCTGAATAATCGGTGCCACCAACAACGCATCGCCAAACAGATATTGGCCTTCGAAAGATCGCGCAAGTCGATCAGCGGGAAACGCCAGCGGCATGGCGCGCATCAGCGGCAAGCCAGTGCGCGCCGCTTGCTCGGATGCGCCCACCATGTACGGAATCAAGCGATAGCGAAATGCGAGTAACTTTTTTGCGACTGCCTCAGTTTCGGCACCGAACGCCCACGGCTCGCGTTCGCCGATACCGTGATAGCGAAAATGCGAACAGAAAATTCCGTTGGCGGTCCAGCGCAAATAAAGCTCGGTGTCCGGTTGTTGCGCGCCGTAAAAGCCGCCCACATCGGTTGCGTAGTACGGCACGCCGCTCATGCCGTAACCGAGTCCGCCGCGAATACTCGCGGCCATCCCTTCCCAATCGGTTTGCGGGTCACCGCCCCACTGCATCGGAAACCGCTGACTGCCAATAAAACCATCGCGGCCCCACACCATCGCCGGGCCGCGATTGTTCGCGTCGTTGTAGCGCTGCGTTGCCGCCGACACACACTGGTTGTAGAGCAAGGGATAAACGTTGTGCAAGCGACGGCCGCTATCGCCATTGTGCGCAATCATGTCGTCTTCCACCTGCTCGCCGAAATCGGTTTTGATAACGTCGACACCATCATCAAATAATTTGTTGTGACTGTCTGCCCAAAATTTTGCCGCCTCGGGATGCGTGAAATCGATAATGCCGGACGGCGGCAGCGGTGTGAGCACTTTGCCAAACGGATCGTCCGTTGGATCTTTTACCCAATCGAACACATAGGCACCGCCGTCGCGGTTTTTCAGTAACCAGCCTTTGGACTCAAGCTCGGTAAACAACGGACTGTGAATCGACACATACGGATATTCCCACACGCAGACTTTGAGATTGTGCGCGCGCAATGCGGCAAGAATGGTTTCAGGGGTGTTGCCATTCTCATAAAAACGGGTCTTGTCCCACTCAAATGAAAATCGGGTGCGCACCTCCCACGCAGCGCGACCATCGAGGGTAATGACATCGGAGGGGATGCCGCGCCGACGCAGTTCGGCGGCGGTGTCTACGGCTTCCTGTGGCACCTTGTAATAGGCGCGTGACAGCCACATACCGTAGCTCCAAAGTGGCGGCAGCGCAGCACGGCCAGTGAGCGCCGTGTAGCGATCAAGGATATTGGCGGGTTCACCCGTGAACAAAAACAAATCGAGCGCATCGTCCTCAACTTCCAGCACATAAGATCGATGTGACCACTGCGGGTAGCCCACGCCGTGCCGCACCGTACCGGGCGTGTGGGCAAGCAGGCCCCAGCCATCCGTGCTCCAGCAGAATGGAATATTCTTGTACGAGAGTTCAGTGTTTACGCCCAGCGCGTCTTCGATGCGACCGCGCACGAGCTGCCCGCGTTTGTTAAGCGGACCGAATTTTTCACCCAAACCGTAGATGGGCGTATCGCTTTTCAACGCAAGAGAAACACACCATTTGCGAATGCCTTCACTTTCCTGCAAACCGAACGCGGGTAAACGCGTGCGCCCGCGAAAGTGTTGATCAGTGATGGACGTGAGAACAACTTTGCCCGCTTTCGATAGCGAGAAACGTAGCGGCGCGGTTTCAATATCGAGCGAGACATCGCCCGTCGCGATGCGCCAACCGTTAACGTGCGGCGTAACTGCAAGCGAATCCGCGACGGCGGTTTGTTGCAGCAATCCATAATCGGGAAGCGTCGATTTTCCCAACGTCACGCGCAACGTGACATGCAGCATATCGGCTGCGTGTGCCGCAACAGTTAAGGCGACACCATCGACTTCAAATTGCGCGCGATGCCCATCCGCCGCGATAAAACGAACGTCGGAAAATCGTTTGAAACTGCTCTGCTGTAAAACATCTGATGACACGTTATAAGTCCTTGCGCGAGAGGGCCAGTTCTTTCATGCCCACTAATTTCAAATCGAAAACCCTAGCATTGACGGTCGTTTTCAAGCATAAACGCCTGAAGATGCCCTCTGGTACTGGGTTTTTGTCGTCTAGCCTTTTAATCCACCCGTGGTTAACCCACTCACCACGCGCTCCTGAAAAATAAGAATCACCGTCACTACCGGCACCAGCGCGATGACCAGCGCGGCAGAAATTATCGGCCACGGAAATGAAAACTCACCTTGATACATTTGAATCCCTACTGGCAGCGTGCGATACGCAACTGCCGCATTCATCGACATCGATAGCAAAAATTCATCCCACGCATTGACGAAAGCGAGAATGCCAGCCGTGAACACGCCCGGTGCAGCCAGCGGTACCACCACGTGCCACAAAGCGCCAAGCCGGGTGCAGCCATCAATCATTGCCGCGTTTTCAATATCGCGCGGAATGTCCTGAAAAAAACTCACCAGCACCAGCGTGCAGATCGGCAGATTGAGCACGGTGTATGGCAACACCAGCGCGACATAACTGTTGAGCAAGTTCAATCCGCGCATGATTTCGAACAACGGCACCATCAACGTCACCAGTGGAAACATGGAGACCGCGATGATGCAAGTAAGGATGAGATTGCGGCGCTTTAAATTTAATCGTGCGATGGCGTAGGCGGCGAGCGCGCTGATGAATAACGAAAGCAGCATCGACAGAATGGCGACAATCGCGCTGTTCAATAAATAACCGGGCAGCGGCTGATCGCGAAATGCGGCGATGTAATTATTGAGCACCGGATTTTGCGGCCAGTAGGTGATGGGTTTGGCGGTCAACTCAATTTCGGTTTTTAGCGACGTGAAGAGAATCCACACCGCGGGAAAGAAGCCGTTGAGCAGCACGATAGCGGCGGCGAACCAGCGCAAGCGTTTCGCGGTAAAGATGTTGTTCAATCCTTGTCTCCCCGCACATATTTCAGATAGACCCAAGTCGTCGCCATCGACAACATAAACATAAATACTGCAAGCGTTGATCCATAGCCGAGATCAAGATAATCAACTGTGTTGAGTTGAATATACATGGCCAGCGTTTGCGATTCTTCACCAGGCCCCGGCATTGAAAACGGAATGTCGAATGATTGGATCGCGGTCAAGGTGCGGAAGATAAGCGCCACCAACATTGAGGGCACGAGTAACGGCAACGTGATCTCGCGAAACTGCGTCCACTTCGATGCGCCATCGACTTCTGCTGCTTCGTAGAGCGATACAGGGATGGTCTGCAAACCGGCGAGCAAAATCAGCGCCATGAATGATGAGGTCTTCCATATCGTGGCAATACAAATCGCCATCATCGTCAGTGACGGCGAGTTAAACCATATCTGCGGCGTGCCGCCGAAGCGGCGAATCACATCGTTGATGATGCCGTACTCGCTGTGAAAGAACCACGCGAAAATCAGCCCGACAAACGCCAGCGGCATGGCCCACGGTAACAGCAACGCGAGGCGGATC
>JANMQR010000403.1:0-8664 GCA_031370625.1 Burkholderiales bacterium | reverse complement strand
CACCGTGCCGGTGGGCGCGGGTTTCAGCGCGGGCGGTGGGCTTAATTATTCAGCGGATCGTTTTGCCTCGCCGAGCAACGCAGTGGTGCTGCCCGGTTTTATCACGGCTGATTTGGCGGCGTACTACCGTTCGAAAAAATTCGATGTTGCGTTGAATCTGAAAAACGCCACGAACAAAAAGTACATCGCCGCTGGTCACGGTGGTAATGATAATTTGCTGCTGCCGGGTGCGCCGCGCGAGTTGCAGGCGACGGTGTCGATCAAGTTTTGAATGCGGAAATTTATATGAGTGCCACCACCGACGACATTGATATTACGGCAGATAGGCGCAACGGCAAATTCGCCCGCAGTAAAGTCAGCCAGTGCCTTCGTCAACGAAAACGCGCCGCCGTCATCACGCGCTGGCTGCGCAAAATCCATTTGTATGTGGGGCTGTGTTCTCGCGCACGACTAACCCTAATATATACGGGCGTTTGCAAGCAGTTTGTGTTGTAGATGACCGTAAATGCTGGTGTTTACAATTTTACGGGAAAATGTAAAAGTTATTGCGAATCGTTCGCATTATGGTTATGATGGTTCACCAGCGATGCTTCACCGATTATGAATCGCGCGCCTGGTCATCGTTTTTTAAGCGCATTTAAAGGGTGTGTGAAATATGTATATTTGTATTTGCAATGCAGTAACCGAGCGCGAAATCCGCCATGCGGTCGAGCTTGGCTGCAACTCGTACAAAAAATTGCACCGCGAATTGGGCGTCGGTACATGCTGCGGAAAATGCAGACAAGAGGCGACGCGCGTGGTGAAAGATCACGTCGCTGAATTGCGAACGGCGGAAAACGGTTGTAGTGGATTTAATCTGGCGATGTAGTAAGAATAAAAAACGGCCTCAACTGTGAGGCCGTGGTGTGCTTGTTGGTGCAAGCGGGGCGTCTTACTCAGCCTCACCAATTTGGGTTTGCAGATAATTCTGGATGCCGATTTTTACGATCAATTCTTGTTGCGTTTCAATCCAGTCGATGTGCTCTTCGGTGTCATCAAGAATGATCTGAAAAATATCGCGGCTAACAAAATCGCGCGCAGTTTCACAAAACGCAATTGCATCTTTTACGGCCGCTTGGGACGCGTATTCGAGTTTTAAATCGGCTGACAATGCCTCTGGAACAGTTTCACCAATCGCAATTTTGTGCATGTCCTGCAAATTGGGCAGGCCATCGAGCATGAGGATTCGTTCAATCAATTTATCCGCATGTTTCATCTCGCCAATTGATTCTTCGTATTCTTTTTTACCGAGCGCGGCCAAACCCCAGTGTTTATAAATGCGTGAATGCAAAAAATATTGATTGATCGCAGTCAGCTCGTTGGTGAGTTGCTTGTTTAAATGCTTGATGACAACTTTATCGCCTTTCATGGCGTGCTCCTTGTGGTGAAAAACATGACGCATAGTAATTTGTTTTTGTATCGGGAAAACGAAACCGCCGCCGATTGTGATTGCGGTTACGAACAATATTGAGAATCGATTGCATCTAAGGCCGAGCTATGGAAATTCCCCAGCAACTTCGCGACTCCGGCCTTAAAGCCACGCTGCCGAGATTAAAAATTCTGGAATTGTTCCAGCACAGTGAAGTGCGACATTTGTCTGCGGAAGATGTTTATCGGCTGCTATTAAAAGAAAATCTCGACGTCGGCCTGGCGACAATTTATCGCGTGCTGATGCAATTTGCCGATGCCAAGATTTTACTTCGCCGCCAATTTGAAGGTGATCGCGCGGTGTTCGAGATTAATCAGAGCGAGCATCACGATCACATGGTGTGCGCAGATTGTGGCAAGGTCGAGGAATTCTTTGACGAGGCCATCGAAGAGCGGCAAATGCTGCTTGCGAAGCAACACGGTTTCAAGCTTCGCGACCATTCGCTCTCGCTTTACGGGCTGTGCAAGGATTGTGTGGCGCGTGATCACGCAGAGGCACGCGTATCCAGGTTGCAGCAGCCGTATGCGGGATCCGCGCGATTGATGTCGAAACTGTCAAAGCTGAAGTAACCGATTGTGAATAGCGTCTCGATGCCACCCGATGCCACACTCACGCTCGATCAATTGCCAAAAAATGCGCTTGGCATCATCACCGATGTCAACACGCAAGGCAAGAACGCGGAGGTGTCACGACGATTATTGGAACTCGGTTTTGTCGCTGGTGAAACGGTGCGCGTCACCGCCAAAGGATTTTTTGCCAGCGGGCCGATCGCGGTGCGCGTGGGTGGAACCACGTTTGCATTGCGTCGATTTGAAGCGGCGATGATTTCGGTGTTGCCGACAACTGCACCAACGGTGGGCTCGCCATGAGCACCGCAGCGCCGACTTTGATTGCGCTCGTTGGTAATCCCAATTGCGGCAAGACTGCGCTGTTCAATCGGCTCACCGGCGCGCGCCAAAAAGTCGCTAACTATGCCGGTGTCACGGTCGAACGCAAAGAGGGCAGCTTTATTTCGCCGCGCGGCCGTAAATGGAATGTGCTCGATTTGCCCGGTGCGTACAGTCTTAACGCCACCACGCCGGACGAGGCCATTACCCGAGATGTGGTGATGGGTCATGCGCGCGATGAAGCCACGCCAGCGGGCATTGTTTGCGTGGTCGATGCGACCAATCTCAGTCTTAATTTGCGCATGGTGCTGGAACTAAAACGCCTCGGCAAGCCGATGTTGTTGGCACTTAATATGAGCGATGTGGCGATCAAGCGCGGCATCAAAATTGACCGCGAAAAATTAAGCCGTGAACTCGGTATGCCGGTTGTGGAAACCATCGCAGTACGAGTGGGCGGCGTGGCTGATTTGCTGGCGTCAATCGATAATTTCGAGCTCGATTATTCGTCTGGCGAACCTGCTGAACTGCAAGCCGCCGTACCACCAATTTCACCAGCCGAAACGCACGCTGAAGTACAACGTCTGCTAAAAATTTGTGTGGATTCGCGCGTGGTCAAGGACACTTACACCGAATCAATCGATGCCGTAGTGTTGCATCCGGTGTTCGGTTTGATCCTGCTCGCGGTGCTGATGTTTCTGGTCTTTCAGGCGGTCTTTAGTTGGGCGAAATTGCCGATGGATTTAATCAAAGACAGCGTGGCGTGGGGCGGGGCGCATCTAGGCGCGTTGCTACCCGCAGGGATGCTGCGCAGCTTGCTGGTGGAAGGCATTATTGGTGGCGTCGGTAGCGTGCTGGTATTTTTGCCGCAGATTTTGATTTTGTTTTTCTTTATTTTGGCACTCGAAGATTCTGGTTATTTGCCGCGCGCCGCATTTTTGCTGGATCGTTTAATGGGTCGCGTGGGCTTGTCGGGCAGGGCGTTTATTCCGCTGCTATCCAGCTTTGCCTGCGCGATTCCCGGCGTGATGGCGACACGCACGATTCAGAATCCGCGCGATCGACTTGCCACGATTATGATTGCGCCGCTGATGACCTGCTCCGCGCGTTTGCCGGTTTACGCGCTCATTATTGCGGCCTTCATTCCCGATAAAACCGTGGGGCAATTTTTTAATTTGCAAGGCGTGGTGTTGTTCGCCTTGTACGTCGCCGGTATTGTTTCTGCAATGGCCGTGGCGTGGGTTTTCAAAGGAATCGCAAATCAAAAATCCGGCAAGACCAATCACCCGCTGATGCTGGAATTGCCCGATTATCATTGGCCACATTTGCAGAATTTGCTCCTGGGACTCTGGGAGCGCGCCAAAATTTTCATGACACGCGTCGGCACCATTATTTTGTCGCTGATGATTTTGTTGTGGGCGCTATCAACATTTCCTGCGCCACCAGCAGACGCTACACAGCCCGCGATTTATTACAGCGCCGCAGGGTTGATGGGTCGCGGCCTTGAAGTAATCTTCGCGCCGATTGGTTTTAGCTGGCAAATTTGCATTGCACTGGTGCCCGGCCTCGCCGCACGCGAAGTCGCGGTCGGCGCACTCGGCACCGTATACGCGCTCTCGCAAACCGGCGATGAGTTAGCGACTCAGCTCGCCCCACTGATTGCCAGCACCTGGCGCATCGCCACGGCGTTGTCGCTCTTGGCGTGGTACGTGTTCGCACCACAATGCGTGGCGACGTTAAGCGTGGTGAAACGCGAAACCAATAGCTGGCGCTATCCGATCTTAATGGCGGCGTATTTGTTCGGACTCGCGTATCTCGCGTCGTTCATCACCTACCGGGTCGCACTCGCGTTTGGGCTCGGGGGGTAGTGACATGATTGAGGCGATTGTGATTTTATTTATTGTGGGATTCGCGGCGTTGCATGTTGCGTTTAGGTTGTCGCCGAATCCGGTTCGACAAAAGCTACGCGGCGTGATTGCGGCAGGCTTAAACAAGATTGGCCTTAAAGCGATGGCGCAGCGCCTTGGCGCTTTACGGCAAGTGGGAGATTCGGCTTGCGGGAGCTGTTGTGACGAGTGTGGTTCGCAAACTGCGGACGATGAATTAACAGTAGATACCGGTACAAAAGTGGTGCAGTTTCATCCGCGGCTTCGATAGTGTATTGAGCTAATCCGGCAATGACGACGCATTGCATGCATCACGCAACCGCACGCGCCAGCACCCTTGCAATCCATTCGTTCAAGCTAATCGATTCGCCCGCAGCGGCAATGGCGGCGGCGGCGTGGGTTTCCTGCGGGATGCGAATTAATAATCGGCCTGATGCTTGTCGCTCAGGTTTGAAGCCTTCGGCCGCGCATGATGCCAAATAGTGGTCCACCGCGAATTCAAAATCCGCGCGCAGCTCATCCACACTGGCCCCATGAAAGCTCAACGTGTCTTTCATTCCCACCACCATGCCGATGAAAATATTGTTTTCATCATCGTAATCGATGCGTGCCGTGTAGCCGCGGTGTTTCATACAATTCATGAATAATTGCCTTTCCACTTGCGCTCGCCAGTGCTGGCATAAAGGCCCATAAAATCACCGGAGATGTCTTGATATCATATTATGATATCAATAGTCATATTGCTGCAACTGGTTTTGTATGCCTCTCCGGATCAATAAATGAATTTTTATTATTCTTTTAAGTTCAACAAGTTAGAACCTTTCATGAACGCGCATTGCAGCCTTTCATAGTTTTAGTGTAGATGCACATGCAGGTTGCGAAAGGGCGCTCGGCTAGTGCATCTATAGAAATTTGGGATTAAAATAATCGTTAGTATTGCGGTGCAACATACGTCTGATGAGACACCGTCTGCGCAACGACAAGATTTCAGCCCACAAAGATTTAAGCCCAACGGCTAAACACTAAGGTTTAAAAATGTCAGCCACTCCCAAAGCCCGCCCCAAGTATTACGACCTTAACCTGCTTAATCTCCCGCTGCCGGCTCTAGTGTCGATCTTTCACCGGATCACCGGCGTCGTGATGTTTTTGTTTTTAATTCCGTTGACCCTGTATCTCTTGCAAGGCTCGCTGAAATCGGAATCCGGATTTAATTTCTGGAAAAACGTATTGACGACATTCCCATTGGTGAAACTCATCATGCTCGGATTTGTATGGGCGTTTGTTCATCACTTTTATGCCGGTCTTCGCTACTTGCTACTTGATCTTCATATCGGCATGAATCTGGCTGCCGCGCGAACCTCTTCTATCGTTGTGTTCGTTTTGGGTGCGATCACCACTGCAATCATCGGAGCACGCATATGGTGAAGTCCGATAAAACAGACATGCAGCCGGTAGGCGCGCATTACGGATGGCGCGAGTGGCTGGCGCAGCGGGTCACGGCCGTCATTATGGCGATTTTCGCAGTGGTAATTTTTGCCTACTTCATGCTCAAAAGTAATGTGACCTACGCCGACTGGAAAGATCTTTTCAGTGGACAGCTTTTCCGCGTGCTCGCGCTGTTATTTTTGATTTCGGTTTACTACCATGCATGGATCGGCATTCGCGATGTGTTGATGGATTACGTCAAACCTGTGTCGATCCGTCTCTCGTTACAGGTGCTGGTAATACTTGCGCTGTTCGCATTTACGATTTGGTCGATTGCAATTCTTTGGGGGCAGTAACGTCTATGGTGGCGCTACTTTTTCCCAAATAATATTGAGGCATTTTTAAATGGCTATTCCCGTCAGAAAATATGATGCAGTTGTGGTCGGCGCAGGTGGTTCAGGTTTGCGTGCTGCGCTCCAACTTTCCACCGCCGGTTTAAAAGTCGCGGTGCTGTCAAAAGTATTTCCCACGCGCTCACACACGGTGGCCGCGCAAGGCGGCGTTGGTGCGTCGCTCGGCAATATGGGCGAGGATAATTGGCACTGGCATATGTACGACACCATCAAGGGTTCTGACTGGCTCGGCGATCAGGATGCGATTGAATTCATGTGCAAAAAGGCACCTGAAGCGGTGCGCGAATTAGAGCATTTCGGCATGCCGTTTGATCGTAACGAAAACGGCACAATTTATCAGCGCCCGTTCGGCGGACATTCGCAAAACTTTGGTGAGAAACCCGTGCAGCGTTCATGCTGCGCAGCGGATCGCACCGGCCATGCGATGCTGCA
Organism: Burkholderiales bacterium; assembly: GCA_031370625.1. Lineage (GTDB taxonomy): Bacteria > Pseudomonadota > Gammaproteobacteria > Burkholderiales > Usitatibacteraceae > UKL13-2. The sequence goes on along the minus strand of JANMQR010000403.1, from coordinate 2,156 downwards.
TACGCTTTATCAGCGTAATGTTTTTGCGAACACGCAATTTTTTGTGGAGTGGATGGCGCTCGACTTGATTCGCAACGAAGCGGGTGATGTACTCGGCGTAACCGCGATGGAAATGGAAACTGGCGAGACCATGATTTTCCAGGCGAAGGCAACCGTGTTTGCTACCGGCGGCGCGGGGCGAATTTACGCTTCATCGACGAATGCATTTATCAATACCGGCGATGGTCTTGGCATGGCGGCGCGTGCGGGCATTCCGCTGGAAGATATGGAATTCTGGCAATTTCACCCGACCGGTGTTGCCGGTGCAGGTGTGCTCATTACCGAAGGCGTCAGAGGCGAGGGCGGGATTTTGTTGAATGGAAATGGCGAGCGTTTTATGGAACGCTACGCGCCAACGATGAAAGATTTGGCGTCGCGCGATGTGGTGTCACGCGCGATGGCGACTGAGATTAAAGAAGGTCGCGGCGCGGGCCCGAATAAAGATTACATTTTGCTGAAGCTCGATCATCTGGGCCCTGAAGTTATTAACAAACGCTTGCCCGGCATTCGCGAAATTGCAGTGAAGTTCGCGAACGTCGATCCGATCAAAGAACCGATTCCCGTGGTGCCAACTTGCCATTACCAAATGGGTGGTATTCCGACCAATTATTTGGGTGAAGTGGTCGTGCCTAAAGATGGTAATCCGAATGCGGTCGTGCCCGGTTTTTATGCAGCGGGCGAAGTTGGTTGCGCATCAATTCACGGCGCGAATCGTCTCGGCACCAATTCACTGACTGATTTGTTGGTGATGGGTAAATCAGCGGGTGACTCGATGATTGAATTCATCAAACAAAATCCGAATCATAAAGAGCTGCCCGCCAATGCAGGACAGGCCTCGCTAGATCGTTTGGCTAAACTTGAAAATCAGAAAGACGGCGAAAGCGTACATGGCGTAGGGGACGCGATGCGTCAAACCATGCAGGCGCATTGCGGTGTATTCCGCTTTCCGGACATGCTCACCAAGGGCGTTGAAAAAATCAAGGAAGTCGCGTTGCGCGCTGAGCGTTTGGAAATCAAAGACAAGAGCAAAACCTTTAATACGGCACGCATTGAAGCACTTGAATTGCAGAATTTGATTGAGGTCGCCGTATCAACGATGGTCTCTGCCGAGAATCGCAAGGAAACTCGCGGCGCGCATGACCGCGCAGATTTCCATGATCGTCCCGGCTTCGTAAATGGCCGCGATGACGAGAATTGGTTGAAGCATTCGCTCTGGTACAAGGGCACTGACAAAATCGAATACAAGCCGGTGAATTTGAATCCGCTGACGGTGGAATCGTTCGCGCCCAAAGCTCGTACTTATTAAAGAACGGACACAATCATGAAATTCAAAATTCTTCGCTACGATCCAGATCAGGATCAGAAACCGTATTTCAAGGAATACGATATCGCACTTGAGCCATCAGATCGCATGCTGCTTGATGCGCTGATTCGCATTAAATCCATTGACGATACGCTCGCGCTGCGTCGCTCATGCCGCGAAGGTGTGTGTGGCTCTGATGCGATGAATATCAACGGTAAAAATGGTTTGGCGTGTGTCACCAAAATGTCTGATTTGAAAGAGCCGGTGGTGTTGAAACCACTGCCGGGCTTGCCAATTATTCGCGATTTGATCGTCGATATGACGCAGTTTTTCAAGCAATATCATTCGATTAAACCGTTCGTGATCAACCACGATACGCCGCCCGAAACCGAGCGTCTGCAAAGCCCCACGGATCGTTTGGAGCTCGACGGTTTGTACGAATGTATTTTGTGCGCTTGCTGCTCGACATCGTGCCCATCCTTCTGGTGGAACCCGGATAAATTTGTCGGCCCCGCAGGCCTACTCGCCGCGTATCGATTCATCGCCGATACGCGCGACCAAGCAACCAATGCACGACTCGATAATCTCGAAGACCCGTATCGTTTGTTCCGCTGCCATACGATCATGAATTGCGTTGATGTGTGTCCGAAAGGTTTGAACCCATCGTTGGCGATTAGCAAGATTAAAGAAATGATGGTGAAGCGTGGGGTTTAAGTAATTGGTAATTGCTTAATATTCATGATTGTGGGATGGGTGGAGCGGTTTTTTGCGATACCCATCAACTGTGTCCAAATGCTTGATGGGTATCGCAAAA
>JANMQR010000400.1:0-13349 GCA_031370625.1 Burkholderiales bacterium | reverse complement strand
GTGGCGACCGCGACCATCGCCAGATTATTTAATCCGATCATCGTCCGCAGGCGGTCGCCGGTGGTGCGAACGTGGCGGAGGCTCTCTTCGTAAAGTGCCTCGGCCACGTCGATATGACCCTCAAGGCGCTCCAGTTCCGCGAGACTGGACAAGGCCAGCCCAACCAGCCACGGCTCGTCGGCGAGCAGGCGCGACAGCGTGACCGCTTCTTCGAGATGAACGCGAGCGCTGCCACGGTCATGCAAACTCAAGCTGACGAAACCGAGTCGCGCCAACGCGTTGGCGAGTAGTTTGTTAAAGCCGCCACCGCGGGCGTGTGCCACGGCGTCGGTCAGTAATCTTAGTGCGTCATTGTCGAGGCCGCGATACGAGCACAACCAGCCCGCGTTCAGCAATCCTTCGCAACGCAAATGTTGATATGCCTCGCCATCAATAGCGGGTCTCGCCAGTGCGTGAAGGTAGGCTTGGTGTCCCTGCACCAGTAGCCCACGGCTCAGCCAATAGCGCATCAATGCGTTCACCAGTTTTAAGCCGCGTACGCTGCCGTCCGGCACCTGATCGCACCACGCGTGGGCGCTGAATAGATTGTCGCGGTCGTAATCGAGCCGATCCAGCCACGCGCCCTGGGTCGCTTTCAGTAGCTGCGGTTTGGCTTCCTCGGCTAGCGCTAAAAATACCTCAGATGCCGCTCGCAGGTGGCGGTTTGCTCACCCGATTCTTCGAGGCGCTCCAATGCAAACTGGCGCATCGTCTCCAGCATGCGGTAACGCATTTCGCCAGTTTCGTTCGCTTCGACTGTGACCAACGATTTTTCAACCAGCGCGCCCAGATGATCGAGCACCGCCCATTCATCGATTTCCGCAAAGGCTGCCACCTGCTGCGAAGCATCGAGGCCGAATGAACCGGACATCACGCCGAGGCGACGGAATACGGCCTGCTGCTCCGCCGATAATAACGCGTGGCTCCAATCGAGCGCTGCGCGCAAAGTACGGTGGCGCGGCGTGGCCACGCGCGAGCCCCCATTGAGCACAAACAAGCGTTGACCCAGACGGTCACGCAGACCCTGCACGCCGAGTAGCTGCACCCGTGCCGCAGCAAGCTCAATCGCCAACGCAATGCCATCAAGCTGGGCGCAAATATCCACCACTGCGGCGATATTGCTTTCGTTGAGCACGAAGCGTGCATCGGCGGCGTGTGCGCGATTTTCAAACAAGCGCACCGCACCTGCCTGCCGCGCTTCAACGAGCGTGGTTATTTTGGGCACGTCGAGCGTGGCGACGCGATAAATTTGTTCTGGCTGAAGTTTTAGCGGCTCTTGGCTGGTGGCGAGAAAATACAGCTTGGGCGCTTTAGCCAGCAGCGCGCTCACCAGCCTCGCTACTGGTTGGATGAGATGCTCACAGTTGTCGAGCACGATCAGCATGTGTCGGTCCGCCAGCGCTTGAGTTAGTGCAAGTGCGGTGTCGTCCGGATTGCGCTCGCGGTCACATGGGCTGCCATCCACTTCCACACCGCCGAGCGTGACTTGCAATGCACTGGCGATGGTCGGGGCAAGCTGCGCTGCGTCAGTAAGCGGGGCCAGATCGACCAGCCCCACACCATGCGAATACGCCGGTGCCATGGTTCGGGTCAATGCCTGCGCCAGCGCGGTTTTACCGATGCCACCGGCACCGGTGATGGTGACAAGCCGATTAGTTCTCATCAGATCGGTAAGCGCGGCGAGGTCGTTGTCGCGGCCGAATAGCGCGGGTGGCTCCCGGATGCGATCTGGTGCTCGGCGTTCCGGGCGGCCATCGGTTAACTGCATGATTGAGGTGCTAGTGCTCGCGAGGCCCGCCGGGTCTGGCGCGGCTGTAGTCGATTTGGCCGCACCAAGTGTCGCGGTAAAGCGATAGCCGCGGCCAGGAATGGTGGAAATTGTTTGTGGGCCAAGCAGCTTGCGCAATGCCGAAACCTGCACCTGCAGGTTGTTCTCCTCCACCACCAGTCCGGGCCAGATAAGGTCAAGCAGCTCGTTTTTACTCACCACGCGATCGCGATGCGCAATCAACACCAGCAGCAAGTCAAACGCGCGCGCGCCGAGCTTGGCGGGCTCGCCGTCCACCAGTAGCTGCCGGGTATCGCGGCGAATGACGCATTGCTCGAACGCTAATTCGTCATCGTTGGCGGAGATATTGGCTGCGGACATTCACTCCCTCTGACGGTAGGTCTCTGTGCCCCTTGTTGACGCATGTTACGACAACGGCGAATTTTGTGTTCAGGACGCGATTCAGGACGCGATTCAGAACATTTAAGGACGCGCCCAAAGACCTTAACGGGTTTCAGGCAGATAGTTCAGTCACAGCAAACCTAACGTCATCAACCAACGCACTTCGGTGCAATTTTCTGAAGGATAAGGCCATGAAAACCAATCTCACCACCCGTATCGCTGCGCTCTTAACCGGTGCCTGCATAACCTTGCTGATTTTAAGCGGCATCTCGCTGCTGGCTGAAGTGGACTATGCGCTTGCTGATCAACAAATGGCTCAATCGTCGCGCACCGTCGCCTGAATCATTAACAGCACTAGCAACGTTGATCGCATTATCGATAAAACCGGAAACCGAAACATGTGTGTACGCGAAGATTCTCAGAATGCCGAACAAGCCGGGTTACCACCAACCTCGCTGGCGTCAATCAAGCAGCAGAGCTTTGAGGCGATGGCACTCAAGGTCGGCCAACGCGTGCTTGATCTGGGTTGCGGCCCCGGGATTGATACGGTTGAGCTCGGACGGATGGTGGGCAAGAGTGGCGAGGCGCACGGCGTTGATTACGACGAGGCCATGATTAAAGCGGCCGACGCGCATGCCGTCGCCTGTAACGTAAATGGCTGGGTCTCGCACCATCACGCGAACGCGACCGCGCTGCCGTGGGCGACAGATTTTTTTGATGCAAGCCGCAGTGAGGCCATGTTTCAACATTTACTCGATCCCGACCGCGCGTTTGCAGAAATGTTGCGCGTGACCATGCCGGGTGGCGCGCTGGTGGTGATCGATACCGATTGGGCGACGCTCAGTTTTGACGTTGATGAAATCGAGCTGGAGCGACGACTTGCGCAGTTTCACGCAGCACAGATGATGAACAACCCTTATTCCGGACGCTTGCTTAATCGGATGTTCCACCGCCACAGGCTACTCGATATTGAGCTCAACGTGCAGCCGATATTCACCACCGATGTTGCCGATGCGCGGCAAATTTTGCGGCTGGATGACATCGCCCAAGAAGCGTTCGCTGAGGGTGTGCTGGATGCCGAGGAGCGGTGGCGTTGGCAGGCGAGTTTGTCGCGTGCGGCAGTCACGGCGAGCGGATTTTTTGCGAGTGTCAATGCGGTGATGGTATCGGGCCGTAAACCTGTAAGCAAACCTGTAAGCAACACTGACTTGAATTTTTGAAGCGGTAGCTGGCGACCGCTTTTAGTAATGCATCACGCCAGCAAAGTTGCCGACATTGATTTTCCAAACTAACCCCAATCAGGAGCTTACAAAATGAAAAGAATGTTCAAAATTGTACCCTTACTTGTCTTACTCTCGGCGCTCGCTTGTCCATTGATTGCGTCCGCCGACTATCTTGACGTAATCGAATTCAAGCTAAAGGACAGCTGCACGATGACCAAATATCTGGACATCATGAAAGATTTCAACGTGCTCGTTGAGCCGAAAGGCTACAAAGCCGAGATCCTGTCGCCGTTCTACGGCAGCAACCTTGACTCGCTTATCTGGGTCGGTCGCAGCAAGGACATCGAATCCTTCGGCAAGGGTTCAAACGCGTATTACCAGGCCGCTGCCGATGCGAATACAGCTGAAGGCAAACTCTCCGCACGCTTCAGAGACTGTGTGACCAACATCGCGCGTCGCAGCTACCGCACCCGATAGCCGAAATGTAGTTTGATTAAACTCAAGCGCTGGCGGGGACTACCGAGCATAAATTCCTGAAACGCCACGCCAGTGCTAGGGTTTACTTTTCTTTTTATCAATCCGCTTACCGGAGGAGACCCCATGCTGAAACCAACTGCAGCGACCGAAGAAAATCATCATTACCATATTCATGTGCCCCGCCACAGCCAACAAACCAGCATCACCCGCCGTAATATGCTGACTGCATCTGCGGCGCTAACCGGCGCAGCAATGGCCGGTGTTATGTCCTCTGCTTTCGCGCAGCAGGCGCTTATTGGGACAACTGCGCGGGCAACGGCGGAGCAGGCGCTGGGGCCGTTTTTTCCGATGACGTTACCTCGTGACCAAGACGCCGATCTGACGGTGATAGCGGGCAAGAACGGTCGCGCAGGTCGTGCAGGTCGTGCATTAGGGCAAATTGTGTATGTCAGCGGTCGCGTGATGAACCTTCGCGGCGAGCCTGTTGCCAATGCGGTGCTGGAAATCTGGCAAGCCAATTCTGTTGGTCGCTACAGTCATATTGGGGATCAAAGCGCGATACCGCTCGATCCGAATTTCGAGGGCTACGCAAAAATCCGCACCGACACCGATGGTAACTATCGCTTCAAGACCGTGAAGCCGGCTGCCTATCCCACCGGCGTGGATGGCTGGTCACGGCCGCCGCATATTCACTTCGACATCAAAGGCCGCGCCACGCGTCTGATCACACAAATGTACTTTGAAGGCGAAGCGCTGAATGAAAAAGACCGATTGTTTGCGGCCACCAACGCGAAAGAAACATTGGTCGCCCGCTACGGTGCGCCGTCGGGCAAGCAGGAGCGCGATGCACTCGTGGCGGCGTGGGATGTGGTGCTGAATTTTGGTTGATGGCAACGAGTAGCACGTATTCCGCATTGAAAAGCCCGCGCCGATATTGGCGCGGCTAACCCCACGGCCCCTCAATCAATGCACGTGTTTCTGCCACAGCGACTTCCCAAAGTTCTGCCATTACCGCATCCGGTTTTTCATACAAGCCCGCGAAATTTCCATCGCCCAAATATTCGCGCGTCTCTTTCGGGTTAAGCAATTTCAATTTCGCGTAGTCAATTGATTCGCGTTGATGGGTCGGTTGTTTCACACCTTTAATCCGCGTGGAGGGGAAATTTTCCATCCATGATGCGTGCGATGCGACCGGATCAATTTCCATCACTTTCGCCCAGGTTTTTGGCGCGTTCCACCAGTTGTGAAATTTCACTTTTACGCCTGGATTGTCGGCCATCCATTCGCCTAAAAAATTTGCAACAGGTGCATTGCCGCCGTGGCCGTTGACGATCAAGATTCGTTTGAAGCCGTGCGTGGCCAAACTGTCGAGCACATCGCGCGCTACTGCAATGAGTGTATCGATGCGCAACGTGACTGTGCCCGGATAGGCCATAAACGTTGGTGTATGACCGAATGGCAGCACCGGAAACACCGGCACGCCGAGCGGCTCTGCGGCTTCGGTGGCGACGTTTTCGGCAGCGATGGAATCCACACTTAAACTTAAATACGCGTGCTGTTCGGTGCAGCCGATGGGCAACACCGCACGATCATCATGCTTCAGATATTCTTCAATCATCATCCAGTTGCAATCGCGAACGCGCATGTTTTGCTCCGTTTCGGGGTTGTAGCGATAATAGCGATTAATGGGAAAATTTTGCGCCTGACTCGAATTGAGATTTTGAGGAAAGTGAATATGGCATTTCCGGAAATTTTTGATGCAAACAAAATTGCGCAAACCATCGCCGCCGTCCACACGGCGAGTTGGCGGGCCACCTATCGCGGTATTTTTACGGATGATTATTTGGATTACCAAGTAGAGGCTGATCGTTTGCGCCACTGGCAGGCGCACGTGCCGGAACTTGCTGCAGGATTGGGCGAAATATATTTGGCGACTCTCGAATCAGCCGCGATCGGCTTTGTCTGTATTGAAATGGGTCCTGAAAAGGAGCTGGGCGCGTATGTGAATAATCTCCATGTGTTGCCACCGGCACGCGGAAACGGCATTGGCAAGTTATTGCTTGACGCGGCTGCGCGCTGGGCGCGACAACACAATGCGACGCAGCTTTATCTGCACGTCTATGAAGACAATCTGCAAGCGAGACAGTTTTATGCACATGAAGGTTGGCATGCGGTGGCAAGAGAAATTGAAGATCTGCCCGGCGGCGGGCAAGCGGCTGTGCTGAAGCTCATTAAGCCCATTAAGCCCATTAAGCCCATTGGCTAGGCATAGCCTGACAACCGGCTGCTTGCGAATCTTTTTCGGTTTTATCGGTCTACAACAACATCAAAAGAATTCTTGTTAAGAAAATGAAAAAAATATTTTTAGTCGTATTCCTAGCCACGCTAGTAGGTGCAGTGTGGTCGCAGCGTGCGCCCGAATCGAAAGCTGAAAGGGCAATTGAGCCGCGCTTGGTCACGCCGCGTGCTGCGCTGTTGGAGCCTGAACGCGCAATGATCAATCTGTTCGATCAGACCGCGCCTTCGGTCGCATACATCACTACCGAAAGCCTGGTGCGCCAGGGTTTTTTTGGTGAAGATGTGGGCATCTCGCAGGGCGCAGGGTCCGGCTTCGTGTGGGATGCTAAGGGCCACGTGGTGACCAACAATCATGTGGTCGCGAATGCGCAGCGCGTGCTGGTGCAGCTTGACGCAGGCAAGGAGCCTATTCCCGCGCGCGTGGTGGGGCGTGCGCCGCAATACGATCTGGCAGTGGTGCAGCTAATACAAGTGCCACAGAATCTGCGACCCATTCCACTGGGCGCGTCGCGTGATTTAAAAGTCGGGCAGAGCGTGATTGCGATTGGCAATCCGTTTGGGCTTTCTCGAACATTAACGACCGGCATTATTTCCGCGGTGGATCGCTATTTGCCGACGCAGGATTACGCTGAAATTTCCGGCGCGATTCAAACCGACGCGGCGATTAATCCAAGCAACTCCGGCGGGCCGCTGCTCGATAGCGCGGGCCGCTTGATTGGCGTGAATACGGCGATTCGTTCTTCTAGCGGCTCATCTGCTGGTGTGGGTTTTGCGATTCCGGCGGACCTGGTGAATCGTGTCGTGCCACAACTCATTGCGCGCGGCGTCGCCTCGATTCCGGGCATTGGCGCGCGCTATGTTGATCCAGGGTTGGTTGCACGCAACAACATCAAAGGCGTGGTGATGGAATCAGTCGTACGCGGTACACCCGCGGACGAAGCCGGATTGCAGCCGTACTCGCGCCGTACCGGCGAGCTTGGCGATGTGATTACTGCCGTCAATGGCCGCAGCACAGAAACGCTGTCCACTTTTGTGGCGGAACTTGATCGTGTCGGCGTAGGCAATACTGCGGAGCTGACGCTGATGCGTGGAAAAGTTGAGCGCAAAGAGCGCGTGCGCGTGATTGATTTAAACCGCAAGCTTTGATCAAGAACTACCGGCGGACACTGTTTTTCAGCTAAGCTCTCTTTCTCAAAAAAAGGAGCCCGCGTGAAAAACTCTTTACCTGCTTTTGCACTCATTCTTGGAATCGCGCTCGCGCCAGTCGCGTTCGCGCAAGACAGCAAACCGAATCCCGCATTGCAAAAAATTGCCGCTGAAATTTCCGCCAAGCGAATCGAAGCGACGCTTCGCAAGCTCGTCAGTTTTGAAACTCGCAATTCGCTGTCAGACACCAAGAGCGATACACGTGGAATTGGTGCTGCGCGCCGTTGGATCAAATCTGAACTTGAAAAATGCGCCAAGGAAAATGGCGGGCGAATGAAAGTGGAGTTTGATGAAAACATTGCACAGCAGGCGGTGCGCATTCCGCAACCGACCGCGATTGTGAATGTGGTCGCGACCTTGCCTGGCACCCAGGCGGAAAGTAAAGATCGGCTGTATGTCGTGTCAGGTCACTACGACTCCATGCCATCCAGCCCGATTGACGGTGAGACCGCGGCACCGGGCGCGAACGACGATGCTTCGGGAACGGCAGCGGTCATGGAGCTTGCTTGTGTTATGTCGAGATATCAGTTCGATGCCACGCTGGTTTTTATGACGGTCGCAGGCGAAGAGCAGGGCTTGATCGGCGCGACATTCTGGGCGAAGGCGGCAAAGGCGAAAGGCCTCAACGTTGCCGGCATGATTACCAACGATATTATCGGCAACACCAAAGGCGCTGATGGCACGGTGGTGCGCGATCAGGTCCGCTTGTTTGCCGAAGGCGTTAACCCAAGCAAAGAAATGTCAGACGAAGCGTTGACGTTACTGCGAAGTGGTGGCGAGAATGATTTCCCGACGCGACAGCTTGCGCGATTTATCAAATCGAGCGCCGAGCGACATTTGCCCGACATGAAAGTGAATTTGATTTATCGCCGTGATCGTTACCTGCGCGGCGGTGATCACAGCCCATTCCTGGACGCAGGCTATGCCTCGGTGCGCATGACCGAACCGATCGAAGATTATCGTCATCAACATCAAACGCCACGCATTGAAAACGGCGTGCAATTTGGTGATCTGCCCGAGTTCATTGATTTTGATTACATCGCGAAAGTCGCACGCGTCAACGCGGTCGCCCTCGCCGCGCTGGCAAATGGCCCCGCCGCGCCGCGTGAAGTGCAGATGGAAACACTAACGCTGGAAAACGATTCGACCCTGCGCTGGAAAGCGAATGCAGAGCCTGATGTTGCGGGCTATCGCATCGTGTGGCGGGATACCACAGCACCGTTTTGGCAGAACACTAGAGACGTCGGCAACGTCACGCGAGCGACCGTGAAAGGTGTATCGAAAGACAATGTGTTCTTTGGCGTTGAGGCGTACGACAAAGACGGGAATGCGAGCGTGGTGACTTACCCGGTGCCGTTTAGGCTTAGATAAACACTAGGCGAGGCGGGCTTCTCAGGAAAAAATAGTCTGGAAAGCCTCGCCAGTGCTAGAGTTTGACTAGCCGATCACTTAACGCATCAAGGTAGGTCGATAGCTGGTGCAAGTTGACATGATCGCCACCGGGAATCTCGATAAGCTCCACTTTAGGGGCGATGGATTTCAGGCGTTCGGCTTGGGAAATATTGATCAGCGTATCGATATTGCCGTGAATAATCGTGACGGGATTTTTCACGTTGGGAAGCCACTCGTTGGTGGTGAATTTGTATCTCATCAAGGCACCCGGCAGCCAAGGGTAATGCTGTTGACGCATCGCTTCCAGGCTGTAGAACGGTGACACTAACACCGTCCAATCGGCCGCGACTTCGGTTGATAATTTTGTTGCAAGTGTGGTGCCAAGCGAGCGGCCGAAGATAACGCGCTTCTTGCCTTCATATTGCGGCGCGATCATTTTCCAGGCGGCCAGAACATCCGCGTGCAGCTGCGCTTCGCTTTCAATGCGGCCCGTGCTTTTGCCAAAGCCGCGATAATCGATCATGAATAAATCGTAATTACTGCGGCGATAAAAATTGGTGTCGCGCACCCATGAAGCGAGATTGCCCGCGTTGCCGTGCAGAAAAAACACCACGCCTTTCGCGCTGGGTTGCTTGAAATGCAGCGCTGAAAGCGTCGCGCCTTCAACCGGAATTTTTACTTCGCTAACGTTCGGTAATTTGAATTCGTAGGTCGCGGGCAGTGTGTCGGGACGAAACACGATGTTGTCCTGCGCCCAGTAGAAAAATGCGGCGACACCCACGTAGCCGAGCACGCCCAACATCGCGAGCGTGCTAACAAATCCGGTGACTGATTTAAGTGGATGTCGCAATTTCATATCATCGCGCTTGGTTAGCGGCCGCCGAGGAAATCGCCCTTGCCGATCTCAACCCCGTTGTGACGCAGAATCGCATAAGCGGTGGTTAAGTGAAAGTAAAAGTTGGGTAGCGCCATGTGAATCAGATACGCCTGACCTTTAAACGTGACAGGTTGGCCGGCCACGGTGAGGTTGATATCGCGATCTTCCTGGCCATCAATTTGCTCCGCCGAAAAGGTGGCGACATAGGCGATGGTCTTATCAATGCGCGCCTGAAAATCCGCAAACGTGACTTCATTATCTTCATATTTTGGAACTTCCAATCCGGCCAAACGTGCGCAACAGCCTTTGGCGAAATCGCAGGCGATATGAATCTGACGACCCATCGGCAACATATCGGGATACAGCCGCGCGGACAAATAAACGCTTTCATCCACTTTTTTGGCAGCAGCAGTCGCGGCGGCTTTGTCCAAAATCACTTTGAGTTGAACCAGCATTCGGGTAAAAGCAGGCGCGGACGCTTGATACATCGAGATCGTCATATTTATTTCTCCTTATGGTGATCGGTGATTTTATCAGGTGCGCGCACAAAAGCCGCGAGTGTGGGCATCCCTCAATCACGGCTAGAATCATGTCATCACTAATTTTTGGAGAGTGCAACATGGCATTGAAACGTCCGCGCTGGCCGATGGGCCGCATCGTCACCCTTGAATTTGACTCGAAAATACTTCGCGCCAGCATCCCGAAATTGCTTGGTGATCCGCATCGGCGCGCGCTGACTGTGTGGCTGCCGCCGCAATACGATCAGCACCCCACGCAGCGCTTTCCGGTGCTCTACGATCTGGTTGGCTTTACCGGATCCGGCTTGTCGCACGTGAATTGGCGTGGCTTTGATGAGAACGTGCCCGAACGTGTTGCGCGCCTGATCCATCAGCGCAAAATGGGGCCCGCGATTATTGTCTTTCCCGATTGCTTTACCGCACTTGGCGGCAATCAATACATCAATTCATCTGCGGTTGGTGATTACGCGGATTATTTAACGCGTGAATTGATTCCGTTTGTTGATCAAGAGTTTCGCACCCTCGCGTCGCGGGATCATCGCGGCTGCATTGGCAAATCATCCGGTGGGTACGGCGCGATTATTCATGGCATGAAGTATGCAAAATATTGGGGTGCCGTGGCGAGCCATTCAGGCGACGCCTACTTTGATTTTGTCTACATGAGTGATTGGCCGCGCACGCTGACCGAACTCACCAAACACAAAACAAAAAAGCGCGTGAAGGGCGTAATTGATGTGCTCGCTGAGGAAAAAAACGTGGAGGCCGGCTTGGACGACGGACGCATCAAAAACTTCCTGGCACACGCGTGGCGCGAAGAACGGCTCAATGAAAGCGAGGGTCACGCGCTGATGCTGGTGGCGATGGCCGCGACTTACGATCCTGATCCGAAAGCCCCGCTTGGTTTCAGGCTGCCGTTTAATTTGGAAACCGGCGAGCGCATCGAATCGCGCTGGAAAAATTGGCTCAAGCACGACCCGATTAATCTGGTCGAGAAATACAAGGCGCAGCTGAAATCGCTACACGGTATTTTTATTGATTGCGGTTGGCGCGATCAATATCACATTCACTACGGCGCACGGATTTTGTCCAAACGGCTAAAGCTTGCCGGCATCCAACACTGTTATGAAGAATTTAATGACACCCATTCAGGCGTCGATTACCGCATGGACGAGAGTTTGCCGTTTTTATATGACGCGTTAAAGCCGTAGCGTACGCATCTCGGTTGTAGCTCCTTCCCCCGCTTGCGGGGGAAGGCTGGGATGGGGGCGGCGATGTGGAGGTCACTTCAAATCTTCCACTCGTATGATCGCGAAATAATTGGTTCGTACACATATGCCATGTACCCCATCCCGGCCTTCCCCTTGCAGGGGAAGGGGTAGTTAGCGGAAGGGCGGAAATTACCGACAAGCTAATCAAGTGAAAACAGAATTAATGATAATGCGCCGCCGTATGTTCCGTATCATCCGGCCACGCAGGATGCACCATTTCGCCATCTTCGTTTGCGAATAGCGGCGCGCCGCAATCATCGCAGTGCTCCGGATCGAACATGCCATCCGGCGTGGTGATGCGGCTCAACTTGCATTCACGCAATACGCGAATGATTTCAGTTTCATCTTCCTCGGCGGAAAAGACCGGCCAGATGGAGCCATGCACCACGTCACTTTGCCCCGGTGTAATAAAGCTGATGCGAAATTCGCTGACCGCTTTTTCACCCACAGCGGCAACCACCGCATGGACTTTTTCTGGCTTCACTTTCAGGGTGTTTTCCAGAAAAGAAACGGCGGCACGGATCGCGTAAGGCCGCACACGGCGATCCGCCTCGCGGCAACTCACAAAATACGCATCGGGCAGCAGGCATTCGAATTCGCATCCGGGCAACAGGCTGGCCATGAGCGGCTTGGCGTGTTTCGTCCACGTGCTCGCGCACGCCTCGCGCGTGAGCGACATGTCCGCTTGCCAGCGAAACAGCGGTGCATCTTCGCGCACACTGACGCCAACGATTAAAAATCGAACATCGGCGAGCAGATCGGCTGCGGTCGGTAATTTCGCGCTGTCAAAACTCGGACGCTTATCGCTCATCGCGGCGTGGGCAAGCTTTTGCGCAAGTTTATGCACACCTGAAAAGCTGATCGGCATTTGATCAATGCTGTACAGGAATGGGCTCATGCAGGTTCTCGCGCCTTCTGCCAGCACATGCGTGTGCAATGCCAGCATGAGTGCATGGGCCGTTTTACTGCTGGCATCATTGCTTTCGCCCAGCGGTCCAGACGGGATCGCATAACGCGACCACGCGACCATCGGCATGGCGATAAGCAAAGTATCAAATTTTGCGCCACCGACATCAATGCTGGACCACTCCGCTGCCGATTCACAAAACGACAACAACGTTTCGTGCGCATCGAGCTCTGCGTTATCCGTGGTGCCCAGCGTGCTATCCAGCGCCGCTTCGATGGTTGCGTCTTTGCCCGCGGCCATCAGTTTCGCGGCGAGCGATAAAATCTCGCGCTCCCAAAAAACATCTTCATAACGGCTTCCGGCTTTCGCGCAATGCGACGCAAGCGTAATCAATTGTTGGGTATCGCGGGCGAGGCGAGGCTCGCGCGTCTTCGGTGATTCAGTGGGCTTGTTGGACGCGGGCGGCGCTGCTTTTGGGCGAGTACGTTTCATATTGTTCAGCGCAAGTTATTCGGGGCATCCATTATATCGCTCGCCGCGCGCCGATCGACCAAGTCGGCAAACTGCGGGTTTGCGAGTCGAGTTCTGGCAGGCGCTATCAACGGGCATAATGTGGCGAAACGAGATTCTTTGATAGCGTATTTCGGAAGGAAAAATTTTGGATAAGCCGGGAGAAATGCGGGCGTTTGTGCGCTCGGTTGAGCTGGGTGGATTCTCAGCCGCATCGCGCGATCTGGATCTGACGCCATCAGCGTTATCAAAATTGGTGACGCGGATGGAAGATCGCCTCGGCGTCAGGCTGATGAATCGGACTACCCGCAAGCTTGCGTTGACTGCGGAAGGCGAGGCCTATTTTGCGAGCGCCAAACGCATTCTCGCCGATATCGAAGAGGCGGAAGCCGAGGTCACCCGGTTTAGCGCACAGCCGAAAGGACTTTTGCGCATTAACGTTGGCGTTGCTTTCGCGATGCATC
>JANMQR010000369.1:0-4536 GCA_031370625.1 Burkholderiales bacterium | reverse complement strand
GAGGTGCCCAAATTCGAGTCGCTCTGATGAAAAATCCTCGGTACAATTTGGCATCGGTGTTCTCCCTGGATTGGCTTCAATTGATTGGCTTTGACACCAATATCAACGCGGCTTACAGAGAGAACGCCGACCTTATTTCTGGATTAGCGGTGAAATATGCAGGCTAGTGAACCACCGATGTCACGTAGCTGCGCAACGTGACCTACTGAACAGTCATTCCGAACTCGGTTTTTGGCGCGAGGAATCTGCTTCTGGTTTGTATGATGATCAAATCAAAAATGTAACGACAGGACAATTGCTTGCATGCATGAAAATAAAACGGGTGATCTTAAGCCATACGCAATCAGTCGAACGCTATTACAGCGCATCAGCTGGGGCCTGGTTGTATTTACCGTAGTTTGGATTGGCTTTGTCGTCGTTTTTGATTGGCAATTACTGCCGGTTTTAAGCCAAGAAATCCGCTCGCTTATTTTCAAACCCGTAGAGGCTCGCCTCGTGTCATGCGAGATAGTTGCGGAAACGAATCCGGATGCCGACTAGAAAAGTGTTCGCATCATCACATACGACTATGTGGTGGAGGATAAAACCTATCAAAGCAATCGCTTCTACGCCACGCGAAGAGTAAGCGAACGAGGTGATCGATCTAAAATGCAGTGTGAAAAATTTCAGGCCGGAGAAACTGTCACCGCCTACGTTAACCCCTACGCGCCTGAGGAAGCGATTCGTCGGCGTGGCCTGCAGCCTTCCACCATGATGATTCTCATGTTTCTGACACCATTCAATCTGGTGGGCCTGGCGATGCTCCGATTGGGCTACATGACGATGGTGGGCCTGCGCAAAGGCGAGCTTATGCGCGATGTATTTTTACAGCGCGACGATCAGCATGGTTGGCGTTTGACGATGACTGAAACGAGCCCGCTGGAGGTTGGTGGACTTGCACTCGGCGTTTCCACATTTGTTTCAACGTTTGTTGCGGCTTTCTTTTTGAAGTCAAGCACGCCAGTACCAGTCGAAGCATTACTTTGGTTCGCCTGTATCTCGATCACGGTTGTCACCGTTTTTATCTATCTACGCCAAGTGCGGACAGGTCGCTACAGCTGGATTTTCAACCGCGCATCATGCACGCTCGCGAGAGGCGATGGCAAAGTTCAAGTTCGATGCACAGACATTGCTGAAATTGAATGCGCAGAAACAATCGGTAAGGATAGCGACGGAGACATGACTTTTGGTTTTGATTTATTGCTGCAGATGAATGATAAAACTGCAATCAATTTTCACCATGAGGCCAGGCAGCTTGTCCGAGAGCGGGCGCGTGCAGATGGTGAGTTTCTGCAAGATTGGTTAACGAAAGAACTGGCATCATGCCGCCTTCGATTTTCTTTGTGAACTTACTTGACTCGTACGCCGTTTTCCTCGAAACACCATCCATCGCAACGTACCAGCGCCTGCGTGTTAACGCTTGTCTGAGCGCAAAGAACGCCGCCGCCGCGCACCTCCTATTTCATCAAACCTATGAACACAAAAACACACGGAATAATCCATGCCGCGCAACTAGCCTTAAATAACCTGGATGCCGAGCGCGCGGAAGAGTCCGATTCCCCACTTCATGCAAATGACAATCGCAGTCGCATACTATTCGCCGATATGGGTTCGGCGCAATGTGATGGCCTGTGTGTGGAGTATTACGGCGAAGTTTGGGAAGATGCGTGGCAAATCGCGCTGGATGCAATTACAAATACAGATGTCGCCTCGCGGCTAAGCTCGCTGCGCATTACCGGGCCTGATGAGGGCGCGAATGGTTCACGCACGCACGATTTTTCTTTGCTGTTGAAAGGTAACGCGCACTTTCCTAATTTGCGTGAGTTCTATATTCGCCCGACCGGTGTTAACGATCACAACATGGTTGATATTAGAGACGATCAAATCACGGCGATCATCTCACGTTGCCCGAATTTGGAGCGACTCACGCTGCCGCAAGCGCCGCAGCCGGAGTTCTTCAAGCTGTCGCTACCCAAATTACACTATTTGAATATTGGTATGGCATGGCAAACGCATGGCTTTATTCGCCATATGGCGGCGCACCACAACATGCCCGCGTTGATGCGCCTTGAATTTTCCGATAGCTTGAGCGTTTTCAAGCAAGACAATGAAGGCACTCGTGAAATCGAAAAGCCAACGTCACCGTTTGAGCTTGACGAAAGCACCCGGGCATTCATGGCGAAACTGGGGAAACTAGGTTATGGCGACACAGAAGATTTAGAAAAAATGCTGGCAAACGCAAACCAAACTTACAAAGCAGCTTTGGAAAATTCTACATTCGATGACAGCATTACTAGCTACGCTGATTATTGCGCGCTAATAAAATCATCCGCCATACATCAAGGCATGGTGCTGCGTCTTCGCAATGCTTATTTGAGCGAACTAGAGTTTCGGCAATTATGTGCATTGCGCCCTGATGTTCAGTTAAGTTTAGCGGTGGAAGCGCCGCATGTTTACATTAGCCACTGGGACGAAAAATTCAACACGCCTTATCGACATCTGTTGATTTCACAGCGCTAGTTTGGGGAATGCATTTGTCACTGCCGATCAGGTATTGCACTTCGCCTTGACGGGCAAAGTCAAGCGTCAGAGCGCGTTCCCGAGCAAAAATGCTCCAAACAGCACGCCAGTGCTATTGTTCTAATAGCCCTACAGCTAATCTTCATTACTCCGGCGCAGCGCCTGCTAGTTTGAACCGAAGGCGGCCTTCACATTTTGTTTGAGCATGCTTGGGCGTAATGCAGCAACCGCGGCTGAAATTTTCATCATGCAATCCGATTTGATTAGCGTGTGACTTGATTCAACTCTCGGCTTTTATTACGTGCAATGCGCTCCAACTGGTCAAAGCTTGCTATCAATATCGGAGTCGGTGTTTGCCATATTACCGCCACAATCTTTTCGCGGCGATTGTTTAGAATTAGTCCATGTTAAATCTTGCTGACGCGCCACCTTTAGCGACGGCTCCTACTGTTTTGGGGAGCGTCATATTCCGCTTTAAAGCGACGCTTTTTCAAATCCGGCGCGGGCTTCTGAACTTTTTGTTACCTACTGTTATTCATTTGCCCCTAATTAAAAAGGGCACACCGCAACGGCAATTAAATATCCAGCATCTCATTGCGCAATCTCGGTCGCCACTCTGGACGAGTAATCTCGCCGAAGAGCGCCAGTTACAGGCGGGCAAGATTCATAATCTTCGCGTCGCGATTCGCCAATTAAACGGGCTTCATGTGCGCCCAGGACAAGTCTTCAGCTTTTGGGCGCAGATTGGAAAACCAACCCGCCATGCGGGCTATGTGGCGGGTCGTGAATTACGGGAAGGTTGCATCATTGCATCGGTTGGCGGCGGGCTCTGCCAGCTATCGAATGCACTTTATGCGGTGGCACTCAGGGCAGGTTGCGATATTGTTGAGCGTCATGCCCACAGCCAAGTAGTCAGCGGATCAGCGGCGGAGCTGGACCAGGATGCAACTGTGTTTTGGAATTATGTTGATCTGCGTTTTTCTGCACCATTTGCTTTTCGCATTGTGGCGCGATTTGAGGCGCGCCCCGAAGGCGATCATCTAGTGGTTTGTCTTTACGCCGACGAGGCGATTTTGCCAGTCAAACGCGATATTAAAGAGACGCCAATTGCCTTCTCGCCGCGTCAGCCGGCGCGGCACATTGATAATTGCGTTGCTTGCAATCAGACTGGTTGCTTTCGTCATGCACATCCACGAATAACCGCACAGGAAAAAACAGCCTATTTGGTGGATGCATTTTCGCCAGAGTTTGATGCGCACATTCAAGCGTCACATAGCGAAGGTGACGTCTTGATGCTACCGTTGGATGGTAAACGTTGGCGCAAAGCAAACTATGCCTGGAATACAGATGGCTTCGAAACGCATGAAGCGCTTGCGTTCACTTTGGTTAGAGCCTATTTCTCGCGCCGCCTGGCTGACCAAGGCGCTGCACGGCAACGTGTATTGCTGGACGCTCAGGAAAAGCTGGCCGCGCGCTATGCGAAAAAACTTGCTTTTGATGTGGGTCATGTTGTGGTGTCTCAAGAGCTTGCGCCATTCTTGTGGCGCGATGGACATCTTGCCGCACGACGCGTGACGGTGCTCCTCAGCCGATTGCCAATCAGTGAACTTCAGCGAACGCTTGACACTGCAAGTAAGCACAATCCTGACAGCAAAACGCTGGTAGATTTTCGTGCGCCAGAATGGTTGGCAGAGGCGGAAGCAGCGGTGCTGGAATATGCGGAAAAAATCGTCACACCGCACGCTTGCCTGGCCTCACTCGTTCCGCACAAAACAACGCTTTTGCCGTGGCGCGCTGCGCCCGTAAGCGCAGTGGTGCGAGCGCCGAAAAAGAAGCCCTGTTTCATTTTTCCTGCTTCAACACTTGCGCGAAAAGGCGCTTATGAATTACGCGAAGCGCTAGAAGGCATTGAAGCAGATATCATCATCTTTGGACGCGAACTGGAAGGCGAAAACTTTTGGCATGGCAGCACAGCGA
>JANMQR010000356.1:0-13372 GCA_031370625.1 Burkholderiales bacterium | reverse complement strand
CGACTCACGCGATCCGATAGCGCGCCGGCAATCGGCGTGATAACGATAAACGGTGCCATTGACAAAAAACCGATGGTTCCCGTCGCAGCAGTCGAGCCTGTCAGCCGATAAGCGAGCCACATGATGGCGACTGATTGCATCCATGAACCAAGCTGCGAAATGCCTTGGCCGATGTAATAGGCGCGGAAATTCTTGGAGCGGAGTGCGCGAAGGGAATTGGGCAGTGGCAAAGTTTATTTTACGGCTGCAATTTTTTAAGCTGCGCGCGCATGGAAATAACTTTGTTTTCAAAACCCGCGAGCCGCTCACGTTCTTGCGCCACCACGGCCGGCGGCGCACGATCTGCAAAACTGGCGTTCCCAAGTTTGGCCGTAGCTTTGCCGATTTCGATTTCTAGTTTCGCGATTTCCTTGGTCAATCGTTCGCATTCCGCCGCCACATCAATTTCCACTTTCAGCATTACGCGTGCGCCGCCGCCAACAGCAACGGCAGCATCGCCTTCGGGTAGCTTGGTCACAAGTGAAATTTCAGAGATGCGCGCCAGTGCCTGCACATAAGGCAAAAATGACTCAAACGCCGCGCCAGTGCTGGGGTTTGTATTTTGATCTTGTTCAATAAAGGCGGGCACCTTTTCACCGGGTGAGAGACCTAATTCACTGCGTAAATTGCGCGTGGCATTGGTGATTTCTTTTAGCGTGTTGACGAAAGTTTCTGCGGCTTCATCAATGCGCGTGAGATCAGCTTTGGGATAAGGCGCAAGCATGATTGACTCACCAGTTTTGCCAGCTAGAGGTGCCACTTTTTGCCACAACTCTTCAGTGATGAACGGAATGATCGGATGCGCCAATCGCAATACCGTTTCGAGCACGCGCACCAGTGTGCGGCGGGTGCCGCGTTGTGCTGCTTCATTACCATTCTGCAATTGCACTTTCGCGAGTTCAACATACCAATCGCAATATTCATCCCACACAAATTTATAAATTGTCGTGGCGATATTGTCGAAACGATATTCGTCGAAGCCTTTTTCCGCTTCCGCTTCGGCGCGTTGTAATTGGCTGATGATCCATTTATCTGCTTGCGACAATTCGACTGGCAGCGAAGCATCTAGGCCGACATCTTTGCCCTCAACATTCATCAACACAAAGCGCGTTGCGTTCCACAGTTTGTTGCAGAAATTTCGATAGCCTTCGCAGCGCGATAGATCAAAATTCAGTGTGAGCGACAACGGGGCGAGCGCGGTGAAGGTGAAGCGCAGCGCATCGGTGCCGTAAGCCGGAATGCCTTTCGGGAAATTTTTGCGAATATATTTTTCCGCTTTTTCTTTATGTGCCGCGAGCATTAAACCTTTGGTGGATTTCTCCACCAGTGGCTCCAATTCAATGCCGTCAATCAAGTCGAGCGGGTCAAGTGTGTTGCCTTTTGACTTGGACATTTTCTGTCCCTCGGCATCGCGCACCATCGCGTTGATGTAGACGTGCTTGAAGGGAACTTTGTCAGTGAAGTGAAGTGTCATCATAATCATCCGCGCAACCCAGAAGAAAATAATGTCGTTGCCAGTGACTAAAACATTCGAGGGCAAAAACGCTTTCATGTCGCGAAGTGTTTTTGCGTCAGTGGCGGGCCAGCCGAGTGAGGAGAACGGTACGAGTGCGGAGGAGAACCAGGTGTCGAGAACGTCCAGATCGCGCGTCAAGTTTTTGCCGCCCGCTTGCACCATCGCCTCTTCTTCCGTGCGCGCGACGTAAATTTTTCCCTCTGCGTCATACCACGCCGGAATCTGATGGCCCCACCAAAGCTGACGCGAGATACACCAATCCTGAATATTGCCGAGCCAGTGGTTGTAAGTGGCCGACCAATGATCGGGGTAGAACTTTACGTCGCCATCCGCTACCGCTTTTAAACCACGTGCCGCAAGGCCATCCATTTTGACGAACCATTGATCGGTCAGCATGGGCTCAAGAATCACGTTCGTGCGATCAGAACGGGGGACGTTGAGTTTGTGTTTCTTCTCCGATACGAGCAGGCCAGCGGCTTCCAAATCTTTCAGAATTTGTTTGCGCGCTTCAAAACGGTCGAGGCCGCGATACGGTGCCGGTGCATCGTCGTAAACCTTTGCGGTAAGCGTCAACATGCTGATAATCGGCAAGCTATGCCGCTGCCCCATCGCATAGTCATTGAAATCATGCGCTGGCGTAATCTTGACGCAACCGGTGCCGAATTCCTTATCCACATAATCATCTGCGATGATCGGAATCGTGCGATTACACAGCGGCAAATTGAGTTGCTTGCCAACAAATGATTTATATCGCTCATCATCAGGATTCACCGCCACTGCCACGTCACCCAGCATCGTTTCAGGGCGCGTGGTTGCAACGGTCAAACCAGCCATGCCATCAATCGGGCCATCGGCAAACGGATACAAAATTTCCCAAATCTTGCCGTCTTCTTCTTGGGCTATCACTTCCAAATCAGACACCGCCGTGCCCAGCACCGGGTCCCAATTCACCAAGCGCTTGCCGCGATAAATCAAGCCCTGCTCATGCAGTTTTACAAACACCTCCACCACGGCAGATGACATCTTCGCATCCATCGTGAAATAGCCTGCGTTTGCGCCTTCCGTATCCGCATAACCCCAATTTGCGGAATCGCCCAGGCGACGCATTTGCCCCATGATCGTGGCGCCGGATTCGCGTTTCCAATCCCACACGCGCTCAACAAATTTTTCGCGGCCCAAGTCGTGACGTGATTTGCCTTCGGCCTGCAATTGGCGTTCCACCACAATCTGCGTGGCAATTCCAGCGTGATCGGTGCCGACCACCCAGTTGGTGTTGTCGCCTTTCATGCGGTGATAGCGCACCAGCGTATCCATCAATGTTTGCTGAAACGCGTGTCCCATATGCAGCGTGCCGGTGACATTTGGCGGCGGTAGTTGAATGCAATAGGGCGTCTTGGTGGCGTCATTCGATTGCTGGAAATATCCCGCGGCCTCCCAGACCGGATACCAGCAGGATTCAATGGCTTTAGGGTCGAATGATTTGGCTAATTCACTTGCAGATGTTGCGGTAGGCGTTGCGGCGGTGTTCATGAGGCTTTCTTGATGATGTTTTATTTTCGGTAATCGGTATTGCGAAGCTGATCGGCGAGAGCGGCGTTTACAGCATCGCCGATTTCATTGGCAATTTCCTGGCGCATATCGCCGAGCACATTGACCACGGCCGCATTGATCTGCGCGCCGATGCGTTCTTTCAGACGCTCTTCAATCTTGGCTGCCAGTGGTCCATCAAGGCGATCAAAGACGCGAGAATAAATGTCGTGTGCCAACAGATCAAGCTCGGCATCGCTCAACGATTCGAGCGGACCGGGCGCACTGGCGAGTGGCGCGATGTTCAACGTGTTCAACGTGTTCAACGCATGAGACTCCGGCCAAGCGGGCGCATTGATGATGTCGGTGAGTAGCGGAATATTGCGGTCATCCGGTGTCAGCATGGCATCGCCGGGACGACGTGGTGCCGCTCCTGCGCCCGAGCCGTGCTTGCCTAGCAGCGCATCCACTTTGCTGGTGAGGGTGTTAGCTGCGTCATCCGCGTTGTGATCATCGATTCCCATTTTCAGCCTTTAATCTAGCCTTCAAGCGTGTGCTGCTTTCATGTCGTGATTTTGAATATCGAAACCACGCGATTTATAAAACTTTAAGCGATCACGCGCCTTCAGTCTGTCGTCATCATCCATCGAAACAATTTCACGCAGATGTTCGAATCGCGAAAAAAACGGCGGTGGTTCATCACCTAAATTCAGCAGTGCCTCGTGATGCGGCAAGGCGACATCGTCGGTGGCAATAATGATCGGCGTCTCGCTCGCCAGCGCATGCGTGGCGCGTACATGCGGCACGAACGAGAGCTGTGAAAATGTCCACAGCAGCCGATCAAATTCAGCGGCAATAGGTTCGGAAGGCGCATATACAATCAACTTCCGCCCCTCGTCAAACGCCTTCTTCGCCAGCTTGCATGCGAAGCCAAGCTTGCTATCTACATTGAAAAAAAACTTAACTTCGGTCATGACGGTTTTGCTTGGTTACTAAAATATGGAAGCGTGAATAAGAATTATCGATCTCGCTCATGCGGGCATCACCCTCTCCCTCAGTCCCTCCCCCGTCCAGGGGGAGGGAAGCTAAAGCCTCTCTCCCTTGAGGGGAGAGAGGTTGGAGAGAGGGTGCTCGTCATGCGATCACCACATTTAAAAACGGAAAAATTAAACGCCCGCCCGCTTCATCAAAAACTTAGCCAGCAGCGGCACCGGACGACCAGTAGCACCCTTGTTCGCACCGGAATGCCACGCCGTACCAGCAATATCCAAATGCGCCCACTTGTATTTGCCCGCAAAACGCGCCAAGAAACACGCTGCCGTAATCGAGCCACCTGCGCGGCCTGCGCCAATGTTCGGAATATCGGCGAAGTTTGATTTCAAACCTTCGTCATATTCCTCACCCATTGGCAGCAGCCATGCTTTGTCGTGCGCGGTGTTGCCAGCCGCCACAAGTTCTGCGCCGAGCGTGTCATCGTTCGCGAATACGCCGGTGGTGATATGTCCCAGCGCAATTACCATCGCACCCGTGAGCGTGGCCGCATCGACCACACAGGCAGGCTTGAAGCGTTCCGCATAGGTTAAGGCATCACACAAAATCAAACGACCTTCCGCATCGGTATTCAGAATTTCCACCGTCTGACCGGACATCGATTTCACGATATCGCCAGGACGCGTCGCATTGCCACCCGGCATGTTTTCGCAGGTCGGTACCAGCATTACCACATTTAACGGCAGCTTCATCATGCCAACGGTTTTCATCACGCCCAA
This sequence comes from Burkholderiales bacterium, assembly GCA_031370625.1. Taxonomy (GTDB): domain Bacteria; phylum Pseudomonadota; class Gammaproteobacteria; order Burkholderiales; family Usitatibacteraceae; genus UKL13-2. The sequence continues at coordinate 8,521 of JANMQR010000356.1, read as the reverse complement.
CATTGAGCCTGCACCGCACATGTCGTACTTCATTTCATCCATCTCAGCCGATGGCTTGATCGAAATACCGCCGGTATCGAAGGTGATGCCTTTGCCGACCAACACTACAGGTGCCGCGCCTTTTTTGCCGCCGTTGTGTTCCAGCACAACAAACTTTGGCGGCAAGTAGGAGCCTTTGGAAACGGAGAGCAGGGTGTTCATGCCCAGCTTTTCCATGTCCTTTTTTTCCAGAATCGTACATTTGAATTTGTACGCTTTAGCGAGGTCTTTTGCGGTGTTGGCGAGATAAGCGGGCGTTGCAATGTTCGGTGGCAAATCGCCCAGATTGCGGGTGAGATTCATGCCTTCACCGATGGCTTCGCCGTTTTTGATGGCGGCCTTCAGTGCTTTGTCATCGTATTTGCCGTTGATAAAAAATGTTACGGACTTGCCAACTTTTTTCTCATCTGGTTTTTTGGTCGCGGTGTAGCGATATGCAGCGGTGATGGCGCCAATCGCCACTTGCTCGAATTTAAATGCCAGTTCTTTGGTCGTCGTCAAATTCAGCGGCACGACGATGTCAATCGCACTCGTGGATTTAAGCGCTTTGAACGCTGCCGTCACCGCTTTGCAAAATGCGTTATCGCTGTAGGTGGCCTCGGCACCCAAGCCCACCAGCAACACACGCTCTGCCGCCACGCCGCTCACGCCATGCAGTAAAAGGCAACTGCCCAGTTTGCCCGTGATATCGCCAGAAGCAACGGCTGCTTTAAGTGCGCCCTTTGATGCGGTATCGAGTGCGACTGCGGGAGAAGAGAGTTTTTTGGAATCAAATACGCCGACCAACACGCAGCCTGTTTTGAGTTTCGAGAGTTCGCCGCCTTTTATGCTAAATTCCACTGTGATTCTCCTTAGCGTTACATTCGAGGAAGACGCGTCGTTGTGAACATTCAAACGCATCGTCTAAGCAATTGTCGCGTTACGCCTGATGGGCATACGCGACCAAGCCGAAATTATCGCTGTTTACGGCGTGTCCCGTCAAAATAACCCATTATTTTTTTCAAATTGGCCCAACACCCCGTGTCCATTTTCCAGCGCAGCCTTACCCGTGAATTTACCGCAGTCGGCTCGTCCGTCGTTGCGGTATTGGTGGCGATCATGGTGGTGCAGGCCTTCGTCACGCAGCTAAAACGCGCTGCCAGCGGCAGTATCGAACCCGAGGCGGTGATCGCATTACTGGGCTTTTTGTTGGTCGCCTATCTGCCGGTGATTCTGGCATTGGCGTTGTTTGTCTCGGTGCTGCTCACGCTTTCGCGCAGCTATCGCGATAGCGAAATGCCGATCTGGTTTTCATCAGGTTTGTCGATTACCGCATGGATCAGCCCGGTGCTGCGTTTCGGCTTGCCCATTGTGCTGGTGATCGCGGGCTTGAGTTTGTTCTTGACCCCGTGGGCGCTGTCGCAGAGCGCCGAGTACGAGCGCATTTTAAAAAGCCGCGATGAAATTTCGCGATTGGCGCCGGGCACATTTATTGAAGCGCGTAGTGCCAACCAAATGTACTTCATCGACAAGACGGCAGACAACAGCGAATACGCCAGCAATGTCTTCATGCATTACAACGAAAATGGGCGCGTGGGCGTGGTGGTCGCGGAGAAGGGCTTCTCGGAAATCGACGCGAATGGCGACCGGGTGCTGGTATTGCTGAATGGTCGCCGATACGAGGGCACGCCGAGCGCGCTGGATTTTCGTATCGTCGATTTTCAGCGCATGACCAAGCGAATCGATGTGAAAGAAATTGTCGCCGACACGCCGCGCTCAAAGCAGCGTTCCACGATGGCACTCATCAACGAGCCCACGCCCGAGCGCATCGCCGAGCTGCATTGGCGCATCGCGCTGCCGGTCGCAGCAGTCATCTTGGCGTTGATGGCGATCCCGCTTTCGTTCGTGAATCCGCGCTCGGGTACGTCCGCTAATTTGGTATTGGCCGTGCTGATATTTTTTCTGTACTACAACTTGCTCAATTTCTTTCAAGCCTGGACGGTGTCGGGTGCGGTGCCGATGTGGTTGGGCCTGCTGCCCGTGCATTTGCTGATGATCGGCATACTGGTCGTGCTGTTTTCAAGACAATTATTTTCGTTTCGATTTCTGGTTTGGGCGCGGCGGTAGCAGGGAAAGATGGCTTCGCGATTTGAGCAATTCGGATCAAGTGTGAAGCCATAGCCCTAATACAGGCAACCTATTTCAGGCATTTATAGCCTGAAAACCGCACCAGCGCTTGAGTTTGATACTCTCGCCATCCTATTCGCGCCAACCAGTTCAAGGCGAAGCTCATGAAAAGCGTGGCGACTGACTGCCGTGCAAGTTGGTTGAGTTATTGATTGTCGGAAGTCGACGAGTATCCGAACTTGCAAGGCTTAGGCCGATCTAAAACTTTTGCCGTGGCAATCGCCGAAGTCGCCTGCGTATTGCATCACCGTTGCAATAAGTCTGCGGGAAGTTATTCGCAGTAGTCGCGTATTCCACTTGCAATTACTACGGCAATGCCGTAGTCTCTTGATATGCGACCTGTTGCCGGGACATAATCTTCCAGCGTTATGCGGACGACATTTGGAGCGAAGAGGAGCGACTTGAATTCATCACTTGGATAGCGCTAAATCCTAACGCTGGCGCGCTAGTTCGAGGTTCTGGTGGTTGCCGTAAAGTGCGATGGTCTCGCGCAGGGCAAGGTAAGCGCGGTGGAGCTCGCGTCATTTACTTTAATCCGACGGGGACGAAGCTTTGGCTTTTAATTGTTTAATTGTTTACACAAAGGCCAAGTTTGATCATTTACCGACAGCGTTTTTAGCGCAATTGAGACAGGAGATAGAAAATGCCAACTGACAAGAAGACCTTCCAAAAGGATTTGTTGGAATCGGTACGCCAAATGCGACGAGGACAGGCAACGCGTGGTACCAAAGTTGAACTTCCTGCTGCCGCGACGGCGCGGCTTCAAATGGGTTTGTCTCAAGTCGAGTTCGCCAAATTATTGGGCGTCTCGCCCCGAACGTTGCAAGATTGGGAGCAAGGCAGACGTGAGCCAACTGGTGCCGCTCGTATGCTTCTAAAAGTCGCGACAAAGCATCCCGCGATGTTGCGCAAAATTGCGGCCTAAAAACTTCTGGCGCTGTCGGCCAATAGCTGTCCTTCCCGCTGACTATCTGATCCTATGCGGTTGCCATTGAATCGCCGCATTCTGGGGTAAGTCTGGTTCTAGAGATGAGCAAACCGTAATCGACAACCGAATCGGAACTACCCCAACGCCATTCGGTGGACGCAATCAACCATTTCGGGACATAAATTTACCAAACAGAGAAAACCGCTTGGCCTAATTGCGACGACCGCATACAGTGGCTGCGTACCCGTCATTCTGCCTAGCCGAATTCTGATAACACTCAGCCCACGAGCCAACTATCTACCAATGCACAACACGCGCGAAACAGCAATGAACCGCCCACCAGATACTTTGCAGTTCGCCACCAAACTGATTGCAGGGTCTGCGCTGTTTTGGGGACTTGCTTCCACCCTACTTTACTTCCTTGCACCAGGCATTGAAACTTACCGACGACTTTTGACTTTTGGACAATGCACTGGGATTTCAATCATCGCAGTTGTCTTGATACTAAGGCGGCTGCCGCTGTTGCGCTCTCGCCCCGCGTGGTTAGACTGGTCGATAACGGGAGCGGTCGCAATTCCGACTGGCTTTGTTGGCGGTCATTTTGTTGCGTTTTTTTTGCTCGGTGAGCCGATGCGACTCATTCAGCCAGGCCGCTTCGCATTCGTCCCATTGCTGTTCACGGTTCTCGCATCGGCATTCGCGTTGTACTACTTCGCGATGCACGACAGGCTCGCGAAAGAGGGGCAAATCCGTGCGGAAGCGCAACGGTTAGCAGCGGAATCTGAACTCCGGATGCTGCGCGCACAACTTGAGCCACACATGCTGTTCAACACATTGGCGAATTTACGATCATTGTTGACAGAAGATCCACGCCAAGCGGAAATCATGATAGATCGTTTGATTATCTATTTGCGATCGGCTCTTTCGGCTTCGCGATCCGGATCGACAACGCTTGCCCGTGAGTTCAAACAACTGCACGCGTATCTTGAAATTATGGCCATCCGCATGGGCACGCGCCTAGTGTACAGCCTCGAGCTTCCTGCTGACCTAGAAACCACTGCCATACCGCCAATGCTATTGCAGCCACTAGTCGAGAACGCGATCAAACACGGTATCGAACCGAAAGTCGGACCGGGTACCGTGGAAGTTTTTGCCCGCCAGTGCGACGCTGGTATCGAAATTATCGTAAGCGATTCAGGACTTGGCCTGCCGCCGAACTACGACTTAGCTGGACTAGCGGAGGTGCCAGGCGGCAGCTATGGATTGGTGCATGTCCGCGATAGGCTAAAATCGTTCTATGGTCCAAAGGCTTCGATGCAAATCAAGTCACGGTCGCCAACTGGCGTCTTGGCGATAATAATCATTCCTAACTGAACCGCACGCCACTGGGGCGGTAAAACAGAGTTGTGAGTACTTCGACCAACTAGAGGATCGAAATGAATTCGAAAAATCGACCTAAAGCAATCATCGCCGAAGACGAACCGACGCTGGCGAAAACGCTTTTGCGGCTTTTGTCGGAAACCTGGCCTGATCTTGATGTGCTGGACGTCGCAGACGATGGATCAAAGGCGGTAGATCTCGCGCTACAGCACACGCCGGATGTGATGTTCCTCGACATCAAGATGCCTGGCAAATCAGGGCTTGAAGTGGCCGAAACTGTCGCCGACGAGTGGCCAGATGGATGCGCAGAACCGCTACTCGTATTCGTCACGGCGTTTGATGCCTACGCGGTATCGGCCTTTGAGCGTGCGGCCGTTGACTACATTTTGAAACCGGCGACGGCCGAGCGCCTCAATTTGACCGTATCTCGGCTCAAACAGCGTCTCGCTAGTCGTAGTGGCGCGCCACAGAGCGGTGAAATGGCGTCATTGATGCAGCGCGTTCAATCGATTTCTAGTCCAGACGAACCGATCACGGAGCGGATCAAGGTGCTCCGCGCTGGCGTAGGAAATACTGTCCGAATGATTCCGGTCGTCGATGTTTTATGCCTGGAGGCGACGGAGAAATATGTCAATGTTGTCACCGCGACCGGCGAGGCTTTAATCCGAATGAGCTTGCGAGAACTCGCGTCTAGGCTAGAGGGTGTCGATTTCATACAAGTTCACCGAAGCATTATGGTTAATCAAAATGCCATCCTTAACGCTACGCGAGATGAGGTCGGGCACTACAGTCTTAAACTACGCGGACTGGATCGCCCTTTGAAAGTTAGCCGCGCGTTTGGCCACTTGTTTCGAGCTATGTAGGGTAGGCTGCCGCGGGCGCTTACGGTGCCTTCTGGTCCTTATCTAGGTCGGGGAGGGAATGAAATCAGTCGATCGAACGCCTAATAACGGATCTGGGCTCCCGCCAGCTCTGCGGTCGAAAATCGCAATTCTGGTCAGCCACGAGCGCCGATTTTTTTGTGCTGTTTCTAACGTTCTTATCACTTTCCTACAGGGAGAGTGAGAGGGATTTAAAGCAGTCGCCTCAAGCTGACCAACGCAAATCTCCATCGGCACCCTCGCTTCGTTCTCCCTTTTTAGAAAAGAGGGGAGTGGCGTGCACGGATCACTACCTTCTGCACGTGCTCGAATTACAGCAAACTCCAGGCGCCACCTCCGCCACTACGCAAAGACTCTCCCCAACCGCCCAACCGCTCGGTAGACGTCGCAAACCGCTCCCGGACAAAACAAAGCAGCTGGTCGCAGATCACTGGCGGCATAGAGGGCACTCGCCCAAAGTTCTCCTCAGCGGCGGTATGTCACCTCCGCCCGACAGGAGGATTTCCCATGATTGACGCGTATAACAATGAACTTTGGCGGGCGCAAGTGGCGTTCGAAAGTCGCACTTTCTCCATTTGCTTTGCGCACCTCGAACGGGCGCACGTGCTGTCGCAGCGTATGCCGGCCAGGCACTTCCACGTTCACTGGCGGATGTTCGTTGCCGGCCTGTACCAGCGCGACCTGCGCGAAGTCGTCGGCCAGCTGCCGCGCTTGTTAGCGGCGCTACTGTTTTCACGCATCTGGGTTCCCGCGGGCAACACCGGACGGGCACGCGTCAGCGCCTTCCGGCCCATGCCCATCCCTGAGGACCTGCGTCAGCTCTTGTCCTAAGCCGATTGATCCTCCCGCCGACAAAACCACATACCACCTGATTAACGTTTCCACTTCTTCCGGAGTCATCACCATGCAACGCAAACTTACTTCCGCTTTTTCACTTCTCGTTATGCTATCGGTCGCCGCCTGCGCGGGTACACCCAGCAACCTCGACATGTCGCAGACTCAACCGACCGCCGAGAAAAAATTCGTGGTCACGCTCCTGCCGCCCACGCCGCCCGCCGCGCTGAACCAGATGCACGCGTGGCAGGTCAAGCTGACCTCCCCATCCGGTGAACCGGTCAGCCAGGCACGGTTCAAGGTCGATGGCGGCATGCCGCAACACGGCCACGGCCTGCCGTCGCAGCCGCAAGTGACGAAGGAACTCGCCGCCGGCACCTACTTGCTCGAAGGGATGAAATTCAGCATGACGGGCTGGTGGGAAATCAAGCTCGCCGTCGAGACGCCGTCAGCCACCGACAAGGTGACCTTTAACACGGTGGTGAACTCACCGGGCTTCGCGCGCTAGTTATCCACCCACTTTATTAAGGAGAACATCATGCGCAAATTCATGTCTGATACTTCCGTGTTGATCATAATGTTGCTGGCGACAGTGTCGCTGATGACGCCAGCCGCCGCGACGCCGGCAAAACAAGTCGCGACCGACTGGAGCCAAGAGGAGCGCGGCATCCTGGCCACGCTGCTATTGCGTGCACTCGAGCCCGTGCCCAGGGACCCGTCTAACGCGTTCGAACGCAACCCGGCCGCCATTGCGCTGGGCAAGCGCTTGTTCAACGACCCGCGCTTCAGCCGAAATCAGCAGGTTTCCTGCGCAAGTTGCCACGATCAGACCAAACAGTTCCAGGACGGCTTACCGGTTAGCAAGGGGGTGGGCACGGGCTCGCGCCGCGCGATGCCGATCGTTGGTGTCGGATACAACCCCTGGCTGTTCTGGGACGGGCGCAAGGACAGCGTCTGGTCGCAGGCGCTCGGCCCGCTGGAAGATGCCGTCGAGCACGGCGGAACTCGCAGCCGCTACGCACACCTGCTGCAAACGCACTACCGCGCTGAGTACGAATCCATCCTCCAGCCAATGCCGAACCTGTCGGGGGTACCGCAGCATGCAGGCCCGAACGGAACTCAGGATGAACAAGCGGCATGGAAGGCGATGGACGCCACGCGGCATCGAGATGTGTCGCGCGTCTTTGCAAACATGGGAAAAGCGATCGCGGCTTATGAGAAGACGCTGACGTATGGCGAGTCGCGGTTTGATAGGTACGTTCAGGCCGTGGTGAAACGCAAAACCGCATCTCCGCCATTGCTGACAGCAGAAGAGCAAAACGGTCTGCGGATATTTATCGGCAAAGGCCAGTGTGTGACTTGCCACAACGGCCCGCTATTCTCCGATCGGCAGTTCCATAATACTGGTGTGCCGCAGCGAGACGTCGCCAATCCTGATCGAGGCCGCATCGCTGCCCTCGCAAAGGTGAAGGCCGATGAATTCAACTGCTTAAATGCATTCAGTGACGCCAAGCCTGAGCAATGCGAAGAATTGCGCTTTCTTGTACCGGAAGGCGCGTCGCTCGAGGGCGCGTTCAAAACGCCTAGCCTTCGTGGTGTTGCACTTCGGCCGCCCTATATGCACGCGGGCCAGTTAAGTACGTTGACGGAAGTGCTGGCGCACTACGTTAAAGCACCTAAGGCGCAGGTTGGCCACACCGAGCTCGCTCATGGCGAACCCGGACACACAGAACGCAAACCGATTCAATTGAGCGAGCGAGAGGTTCAAGATGTAATTGCATTTTTGGGCACGTTATCGGGCCCAATCATTGAAAGCCCTAAGCCCTAAGCCCTAAGCGCTGAACGCTGAGGTCAACATTACGTTTGAATCATCATTTCTCGCAACGAAACGCATCCGGAGAAATCTTGTGGAAGATATGATGGGCACAGTCCAGGCTACCTGTGATTGCGCTGTTATTGGACTCAAGCGGAACCGTCGCCCTTCCCCAGAATCTTGGGAAAGGGGAGGTTTTTCGGCCGACGGTCCAAGATTCAGATGCTAGCAGCCTGTCGGACTTAAAGAATCGATGCGAAAAATGAGCTGGGTGAGGGCAGATTTTCACGCTTTTCAAGCCAATGGTTGTTCCCTTGGCGTAGAAATGCGGGGAAATATGCACCGCCCAGATCATTTTGCAGCCGAATCCCTTTAAGTCCGACAGGCTGCTAGGGGCTTGTTGAAATTCGTCGCGAGCGCAGGTCAGTCAAGGCGCAAAGGGGAGAAAAACCGGAGTGTATGGGGTATACACGAGGATTT
>JANMQR010000307.1:0-5019 GCA_031370625.1 Burkholderiales bacterium | reverse complement strand
GGATTATCGCATTCGCATTCGACTCGTAACGATGTGCAAATTCTAGTTATAAACACTAGCACCAGTGCGGCGTTCGAAGCATTTATGTCTCAAAACGACCGCCCGTGCTAGCGCTTCTATTTCAAGCGCACCGCAAACTTGTCTTCCCGAACCCGGCCTCATCGGGTGAGGGATCTGCTGTTTCGTCGCGCCGAGACACACAACAAAACAGCAGATCCCTCACAAAAAACCCTTCGGGATGACAGGGCGGTGTGCGCCGATATAGTTAAGAATTTCAACCTGCGAAAACATGGTGATAATCTTCGTCAATACGACACCGCACAAAAACATGAACCAACGTCTCACCCTATACCTGCAACTCGTTCGCCTCAATAAACCCATTGGCATTTTATTGCTGTTATGGCCGACGTTATGGGGTTTGTGGATTGCCTCGAACGGCATGCCAGACGCAACGATTCTGAGTGTTTTTATTGCTGGTACGGTGCTAATGCGTTCCGCCGGATGTGCGATTAACGATTTTGCGGATCGCGATTTTGATGCACAGGTAAAACGCACTGCCGAGCGTCCGCTGGCGGCGGGCAAAATTTCTTCTACTGAGGCGTTAATCATCGCTGCTGTTCTGGCGCTGATCGCATTGGCGCTGGTAATTATTTTTCTCAATCGCCTGACGATTTATTTATCCATCGCCGCCGCGTTTTTAGCCGCGAGTTATCCCTTCACCAAACGATTTTTAGCGATGCCGCAGGCGTATCTTGGCATTGCGTTTGGCTTTGGGATTCCGATGGCGTTTGCGGCCGTAACGGGCGAGGTGCCGACGGTGGCATGGTGGTTGCTGATTGCGAACGTTTTTTGGACGCTGGCCTACGACACCGAATACGCGATGGTGGATCGCGACGATGATATAAAAATTGGCATCAAAACCACCGCGTTGCTGTTTGGCGACTACGACGTCGCCGCGGTGATGATCTGTTACTTTATTTTTATCGCGTTGATGGCAGCGATTGGCGCGCAGCTTGATTTCGCGTGGCCTTATTGGCTCGGCCTCGGGATCGCCGCGCTCATCGCGTTTTATCATTTCACACTCATACGTCATCGCGAGCGCGCACAATGCTTCAAAGCGTTTCTACACAATAATTGGCTGGGTGCTGCGGTGTTTGTTGGCACGGCGTTGCAATTTATTTAGGATTTTTTTAAAACCTGGTCACGTCATGAGCAACAAAATTTCATCGCCGCCAGCCCCATTCCCGCCGCCCGCTTTTTATCCAAAAGAGACCGGCTGGCGGGCAGCGTGGGCGCTTCATCTAACGCGTCCGATAGAGTCGTTTGCGCTGGCGAGTGACGCGCTAAATGACGCAATAATTTCGGGCCATGCCAATGATTTGGCGTGGTCGCAGCTGTGCCGCGCGCTGGCGGGATATCGTCTAGTTGATGCGGACATCAATCTTCTCGAACGCGATTTTGCTGAAGCATCGTCGCGAATGAATGCGCTTGATAGTGCGCGCGGAAAACGGCTCGCGTCGCTCGGGCCCGCCGTGCTCGCGATGAAGCGCGGCCGGTGGCCCGACGCGCTGCAGGAGTGCGAAAAAATCGCGGCGAGTTTTGATCTTGGCGCGATGGATCCGGACAATTTTTATTTGTTACTTGCGTTATCGACCAGTCATGTTTATTGCGGCAATCTGGTCGAAGGACTTCGCTTCGGCTACATCGGGCTGAACCTCACGCAATATCTGGAACTTGCGCCCGAAGAAGCGGCCATTTGTTTGCCATTGGGCGTGGCGCTGATGGCGGCACGCGATCATGAGGAAGCGAATGCAATTTTTAGCGCTGCGGAAACCGTTGCGGCCGGTATTGATAGTCCGATGCTGCTCAAAACAGTGCGCACCAATCTCGCTCTTGTGCTGCGACGAATTGGCCGTGAGGATACACTCGCTCGTGCGTTAGCGCTGATTAAGCTTATCCTCGCCGACCTGTGCGCCTTGATTGGCGGGCAACAGTTCGCGCACTACGCCGCAGCAGAGATCTTTGTCGTGACCGGCGACCTGGATGCGGCGCAACAACAGCGCGATTTGGCTTACGCGCTGCTACGGGCCGCGCCCGGACAAGAGCCAATTAATTTGCTCGACGACGCGAAAATGAATTTTACCGACGGCATGATCGCGAATCGACGCGGCCGTGTGACTGACGCCATCGACGCATTCAGCAAGGCGGTTGCGCTGCTGCCGAAAATTTCAGCGTGGCGCTTTTCAGACCGCACAAAAGTGTTCGATGAACTCGCGGACGCGTTTGCACGTGAGGGCCGGTTTGAAGAGGTTTATGCGACCCAGAAAATGTCGTCACAGGATTATTTGGCGAATGTGGAAGCGCTCAATCGTTCACGCCGCGTCTCGACACAGGCACGCGAAGAAATGCGGCGCGTGCAGCTGGCGCTGGAACAGGAATCGCAAGAGCGCCGTCAGCTGCAAAACTCGCACAGTCAATTGCGCGAGCAAATGGATCGCACCTCGCGCGAGGCTGCGCTACTCAAAGATGCGGCGCTGCACGATCAGCTCACGCGCCTGCCCAACCGGCGGTATCTGGATGGCGCGCTAACCAGAATTCTTGGCAGCGCAATTCGCGATGGCACCCCGCTGTCAGTGGCGTATCTGGACCTCGATCACTTCAAACTGGTTAACGATAACTTTGGGCACGCCATGGGCGATGAAGTGCTGTGCGGGCTGGGCAGCTTCGGCCCGCATTTCCTGCGCGGCGGTGATGTGATGAGCCGCATTGGGGGAGAGGAGTTTTGCGTGGTGCTGATCGGCTGCAGCATGGAAGCCGCCGGCAAACGTCTCACCGATTTGCTCACCGCGTTTTGCGCGCAAGAGTTTGTATGCGACAGCCGCTCGCTTTCAGGTGTTGCATTTTCGGGCGGGATATCAGTGTTTCCAGACGATGGAGCCGACTGCGAAACGTTGATGAAAATCGCGGATCGACGGCTGTATCGCGCAAAAGCCGCTGGGCGCGCGCAAGTGTGTTGTGCGGATTAGGCAACCGTATGTTTAAGTTGTCGTCACGACGACATCCAGAAGGCGCAGATAATCGTAGATTGCTGTGGCGCAGCGTCGCATTACTATCAGTTCGTGCGACCAGTAGCTACCGCAAGCCACCCCAAGCAGTTATCCCGGGCAACCACCTCACCAGGAGTTTTCATGAAAAAATTATCGACTGTTTTTTTACTGCCGTTGCTTGGCCTCGCATTAACCGCCAGTGTGGCGATGGCGCAAGCACCTGCGCCCGCATCTGGTCTCACCGCCAAGCCCAGCAAATATTCCGTCGCTGAAACCATTGACCGCTTGGAGAAAATCGCGAAGGCAAAAGGCATCACCATTTTTGCGCGTATCGATCATGCGGGCGAGGCGGATAAGGCGGGATTAAAAATGCGCCCCACACAATTGCTCATCATGGGCAATCCGAAAGCGGGCACGCCGGTGATGATTGCTGCGCCATCAGCGGCCATTGATTTGCCGCTGAAAGCACTCGCATGGGAAGACGCTAACGGAAAAGTCTGGCTGGGTTTTAACAGCGGCGAATATTTAAAACAGCGTCATCAAATCCCCGATGATCTGGTCAAAAATGTGGGTGCAATTGCAGGGCTGGTGGATGCGGCGCTGGAATAATTGATACATAAATACTAGCACTGGCGCGCCTTTACAAGCATTTAGGCTTGTAAGTGCGCGCCAACAGTAGGGTCTAAGATTTGCACTAATCAATTTCTTTGGCCGTAATCCACAAAGGGTAGAATCGCTTCGCCTTTCAAACTTTCGCTCCGGCAAAGAAAATTCCCACGTGTTGCTGCTAAAACTTACGCTCGTTCCGCTTTTTCTGGCGATTATCTCGCTCGCGGGAAAACACTTCGGCCCCAGTTTTGCCGGCTGGCTCGCGGGGCTGCCCGTGGTGGTGGGACCGATATTATTTTTGTTGAGTATTGAGCAAGGTGGCGAATTCGCTTCTCGTGCCGCTGTTTCTACGCTGGCGTCGGTGTCGACCGTGATTGCATTCGGTGTGGCTTATGCGTGGGCCGCGCGAATATGCACTGCCAAATTCGGTTGGATCGTCGCCACGGCAAGTGGATTGGTATCGTGGTTCGTGGCAGCGCTGATCATTTCGCGGGTGCCATTCAATCTGGGCAGCGCAGCACTGCTGGCGCTCGTGTCGTTGTTGGTTGCGCCGATTTTATATCCACGACAACCCACCATCAGCACCGCCAGCAAATTACCGGCCACCGAGCTTCTCGCACGCATGGCGGCGGGCGCGGCACTCACGCTACTGGTCACGGGCGCTGCACAAACGCTCGGCGCAGCGTGGAGCGGCATCGCCGCACTCGCGCCGTTACTGTCGCCGATCCTGGCGATCTTTACGCATCGGCGTTCAGGCAGCGCGCATGCGATTGCGCTATTTCGTGGCTTGGTGCGCGGGCTTTATGCGTTAGCAACGTTTTGCTTTGTGCTGTCCTGGCAACTGGCTGAAGTCGGGATTGCGCATGCGTTTATATTGGCTATCATCGCTGCGCTGGTTGTTCAAGGCGTAACGTTTTTCATGCGTCAGCGCACGCTTGTGTCGGTGAGCAAATCGTGATCAAGCGGGTCTGACTAATTTTCCCATCGCGGTTTCCGCGTCACGTGATCCCGCTTGCAACGCCGTGGCCACACCTTCACGATCAGCCACCGCACGATTCTGACTAACCTTCCATTTACCTTTAAGGCTTACGATAGGAATCTCGATGCCAACGACGGCGCGCATCATCGTTTGCAGAAATTCCTCCGGTGCGTCATTCATTTTCCAACGCGGCGCGCTGGTGTTGCGCGTCGCTTCAAAATGATCGGTGGTGCCATTCAAAAATTCGCGCATCCAGGCTTCATCATCACGAATCACCAGCGGGCCGACCGCATGCACCACGGCGTAATTCCACGTCGGCACGACTTTATCATTCTCTTTTTTACTGGGATACCAGGACGGTGAAATGTACGCATCCGGGCCTTG
>JANMQR010000279.1:0-8861 GCA_031370625.1 Burkholderiales bacterium | reverse complement strand
CGCGATGAATTTGATCGCGATCCGATGGCGTTTCAGGAAAAGTGGCACAAGGAAGATGACAAGCTGAAGCGAAAAATCGTCGCGGCACGTGGGCGATTGGCGTCAGTTGTTGTGCCCGATGCGGCGCTGAGATTAGCCGCGCAGCTCTGCATGAAATTGGGCACCGATGGCTTGCGTGGTGAACTGACGCTGATGCGTGCGGCGCGTGCGTTTGCGAGTTTGATTGGCAACACGGTGGTGACCGATAAACATTTTGCACATATCGCTGCACCGACCTTGCGCCATCGTTTGCGCCGCGATCCGCTGGATGAGGCGGGCTCAACGGTGCGGGTTGAGCGGGCGATTGAAGAAGTGTTGGGGCTCGGGTTTAACACCATCAAGACAGCGGCCTGAAATAACGATGGCGAGCCCCGACTCCAGCGCAGCGTGGGAAGACGCAATTACGGCGGCGGCGCTGTTAGCGGTTGACCCAGCTGCGTTGGGCGGCGTGTCACTTCGCGCCATGCCGGGGCCAGCGCGTGATGCATGGCTCACGCAGTTTCGTGCATGGCTACCAGCAACGATTCCATGGCGACGCATTCCCTCACATGTCACGGACAATCGCTTGCTCGGTGGGCTCGATCTCGCTGCCACCCTCGCTGCTAATCGGTGCGTGGCGGAGCGCGGAATTTTGGCGGAGGCAGACGGTGGCGTCGTGGTGTTGACGATGGCGGAACGTGTGTCGGCGAATGTGGCGGCACGGCTCACAGCGGTGATGGATACCGGTTCTGTTGTGCTCGCGCGTGATGGGATTGAATTACGTCACACCACAAAATTTGGCGTGGTGATGCTCGATGAAGGGCTTGATGATGCTGAGCATGCACCTGTTGCATTGCTGGATAGGCTTGCGTTCCAGCTTGATTTGTCGCGGATGACGATGCAGGACATTAGCGCCGAAACATTGATTGATATTGAGCAAATAACTACAGCGCGTGTGCTATTACCGAACGTGCGTGCAAGTGATGAGCAATTGAAAGTGTTGTGCGTCACCGCGCAGGTGTTGGGTATTTCGTCAATCCGCGCGTCCATGGCAGCGTTACGCGTGGCCTGTGTTTCGGCGGCGCTAGATGGTCGCGAAATGGTGAATAGTGATGATGTCGCACTCGCCGCGCGGGTGGTGCTGGCGCCGCGTGCCACGCAAATGCCCGCGACCGAAGAAGATGAATCGGAAGCGGAGGATCAGGAGGAGTCAGAGCCGCAGGAGCAGCAAGCGGAGCCAGAAAGTAATTCTGCAGCAGACGAAAACCAAGATGATCGCGAACTTGAACAGCCAAGCGAAAAACTTGAAGACAAGGTGCTTGAGGCTGCCAAGGCTGCGATCCCGGCGGATTTGTTATCGCAATTATTGGCAAATGGTGCAAACACCGCGCGTGGCGGCTCGTCGGGTCGCATGGGTGCTACACGGCAATCCGGCAAACGCGGTCGTCCGCTCGGTGCGCGTCGCGGCATGCCGCGTGCAGGCGCGCGATTGAACGTGATCGAAACCTTGCGCGCCGCCGCGCCGTGGCAGCGGCTGCGTGCGGCAGAAGCGACGATGCATTCCGAAAATACGACGCAAAAAATTTATGTGCGGCAGGAAGATTTTCACGTCACACGATTCAAAGAGCGTCGCGACACTACCGTGATTTTTGTTGTCGATGCATCAGGCTCGGCCGCGTTGAATCGATTGGCTGAGGCCAAAGGCGCGGTGGAGTTATTGCTGGCAGATTGTTATGTGCGGCGTGATCAAGTGGCGTTGATTTCGTTTCGCGGGAAAAAAGCAGAGCTGCTGCTGCCGCCCACGCGCTCGCTGGTGCGTGCGAAGCGTGGCCTTGGCGGGCTGCCCGGTGGCGGTGGCACGCCGCTCGCCGCTGCGATTGATGCCGCGGTGCAGTTAGCCGATTCGGTCGCGCGCCGTGGCGATACGCCGAGCATTGTTTTTTTAACCGATGGGCGCACCAACATTGCCCGCGACGGTTCACCCGGTCGCCCGGCGGCAGAAGCAGATGCGCTCGCCTCCGCCCGCCAATTGCGCGCTCAGCGATTCGCGGCAGTCTTTGTTGATACCTCCACGCAGCCCGCGCCACAAGCCGCGCGCATCGCTAACGAAATGGGTGCGATTTATCAGCCGCTGCCGTACGCAAACGCGTCCACGATATCGAATGTGATTCGTGAAAAAGCGTTGGCGAAATAATTGCGCGGGGCGAATTCATTGAACTGGGATATTGACGGCAGGGGCTGGCCGAATCGCGAGGCAAGCCAATTCGTGCAGGCAGGCGGCCTGCGCTGGCACGTGCAAAGAGTCGGCGCTGGTCCTGTGGTTTTCTTGCTGCATGGTACTGGTGCGGCCACACATTCATGGCGTGCGTTGTTACCGCTGTTGGCGAAACAATTTACGGTGATTGCGCCAGATTTGCCGGGTCACGGATTTAGCGAAGCGTTGCCTTCGTCGCAGATGTCATTGCCCGGTATGGCAAGGGCGACTGCGGATTTATTGCGGGCCTTGAAGGTAGCGCCAGCGCTGGTGGTCGGGCATTCTGCTGGTGCGGCGATTCTCGCGCAGATGTGTTTAGATGCACAGATTGCGCCACAGGCTTTGGTCAGTCTGAACGGTGCGATGCTACCGCTGCGCGGTATTCCGGGCGTGGTGTTTTCACCGGTGGCGAAACTGATGGCCGCTACATCATTCGTGCCGCGAATTTTTGCCTGGCGCGCGCAAGATCCCGCCGCCATTGCGCGATTGATTTCCAGCACGGGTTCCAAACTTGATCCGGAAGGAACAAGTTTTTATACGAAATTGATTCGCGATCCGGCACACGTCGCTGCCACACTCGATATGATGGCGCAATGGAATTTGGTGCCGCTTGAACGCAACCTTCCACAACTGCAAACGTCACTAACGCTAGTGGTTGGAGCCAATGATTTAACAGTCGCGCCCACGGAAGCAAATCGGGTCAGGGCATTGGTGCCCGATGCACAAATGATTACGCTGGCGGGCTTGGGGCATTTGGCGCATGAAGAGCAGCCTGCTGAAGTTACAAAAATTATTATTGCTGCGTATGAACAAAATTTTCGTTCTGCTAGTATCAGTAAATAACTCAACATTTTTTGGCAAAAAATAATGGCATCAGTTTTATCGGAAACACCCCAGGTGATCGGAAAAAAGCAGGCGCATGCCGTGGTCATCGGCTCCGGTTTTGGCGGCCTCGCGGCGGCAGTGCGATTGGGCGCGCGTGGCTATCGCGTGACGGTGCTGGAAAAGCTCGATATGCCGGGCGGTCGCGCTTATGTTTACAAGCAGGATGGTTTCACATTCGATGGTGGGCCGACCGTCATCACCGCGCCGTTTTTGTTCGAGGATTTGTGGAAGCTATACGGAAAAAAGCTGAGTGATGATGTGGAGCTTCGTCCCATCACGCCGTTTTATCGGATTCGTTTTGATGACGGAAAATCATTCGACTACACCGGCGATGCGGCAGCGATGCGTGCCGAAGTGGCGCGGTTTTCACCGGATGATGTGGCAGGCTACGAAGCCTTCATGAACGCGAGCGAGGCCACCTATCGCGTGGGTTTCGAAGAGCTTGCTCATGTGCCGTTTAATTCATTTATGGACATGGTAAAAATTCTGCCGGATATCCTGCGATTGCAGGGCCATCGCACGGTATACGGTCTGGTTTCGAAATATGTGAAGAACCCTTATGTTCGCACCGTGCTCAGTTTTCATCCGCTGTTGGTGGGTGGTAATCCGTTCACCACCACCGCGATTTACGGCATGATCGCGCATCTTGAGCGTGAAGGCGGCGTGCATTTTGCGATGGGTGGCACGGGTAGTTTGGTGCGTGGCATGGTGGGTTTGATTGAGGGCCAGGGCAACACATTGCGCTGCAACGTGGAAGTGGCCGCGATCACGCTCAACGATAAAACCGTGACCGGTGTGCGGCTCAAATCAGGTGAAGAAATTTCCGCCGATATTGTGGTGTCGAATGCTGATTCGGCATGGACGTATCGCAATCTTTTGCCGCCAGAAGTGCGCAAACGCTGGACCAATAAAAAGATTGAAAAATCGCGTTACTCGATGAGCCTGGTCGTCTGGTATTTTGGCACCAAGCGGCAATATCCCGAAGTCGCGCATCACTCGATTTTGCTCGGCCCACGCTACAAAGAATTGCTCAATGATATTTTTGAGAAAAAAGTGTTGGCCGATGACTTCAGCATGTATTTGCACCGCCCGACCGCGACCGATACGTCGCTGGCACCACCCGGTTGCGATGCTTTTTACGTGCTGTCCCCCGTGCCGCATCTGGGCAGCGGCATTGACTGGAAAGAAAAAGCGGAGCCATATCGTAAAGCGCTCATGAAAAGTTTAAGTGAGACAGTGCTGCCCGGATTGGAAAACGAAGTTGTGACGTCCCACATGCTGACGCCACAAGATTTTCAGGATCGTTTGAATTCCTTTAACGGTGCCGCATTCGGGCTGGAGCCGATACTGCTGCAAAGCGCATGGTTTCGTCCGCACAATCGTAGCGAGGATGTGGAACATCTCTATCTCGTCGGCGCTGGCACGCATCCGGGTGCAGGGCTACCCGGCGTACTCTCCACCGCGCGCGTGCTCGATTCCATTGTTCCCGATGCGAGTTTTTTCCAATAGAGAATCATGGGAGAAATCATGCAAGCGAACGCAGGCATTATTCTGGAAGGCGTACTGATTTTTGGCGGCGTGCTGGCGTTTGGGGTGTGGCAGATATATGCGACTAAGCGAGATACCAGGAAGGCCAATGAATTGGAGGCGGCGAAGAAGTTGGCGGCAAATGGTGAAGGTGAATCACTGGTTAGAAGTACACAAAACAATGCAGAAGTGACCACGGAAGAAACGAAGCGTAGTTATAAATAATCAAGCTTGACTCTTCGCTTCTGCGATCAATGCTGCACGAGTTTCCCGATATTCTTTAATATCACTGGTCATTTGGTTCAGAAGCGGTTCCATCTTCTCCCATTCGCTGATGTCAAGCATGTGTTTTTCTGTTTTGCACTTCCAGCAATAAAGCAGTGTTGCCATGATTAGAATTCCTTGCTGAGAGTGGTTGGCGTACTGCCTGTAATATTAATTATGTATAAGTTTTATTTGGAAGTAGAAAATCAATGCTTGAGTTAATTTATTCTTAACGGGGAAGCGGCTACTCAGACGGCGAGCAAAGAGCATTTTTATGTTTATCGCACGGGTCTCTTACCAAACCGTCACCTGATCTCCACTCGCCCGCACCATTCGATCTCCCGCTTTGCACCCAAACGCCTGTTGAAACTCCGGCAAATTTCCGAGTGGGCCTAGCACGCGGTATTGTGCGGGGGAGTGGGAGTCGGTTAATAGGCGACGGCGCAATTCGGCTTCGCGCACGTTCTGCCGCCATGATTGCGCGTAGTTGATGAAGAAGCGTTGTTCGCTGTTAAGGCCATCAATTTCTTTGCCGGTTGCGGCATTCTTGGCGATCGCTTTTTGCATGCCCAAATACGCCACGCGCAGGCCGCCAAAATCAGCGATGTTTTCACCGAGCGTGGCGCGGCCGTTGATGTTTACACCGGGCAGTGGTTGGTACGCTTCATATTGTTTGGCGATGGCGTCAGCCTTCACGGTGTAGCGTGTGGCGTCTTCAGCCGTCCACCAATCACGACGATTGCCAATCGCATCAAATTTACGTCCACGATCATCAAAGCCGTGCGTGAGCTCGTGGCCGATCACCATGCCAATGCCGCCGTAGTTGGATGCATCATCGGCTTTTTCGTCAAAGAATGGTGATTGCAAAATGCCGGCAGGAAAAACGATTTCGTTAATGCTCGAGTTGTAATACGCATTCACGGTCGGCGGCGACATTGACCACGCATTGCGATCAATCGGTTTGCCCAGGCGATCCACTTGACGCTGAAATTCCACACGCGTGGCGCGAATCACGTTACCCAAATAATCATCGCGTTTAATTTCAACTGCCGAATAATCTTTCCATTTCTCCGGATAGCCGATTTTCACCGCAATCGCATCGAGTTTTACGGTCGCTTCTTTTTTCGTTTCAGCACTCATCCAGTCGAGCGCTTCGATCCGGTCACGCATCGCGGCACGTACGTTTTTCACCAGATCAAGCGCTTTCGCTTTCGCGCTGGGGCTGAACGCTTTTTCAACATAGAGTTGACCGATGGCTTCACCCATGGTGCGATCAATCGTGGCGATCACGCGATCTGCGCGCGGCTCCATTTCCTCGACGCCCGTGAGCACTTTTCCGTAGAACGCAAAATTTTCTTTTTCAAATTCACCACCCATATTGAGGCTCATGGTGCGCAAGGTGTGCCACACCTTGTACGCGCGCCAGGTCGATTGCGGTGTGTCTTTGGCGAGTGTGGAGAGCGCTTCAAAAAACTTCGGCTGGCCGACATTGATGTCGCCGACAGTTTCGATATTGAGCGTCGCAAAAAAAGCGCTCCAGTCAAAATTGGGCGCGAGCTTTTTTAAATTATCTAGCGTCATCAAGTTGTACGTTTTGTCGGGATCGCGCGCGTCGACACGTGTCATCGCGGCCTCGGCCAGCGCTGTTTCCAGAGTCATGATGTCGGTGGCGCTTTTGGCGGCGTCATCAGTATTCAGCCCCGATAGTGTGAGCATTTTTGCGATGTGCGCCACATAAGCCTCGCGCTGCTTTTTGCTGCGTTCATCCGTTGAAAAATAATACTCACGCTCCGGCAAACCAAGGCCACCCTGGAAGAGCTGCACGATATAGCGTGATGAGTTTTTCTGATCCTGGCGCACCGCGAAATTAAATCCTGCGGGCGTGCCCTGTTTGTGCAGCAATGCAAAAGCATTCGCCATCGATTTCAAGTACGCACGATCTTTGGCGATTTCGAGTGCGGCGTTCAAACTTGCTTTGGCCTCGATTTTTTCGGCACTTAAACCGCTTGCATAAAAATCGCCGACTTTACGTTTGATTGAACCAGCAGGAGCCGCATTGGGTGCCATCGCTGTTTTCAAAATTGATTTCATGACCTCGCGATTGCGCTCGCCAATCTGATCAAACGCACCCCACCGCGCTTTGTCTTTCGGAATCGCGCTGGCATCCTGCCAGTGCCCCGTTGCGTAGCGATAAAAATCGTCACACGGTGCGGCTTTGGTATCGAAATAAGCGGTGTCGACGCCGGGCTTGTCGGGTAGCGATGAAGAAGACGCGTTCAGATTATTCGTTTCAGCATGACTTAAAGTTGATACGACAGCCAAGACTAAAACTAAAACTTGCGGAATCGTTTTCATTGGATCGTTTCGAAAATAGTGATTTATCAAAATAGCATTCGTGAGCGTGTGACGCAATGCGGGATCCTCAAATTTGTCATTCCGAATCCAGCCTCATCGGGTGAGGGATCTGCTTCTCGTTATGCCACGAACAGCAGATCCCTCACATGAAGCCGTTCGGGATGACGGGTTTAGAAAGTGTTTATTGGCGGGCATCACCAGCCACAAATGTCTCAAACGGCGCGCCGATATTAGGGTTTGAAAATTATGTTGCGCCGCAACATCAAAAGTGATTGACACCACTAGCGTCGAGTAATACGCTAGTTTCAAACGGGTGTTTGAATAAATTCCTAAAGCGGCACTAACTCTTTGTTAATAAACAACTCATGGCTATTTCTGCAATTCAAAAACCAGTTCGCTTGAATGAAATCGCGATAGAGACCGATACCAAATCGCGCATTCTCGATGCGGCCGAAGAGCTTTTTATGGAGCATGGTTTTGAGGCGACTTCATTGCGATTGATAACGACGGCGGCCGCGGTGAATCTCGCGGCGGCCAATTATCATTTTGGCTCGAAGGAAGAATTGTTTCAGGCAGTGCTCACGCGCAGGCTTGACCCGATGAATCAGGATCGCATGCAGTTGCTGACCAATTACGAAACCGCCGCCGGGAACAAAGCGCTGACCTGTGAAGTCATTATTTCAGCCATGTTTATTCCGGCGCTGAAACTGGCGCGCGATCATGAACAAGGTGGCAAGAATTTTCTGCGTCTCTTGGGGCGTGCATATGCTGATCCCGCACCGTTTATTCGCGAATTTTTATCCAGCCAATATGCGGAAATGATTGCGCGATATCGTGCTGCGTTTGCGCGTGCGCTCCCCCATTTGCCGCGAGAGGAAGTGTCGTGGCGGCTGCACTTTGTGATGGGTGCGCTGTCGTACACGCTGGCAGGCACCGATGCGCTGAAAATGATCGCGCAGTTTCATCCCGAAGAGGTCAATAACGATGAGTTGTTGTTGAAACGTTTGGCCCCTTTTCTTGCCGCAGGTTTACGGGCACCGCTGGCGCAGGCCAGCGATGCGCATCAATGGTTTCAAGAAACTTAAGGGGGCACTTCTATAAATCCAAACTTCTTCACTATGCGTTGTTGCTCACAAAAAATTCGCCTTGCATATCAAACATATGCGGCGGCTTCATTTTTTGTTCGCGCCCGCAGTTGCAAATGAGTAGTTTCGAATTTTGAATTTATAGAAGCGCCCTAAATTTTTTTGTTTTATCTGAAAGAGGAGACGTCATCATGCTGACGATTTTATTTTGCGTAGTGCTCGCGGTTGCGATTATTTGGGCCTTGGCTTATCACGCGGCCAGTGCGGCGCTGTGGTCGGGCGTGGTCGGGGTTACGCTGCTGGCGCTAACCGTTACCGGCATGCTCACCGGTGCTACAGCGGGCATTTTATGGTTCGTATTTTTAGGTGCGGCAGTGATTGCAAATGTGAAATCTATTCGCATGAGTTTGCTGACTGTGCCGATTTTCGACCTGTACAAAAAAGTGCTGCCGCAAATGTCGCAAACCGAGCAG
>JANMQR010000278.1:0-5120 GCA_031370625.1 Burkholderiales bacterium | reverse complement strand
CGTTAAAAATCCGCGCCGCGCTTTGCCATTCGCCATGATGCCCGCCAGCGTTTCTTTGCCGTCGGCCGCCTTCCGGTAAATGCGTTGCGTGGCCTCGTCAACGCGCGTATCTTTTAGCTCATCCGGCTTTAATTCCCAGTTGAAAAGATCATAGTATTTCGGCTTCGACATATCCTGCCAAACACCATGTTTCACCATGTAGGCAAATCCATCTTCGCCCATCTTTTTGCCGAGCGCTTCGCATCTTAATTTGATCCACTCTTCATGATCTTTAAACGCAAAATACTTAGCCGTTTCCGGCGATACGCGTTTCGCAATTTCAATCAGCGAATCAACAAAGCTCACACACTCCGCCGGCGGTTCCACCATCGGCTGCCGCAGCGTCACGTAATCGCGCAGCTCCATGTTGTTTCGCGTATCAAAACCCCAGCGCTCCATGTACGTCGCATCGGGAATAATCATGTCCGCGTAGTGCGCGGTTTCTGAATAAACCACATCCGAACAAACGTGAAATGGAATCAGCTTTTCGTCTTTCAGCACATCCACCGCGAGGCTCCGACCTTCCGGCCAGGTCAGAGGCGCGGCCAATGTGTAGCTCATATAAACCTGAACTTTGCCGCGACCTTCTTGCAGATATTTATAAACAATCTGCCCGACTTTCATGCGCTGCCATTTATTCGCGAGCGGCCATTCCGGCGGATTTTCAATTGCGCTTTTCGCTGTGGGCGCAGGTGGAATTGGCTTCGGCTGCGGGAATACCAGCGGTGGCACACGCGTCGGTTCCACCGTGTAGCAATAGCCGCCCGGCTGGCCGATAGAGCCGACGATGGCATTCAACATCACAATCGCACGATCCGCATTAAAACCGTTGTAATGCGCGCCGCTACCGCGATTGGTAAATGCCGCGACGGCGGGGCGCGCCTTCGCAAATTCGAGTGCGACGCGCTGAATATCCGCCGCATCCAGCCCCGAAATTTTTGCCGCCCATTCCGGCGTATACGGTTTTAACCACGTCTTCAAATCATCCGCGTTCACGTTGCTCCATGTATCCAAAAACGCACGATCAAATTCGCCCGCTTCCATGATCGCGTGACACATCGCGAGCGCAACTGCACCATCGCTGCCCGGAATCGGCGCGTACCATTCATCACTGCGGCCTGCGGTATTCGACATCCGCACATCGAAGGTCACCAGCTTCGCGCCGTTATCGTAACGACCTTTAATGATCCGCTTGGCCGCATGAATCGCGCCCTGATGTGCTTCGTAAAAATTCGAGCCGAAATTTAAAATATATTTGCTGCGTTCAAAATCCGCACTTTCCCAATCCGTTTCACCGAGCGAAACATAATTCGCCGCGCGCTTGTTCGATGAGCAAATCGCGCGATGATTGAACAATGACGGCGAGCCAATCGCGTTTAGGAAGCGGTTCATTTCCTCCGCCAATCGCGAGCGGCCAATGTGAATCGCGACTTCTTCCGGCTTGCCTTCGTCAACTGCTTTACGAATCCGCGATGCGATTTCCGTATACGCCTCGTCCCACGAAATGCGTTGCCATTTGCCCTCGCCACGTTTGCCGATGCGCTTTAACGGATACAACAATCGCTCAGGATAATTGTTGATCGTCGGCCCCGATTGGCCTTTTGCGCACAGCGATTTGCCGTTGTTCGGGTCTTCCGGATTGCCGCCAACTTTCACCAGCTTGCCATCAATCACATAGCCCTGAATGCCGCACACCGTCGAGCAATTCAGACACACACCTTTTTTGATCACAGCTTTGCTGTAATCATTTTTTAAACGACCTTTGCCGTTGGGGCGGCGCACCGATTTACGTTGGCCGTACACATCTTTTTTTGAATTCCAGAAGAACGCGTTGGCATCTTCGCTGGTGAGTAAAATAGTTTCGCCCAATGCGAGTGTGGATAACGCAGCCAATCCTTGTTTGAGGAAGACGCGACGATCATTTTTTGTGGAGTCACTCATGCTGCACCGCCTTTCTTTTTTGTTCCCGGTGCAGCCATTGTCACGTTGTTGCTTGCATCCACCTTCGCCCACATCACCCGTTTTTTCTTCGGAAATTCCGGCTGCAATTCGGTCCAGGTTTCAATTTCATAACTGTAAGGATCGTGTACGCGACCCTTCGGAATTTTCGCTTCCATCGCCACTTCGTGACCGCGATACGAAACGGACGGCTTGGTTTTTTCTTCCGGTTTTAATACTTTGGTTTCAGCGCCATATCGCGTCATGAATAGCGAGTAGGGCGATTTCGGATCATTCGCATCGCCGAAATGAAATACATCGGCGGGGCAGGTTTCCACGCACGCCGGGTCCATGTTGTAAGCCAGTCGATGCGAACAGAAATCGCATTTATCTGCGACATCATTTTCATCGCAACCGATGGCACCATAAGGACATGCCTTTTCACAGGCGCCATCGTGATCGCACTTGTCAGGATCAATTTTGACAATGCCATCTTCGGATTTAAAAATCGCTTTGGTCGGACACGCTTTCAAGCACGGTGCGTCTTCACACTGCATGCATAACGTCGGTAAGAATGATCGACGCGTCTTGGGAAATTTGCCTGTATCCCAGTAATAAACCTTGGTGCGAAATCGTGCCAGCGGTACATTATTTTCAACTTTGCACGCAACCGAACATGCGTGACAACCAATACAGCGCTCAACATCCAACGCCATTTTCCAGCGGGGTGTGATCGCAGGATTAGCGGCGCTCATGAACGCCTCCCGCCGCAGATAAACACGACTGAACAGCAGCAGATGCGGAGCAGATGACTTTTCGGGTGCGAGATGAGCTTGGGATAATCATGATTGCCTTTGTGTGGGAGGGTGGGTGGACACAACACTGTTAGCGTTTGATGCGACACGCCTTGCTTCAGAGTCAATATTACAAAGAAAGTTTTCCCGATTCAAATGCGCCTATTTGCGGGCATCACAGCATGTTTTTGCTCTGAAAGCCGCACTGGCGCTAGTGTTTCAAACTCGCGCGCAAACACTTCTGCCACCCAATCGACAAACGCACGAATGCGCGCCGACAAGTGGCGATTGCGCGGATACATCGCGACCATCGGCAATTCGCCGCAGTCGAATTTTTCCATCACGCGCGCCAGCCGCCCCGCCGCAAGATGTTCGCGCACAAAGCGGGTCATCGGCACCTGCATCATGCCCATTCCCGCGATACCGGCCGCGAGATAGCTATCCGCGTCATTGGCCGCAACACGATGCGGGCGTGAAATTTCCTGCGTCACCGCTTCGCGCCTACGCGTCTTGAATTCAAATGGAAAAATACGCCCCGTCTTAGTGGAAAAATAATTCACGTAAA
This sequence comes from Burkholderiales bacterium, assembly GCA_031370625.1. Lineage (GTDB taxonomy): Bacteria > Pseudomonadota > Gammaproteobacteria > Burkholderiales > Usitatibacteraceae > UKL13-2. The sequence continues at coordinate 1,784 of JANMQR010000278.1, read as the reverse complement.
TGTGTTTCTCAAGATCGCTTAAATGGGGCATTTGGATAGCGAGAAAACGGTGGCTTAAAATCAATTAAACCGTAGTATCAGCGGGCATCACCAAGCGAAATCGCTCGTAACGCTTCGCTGGTGCCAGGTTTGTAATTTCTACGAATGCAAATTGAATAACGTAACGATGTCCTCGTCAAGAAAAGCGCTAACGAGGATTCAATTGCGCCATTCTTGCCTCGCTGATAACCTGCACCTCGGTCGAGTGGCGATGGATGTTGTGTGGATGCGATACTCCTAAAATTGCGGTAAGCCTAACGAGAAGCTGATGTCTGCTCACTACACCTTTATGTAGTACCTCCCGCTATCGCCAGAGGCCGCTGTGGCAAATGCCAACGTTCTCAAATATGTACTCAACGACGATGCTCCACGGCCAAGCTCACTCCCGCCGCACAAGTTCTTCGGCACTTTCAATCCCGAGTACCGCATCCACGATAGCTACCGAAGCTGTCAGTCGGGCGCATGGCGATCTGCATTCTGGATGGAAAGCGATGACGGCGGCTGTTGCTTCGCGGGAGTAAGTTTATGCTTGCCCGGCAACAAGCTCGAAGGGGTTGCGCAAGACCTCTTCCCTCTAGGAGAGTGGCTGGCAACTATGTCCAATGCAGAAGGACCAGTGGGCATTGTCGTTGCGGAGGATTTGCCTGATAACAAGCCTATGATTCTGTTTGTCCGAGGTGGGCGTCTGTATGTTGGGTTGTCGAATCCGGCGGAGGTGCGCGCAGTCGATGATGGTTCACCCTACCGCAGCGAGGACTAACATTTCGGCTCACAGGGACAAGCAACATCAAGTTGCCGTTTTGCGGCGTGTGTTGCATGCCCGTGGATCCAAACGTTCGACATTGCATGCACATTCGACCCTACGCCCCCGATGACTGGCAGCGCATATGCGCAATTCATGATGCCGCGCGCAAGTACGAACTCAACGCAAGCGGCCTCATTGCGGCCTTCCTCACCCTTGGGCAAACCGCAGAAAGCGAAGGACTGTTTGAAGCAGAGATTTTCGTTGCCGAAGAAGGCAACGAGGTAAGAGGGTTTGCGGCGCACAGTGACGACGAGCTGACTTGGCTGTACGTCGATCCTCGCTACTATCGGCAAGGTATCGGTAGATGTCTCGTGCGCGCTATGGTCAAAGCTTCACCGACCCCGCTCTCTCTCGACGTCCTGGTTGGAAATGAAGCCGCGCTCTCGCTGTATCTGAGCGAAGGCTTCGCTGTCACCAGGCAGGTAAGCGGAAAGCTTGCCGGCAACGAGCGCTTCGCTGCGGCGGCCTATGTGCTCAGTTATAACGGCGCTGCATAATGCTTCCGTCAAGAGGACGTTCCTCGGCAAACCGGATCGAGCCGCTTATGTCAAACGGTATGCGCCCTATCGAAACCTTGCCCTTTCTTTATTCTTCTCGAAAGTCAGCCCTTGAACAGTTACGCGTGTCGACGTTTAGAATGGTGACTTAAAGCATGACTCGGTTATGTACATTTCTAAAGTTTGATGATGAAGCTTATTGATCACAAAAGTTTTTTCGTAACTTCACCAGAATGTCGGGGCGCCGCGCGGAATGTTGTGCAGTTGTGGTGCTCCCTAAATTGGGTGAGGCGTGAATGAACGCCATCGCCGACCCGTTGCCGTTCTTTGGCGCTGGTGTGGCACTGCGTCGCTTGAGTGTTTCTGATCTGTCTGAGTTTCAAGCCTACCGCTCCGACGCTGATCTTGGTCGCTATCAGGGATGGTTAGCCCAGCCGGAAGCA
>JANMQR010000252.1:0-10953 GCA_031370625.1 Burkholderiales bacterium | reverse complement strand
GCGGTCTATGTCAGCTCGCACCAGCGCGCACGTCAAACCGCCGAAGTATTTGAAGGCCGCGCACCGATCACCGCGATGGATGAATTGCGCGAGCGCAATTACGGGAAATTTGAAGGCAGTAACGAAAAAGATAATGCCAATGTTGCCGACTGGAACAAACGGCGATTCGTCTGGACCGACAATATGGAAAGCGGCGAATCGCTGGAAAGCCAGGCCAAACGTGCCGAAGCCGCGCTCACCAAAATTCGCTCGCGTCACAAAGAGGGTGGCACCGTGGTGATCGTTGCCCACGGCGGCATTAATCCGATACTCGTTTCTTCACTGCTCAACATTCCCTTGGCAGAAGGCGCGAGCGCGATCGCGCAAAGTAACGATGAGATATACCGGATTGAGATCGCAAAATCTGGCGCGTCATCAATCTGGAAACTGATTCCACGCACCAAGCTGAACGAACTTTAACCAACTACTCATCGGATACCAACCAATGAAGTTAACCATTCGCTGCATTGCTGTTTCTGCAGTTCTGGCCGCCCTCACGGCCATGCAAAGTCACGCCCAACAAAACTTTCCGGCGACGCTCGAAGGCCACGCGGTACTGCCAGCCGCAACATTTATAGCACCGCCCAAAGACGCGCCCGCCAATCTTTCTGTTTCAGGGCGTTTTTTGCACGTCGATGGTCGGCGTCGTGATGAGCTCGGCGCCGTCATGGGCGTGGCGTTTTTATCCGACGCGAAAGCACCAAGACCAACGGGCATTAACGGCCCGTTCAAGGGGCAGCCGGTGCAAGGCTTCTCCGGCATCAAGTGGCAAAAGGACGGCAGCGCTTGGGTGCTTTCTGACAACGGTTTTGGCAGCAAGGCAAATTCGCCTGATGCCATGCTGATGTTTCATCATCTACGCCCCGAATGGAAAACTGGGCAGCTCAACGTACAGAAGACGGTGTTCCTGCATGACCCTGACTGGGTGGTGCCATTCAATGTTGTCAATTCAGCGACTGCGAAACGCTATCTGACCGGCGCGGATTTCGATATCGAATCGATCCAAATTATTGGCGACAATTTCTGGTTTGGGGACGAATTCGGTCCGTATTTAATTCGCGCTGATCGCAACGGCAAAGTTACGGGCGTATTTGAAACGCGCGTTGATGGTCAGCTCGTTCGATCACCAGATCACTTCACGGTGACAGCGCCTGCGGTGCCCGGCGCATTCAACACCACGGTGCGCCGCTCACGTGGCTTTGAAGGTATGGCTGCATCACCGGACGGGCGCTTCCTGTACCCGATGCTCGAAGGACCGCTGTGGAACGCCGAGGCAAAAGCGTGGGAAAGCCGTGACGGCAAGGAGACGCTGCGGGTGCTGGAATTCGATGTGCAACAAGCCAGCTACACCGGTCGCTCGTTCAAATATGCGCTGGAAGCGAATGGCAACAACATTGGCGATTTCAACATGATCGATAACGATACCGCGATTGTTATCGAGCGCGACAACGGCGAAGGAGATGCCGCGCTCGCCTGCAATGGCCCAGCACGCCCCGATTGCTTTAACGCACCGGCGCGCTTCAAGCGTGTTTACAAAATAGATCTCACCAACCGTGACGCGGAAGGCTTCGTGCGCAAGCTCGCCTACATCGATTTACTTGATATTGCGGATCCGAACGGCAAAGCAAGACTGGGTGGTGCGAACGGAAAATTCAGCTTTCCGCACTGGTGTATCGAAGGCGTCGACATTGTTGATGCCGACCATATTGCTGTCCTGAACGACAATAATCTGACCGTGTCAGCGGCACGCGGGTTCGGTAAAAACGAGCCAAACGAAATGATCCTGCTGCGTGTTTCAGAATTTTTGCGTGCTAGATAAGTAGCGCAGTCGGCTGAATTTTGTCGACGCGGCGAGCGTTCACGCATCTGGGCGTGAACGCTCTTCGATTAAGTTTGCGTAAACGCGGGATCAAGCCCACTGTGGAGCAGAGATGGCATGATCCAAGCGATCATTTTTCAGTCTTTTCACATGGCCTCGCGACGGCTGCCGCGCTGCCCACCTATCAGCAACGCCTGCAAGCCACTCCGTCCAGCCCGCGTCGCCGCTCTCGCTGCCGCTTCGCACAGCACACCGCCACAAGTTTTGAAAAACTTTCCTTGAATGGATTTTGGCTGCCGCGGGCGGCTGCTGTGGTGGCGGATTGTACCCATTGCGATGGTGCTGAAAGATCAAGCGAAAGCGCATGCGCTCTCCAGTAAGCCCACAAAAGATGCGTTCATGAATATGCTGAGCGCGATCACCGCTTTTATCGGCAGCAATCGAGGCGACATGCGCAATCCCTTGTTGCTGACAAACGTGTTGTGGTCATACGTTCACGGTGCGGCGGTATTGAGCCTCGATCAAAATCTGAAGTATCAAAATGCGGTGACGGTGCTGGACGGCGGCCTGGATTTGCGGTTGGTGAAACCAGTTGCGCGGCGGAAATTACAATCGCGGGAATGACGAGCGCTTAGAATCAAAACATTTTCGCAGCACCAAACACCAAGCTTAGCGGGCGTTACAAGGCATTTGTGCTTGAAAGTGCTTGCTGGTAGCGGCGTTTCGATATCTACGCATCAGTTTTTAATTGAGGTTTCACCAGCGGCGATGAACATCGCGGGTTGGAAACTGCGCTTGAATGCGCGCGTGCCCCTTTGCTCCAGTAGTATTCGCAAAACAAATCACGCACAAGTAAAACGTGGATATCAACAAGTCGCGCGTGGAAACACATTATGCGAGGCGCTTTTTTAAATCAGCAGCAACCAAAACTCTGGAACCAAAAAGTATGAATATCAAAAAGTTTATTTTTTTATTTCTTCTCGTGCCGGGCATTTCTTTCGCCGCGATGCCCGCCGAAGATACCGTGAAAGGTGCGAAAGATCATCCGTTGCTTTCGCGATTTGCAGGCTCGAAATTGGTGGGCTTTGCGGTAAAAGAGTTTGAGGAAGTTGATTTACCTGCTGGTAAAAAAGTGGATGGCAAGAAAGGGTTCGAGAAAACGCAAAAACTCGAAGGCAAATTAACGCGCATTATTTATTCATATCCAGCGGAGCGTTCGTCGCTCGAAGTGATGCGCAATTATCAAGCCGCGTTGCAAAAAGCGGATCTGAAAACGATCTTCGCCTGCGATAAAGAAGCATGCGGAAAAGATTTTGGCGATTTGATGCAAGACTATTTGCAGCGCGGTGGTTTTCGTGGCGAGGGCAGCACCGATTACTGGGCCAACCCGTTCAATTACGGCCGCGCTGAGCCTCGCTACATGCTCGCCAGCGGCAGGCGCTCGGACGGCAGCGCGGCACTCGTTTCTGTTTATGTGGTGCCACCCGCCAATGGACAATTAGGCGGCGTGTATCTTGAAATTGTTGAACCGAAGGCGATGGAAACTGAAAAAGTTTCTGTCAATTTAAATTCGGATGACATGGCTAAAGGCCTGGCGAGCGCAGGAAAAATTGCGCTGTACGGAATTTATTTTGATACTGACAAAGCCGACGTACTCGCGCCGTCGAAACCGCAACTCGCGGAAATCGCCAAGCTGCTGCAAAAAGATGCCGCCACCAAAATCTATATCGTCGGCCATACCGATAGCCAGGGCGCTGCCGCGCGAAATCTCGCGCTATCGCAGCAGCGCGCCGATGCGGTAATGAAAGTGTTGGTGAGCGAATATAAAATCGCCGCATCACGCCTTGCGGCGAAAGGTGTGGCGTCATTCGCACCGGTCGCGTCGAACGACAGCGACGCGGGCAGGGCAAAAAATCGGCGCGTGGAAATCGTGAAGCAGTGAGTATTGATTTAGTTTAAGGCGGGAGACTTTGCCCGCGTAATGTTGTGTTGCAAACTTGGCGGCAAGTGCTGCGCATTCATCGAATGCGCCGCGAGATTTTCGGCCGGTCAATGCCGCTGCGAATTGATCGCGGCGTTCCCGCTTTTGCCATGCCCCCAATTGCCGGACGGCTCATCAATCCCCGCCGCGCGCATGACGTCGCGTGGCGCGCCGCCCCAGTAGCTGCCCCAGGCGCGGCGTAGTTGCAAGCCGGACCGAAAACCGGCGGCCTCGGCGGCATGCGTGACGCTGGCACCGCGTTCCAGTAATTGTCGTGCGCGTTCAAGGCGGATGGCGCGCAGATATTGCAGCGGGGATACGCCAGTGTGCTCGATGAAAAGCCGGAGCAAATGGCGCTCGGTGACGTGGCCGATGGTGGCGAGTGAGGCCATGTCCCAGTCGCGCTCCTGCTCGGCGCTGATGGCGTCTTGCACGCGGTGTACAGCCGCATGCAGATGATTGCGATGCACCAGAAACGGCGAGAGTTCTGGATCATGCGGCGTGCGTCGCAGATACACCACCATGTCTTCAGCAACGCTCGCGGCCAGCGCTTCACCGCATTCGCTGGCAATCAGATATAGCGCGAGATCAATGCCCGCCGTGATGCCAGCGCTGGAGGCTAACGGGCCATCGAAGACGAACACGCGGTTGTTAACCACCTCGGCTTCCGGCGCCAATACCCGCAACGCAGCCAGCAATTCATGATGCGTGGTGCAGCGGCGAGTGCCGAGCAAATTCGCGCGCGCGGCCAGCAGCGTACCCGAGCAGATGGTGAGCAGCCGGTGCGGTGTGTCGGCGGTGTTGAGTGCTTTGTACAGCGTGCGATTCAGCCATTGCGCGGTCGTGGCGATCGCTGGCGTGACCTTGCTCACGTGTGCGGCCGGTTGACCGACCAGCACCACCCAGGTCGGTGTGTTTAGTTTTTGCGGCAGCGGCTCGAGGCCTGCAATCTGAAGCCCGACTGAAGTCGGTGCTGACCCAACCGGGCCCGCGAAGCGCAGGCGAAACCGTGGCGGCATGCCACGCAATTCGCGATGCAGATTGGCTAGACGAAACGCTTCCGCCGGCCCGGCAATATCGAGCAACAGCGAATGCGGCGCGATGATAAATAACAAGTCGATCAATGGCATTTGCGCGTCCATAGGGTGATCAATTTCAGACATGGCTCCCTTGTTACAACATACACCTGAATGAAGATTGCGGGGAATTCAAATGAGCGAATGTCTGAATTTGATCTAAACGTGTCGGGGTGGGGCGCGACAGTGAATGGTTAAGCGGCATAAGATGAGCTTCAAGATTTTTTTGTTGATGTCGATGTTGTCGCTGCAATACCCACTGAATTTTCTAGGGTTCATGATTATGTTCAGCCTGATGTTTACGAATACGTTCAAAGACACGCGTGTATTTCTCGCATCGACATTTTTGTTAGCGGCACTCGCATCAGCGTTCGCAGTTCACGCGCAAACCAGCGATGTGCGCGCGTCATCCGCGATTGAATCCGACGTTGATGCCAGCATCAAACCCGGCGACGATTTTTTTGCCTATGCCAACGGCGCGTGGCTCAAGGCCACCGATATTCCGGCGAGCAAGTCGCGCTGGACAGTGCGGGACGAGATCGCCGCGCTGACGCGCCAGCAGGTATTGAAATTGTTGGATGACGCATCCGCTGCGCCCGCAGGATCAACCGCGCGCAAGGTGGATGACTTTCGCGCAGCGTATTTGAACGAGACTGCCATCGAAGCCAAGGGCATCGCACCATTAAAGCCAGCGCTGGATCGCATTGATCGGGTTCGCGATAAGGCTTCGCTGACGCGGCTGCTCGGTGGAGGATTGCGTGCCGATGTTGACCCGATGAACGCGAGCGTTTTCCGCTCGTCGCATATTCTTGGTCTTGCCGTGCAAGCGAGTATTCATGGCGAGAGAGATTACGTCGCCTTTCTGGTGCAAGGCGGGCTCGGCTTGGCTGATCGCGAAAACTACATCAGCACTGAGGCCGCCATGCAGATGCAGCGAACCCAGCGCACGGAGGCCATCGGCCGCGTGCTGGCATTGCTCAATGTTGATTCTGCTGACGCGCTAACAAAACGTGCCGCAGCCGTGATGGCGTTGGAAACCGCCATCGCGCAAAGCCACGCCACCGCCGAGGCTTCGGATAACGAACGCAATGCCGATAACCTGTGGACCCGCGCCGATTTCGCGCAGCAGGCGCCGGGCATGGATTGGTCCCAATTTTTCACGGCGGCGGGATTGGGTAAACAGCAGACTTTTGTTGCGTGGCAACCGAGCGCCGTGAAAGGCGCGGCGGCTTTAGTGGGATCAGAGCCATTGCAGGCGTGGAAAGATTACCTTCGCGTGCGACTCGTGGATGTTTACGCCGATGTGCTGCCGCGCAAGTTTGCAGAACTTGCACCCGCGCTGCAAGGCATTGCTGTGTCGCAAGGCTCGCGCACGCAACGCGCGACCGAGGCGACACAAACAGCCATGAGTGCGGCTATTGGCAGAATGTATGTCGAACGCCATTTCCCGGCCGCGCACACGGCACGCGTACAGGCCATTACCGCCAACGTAATTGCGGCATTTACGCGGCGCATCGAGGCGGCGGCCTGGCTGTCGCCCGCCAGCAAGGCGCAGGCGCTGGCGAAGCTTAAGGCCGTGTATTTTGGTGTGGGCTATCCAGAAAAATGGACGGACTATTCTCTCCTGGTCGTGAGCCCCGCGGACGCGGTGGGCAATCTTCAACGACTCAGCGAATTCCAGTATCGCAATACAGTCGCCAAGCTCGGCAAGCGCGTCGATAAAACCGAATGGAGTATCCCACCGCAGCGAGCCGGTGCGGTGCTTTTGTTCCAGCAAAATTCGTATAACTTCGCGGCCGCATTGCTTCAACCGACCAAGTTCGATCCAACCGCATCGGACGCCGCAAACTACGGCGCCATTGGTGCCATCGTCGGTCACGAGGTCAGCCATTTTGTTGATACGCTCGGTGCGGAATATGGAGCAGATGGCCGGTTTCGACGTTGGTGGACAGCTGAAGATATGTCGCGATATGAGGCGTTAACTGCGCGGCTGATCAAGCAGGTTGAAAGCTATCGGCCGGTCGCGGATGTGGCGATTAACGGCAAAGTGACGCTGGTAGAAAACCTCGCTGATTTGGGCGGGCTAGCAGCTGCGTTTGATGCACATCGTGTGGCATTAGGCGATAAAACGAGCGACAAAGACTATGTGCGGCAACAAGATCGCCAATTCTTTTTGGGCTTTGCGCGTAGCTGGCGAGGCAAGATGACCGACGCCGCGCTCAGAAAATATCTCGCCAACGACAATCACGCGCCCGAAAATTACCGCATTGCCATCGTGCGCAATATCGATGCCTGGTACGACGCATTCGATGTGCAGCCGGGGCAGAAGTTTTATCTGGAACCGAAAGCGCGTGTGCGGATTTGGTGAAGCCACGGCAGCCCGTTAAAAAATTTTCAACATCGCAAAGGAAAAACCATGAGCCGAATCCTGTTTCCTCTTTATGGGATCGTGTGTTACCTGATTTTTTTCGCAACCTTCATTTACATGGTCGGATTTGTGCATGACTTTCATTTCCATCTGGGCAGTTTCTACTTTGTTCCCGTCGCCATCGACTTCGGCGGCGGCACGGCATCCGCCGCAGCAGCGCTCATCATCAATGTAGCGCTGATCGGCTTATTTAGCGTGCAGCACAGCGGGATGGCGCGCCGTGGGTTCAAGGCGCTCTGGACACGCGTCCTCGTACCGCAAGCGGTTGAGCGTTCCACTTATGTTCTGGCGTCCAGTCTCTGCCTGATCGTGCTGTTCATCTTCTGGCAGCCGATGCCGGAAGTGGTGTGGTCGGTTCAAAGCGAGACGCTCGGCAGGATACTCATCGCGATCTCGCTCCTTGGCTTCGCATTGTTGCTTGTGGCGAGCTTCCTCATCAACCATTTCGAGCTGTTTGGCTTGCAGCAGGTCTACCAGCACGCGAAGGGGACGGAGTCCAACCCGATCACGTTCAAGTCGCCGGGACTCTACAAGCTGGTTCGCCATCCGATCTATCTTGGCTTCCTCATCTTCGCGTGGGTCACGCCAATGATGACGGTCGGCCATCTCTTGTTTGCCGTTGGCAGCCTCGTTTACATCTTGATTGGAATGCGTTTTGAGGAGCGCGATCTTGTCAAAGAGTTCGGCGAGACGTACAAGCAGTACAAGCAACGCGTTCGTGCTCTGGTGCCACTGCCGAAGGGAAAATAGCTGCGAGCAAATCTAGATCTTTAAGTCTGCGCAAACTATTCGCGAACATAGGGTGACTGACTTGCACGTCGCGTCTTTTTCCCTCCCCCGTCGCCGGGGGAAGGGCGCCAGCTAGCCGCGCAGGAATGCAGCGTGCTCAATCATCATCACGCTCACCGACCTTCGGAATACCCGCCGCAAACCATGGTCCGGGCGCACCGGCGGCGTAGTTGCGGATCAGCAGAATCGGTGCGACGCATGGATTGGGCGGTACTGCCGACAGCGAGCCGCTGATGGTGAAATTACCCGCGGCATCCAAATCGGTTGGTGCAGAATTCATCGCAACATCGCCGCAAAATAATGTGGCCGCCACTTGACGTGGAATGGCAGGTCGGCCGACGTTGGCACCGCCGCCCAAAATCATGCCTTTGCCTTTTACCGAGATGCTGCCATCAACGCCGACCGTCGCTTTGAGTGCGCCAATCGGCCAGGGACGCCCACCCGGTGGCACACCTTTTACGTCGTTCGGTATCGGTACACCGCCCGCACCGGAAGCAAACGGCTGCGAGCCTATGCCGCCGTTAAATTTTACGAGTGCGTCGATGTCGTTGCCACGATCAGCTAATGCAACGGGAGAAAAAACGGAGGCGGAAGTCAGGGCAAATATAACCAGTGTCTTTTTCATGATTTTTCCTAGGTTGGATGTATCGAAAAAAACCGCGACGGCATGGCGCTGTGCGCGATAGTCAGGCTGGTGTTTCTATTGCTATGTCGGTTGAGCAAGGGCGCTCATCATGGGCAAAACGTGGCCGCGCTCAGGCGGAAACCAATTGGGATATAAATCCCAATTGAACGGTATTCCCAAAAAATGAACGTGTCAATACGTGTGGCTACTACAAATGGGTTGAGCGTACGTGGGGCGAGATTTCTAAAAAAAGCAAAAGCGCAGACTCGCTGCGCTTTTGCTGGCTCTCCTTATTTCGGTTTCGTAAACCTTACTCAGCAACGCTTAAACCTTCCTCGTTGTTGCGCACGCGCCGTGGCGTAGGCGCTGGCGATGGCGGGGCGTGAAATTTTTCATCGTTCTCGCGCATCCATACCCAGCTGCTGACGGTTCTGCCGAATTTCGCGATCATGATCATATTGAAAAAGTGCATCCCGCCCAATACCAGAATCGCCAGGCCCACGCGTGAGCCCACATCGGGAATCAGATCAATCGCGCCCGCTTTCCAGCCTTCGAGTCGGAAGCAGATGAAGCCGAGATTGACCAGATAAAACCCGATGACGAGCAGGCGATTGGTGGATTGCGCCAGCCCTTCGTCCTGGCCGAAACATTTGATTAAAAACATTTCGCCGCTTTCCGATAACACGCGCGCCACCCAAATCGTCATGGCGATGGAGATAAACAAGTACAGCGCGTACGCAACATTGGTCATCACAAGATCTTGCGAATGCAACATGATGAAACTCCTTTTTAAAAACCTCAGCCAATTGCTGATGCATGCAATTTATCGTGACGGTTTATTCAGAGCTTCCGGTTTGATCGTTTCGGAGATGATATTTTTACGATGGTGTTTCGGGACAATAAAATCAATAACTTAAAAAATTCCAGAAAGATAATTTCGGTCAAATTCGCGCAATCTCGTTTGCAACAGCGCTAGATTGTTTGCGAAATTGGCCGGGTACGACGCCGGTAAATTCTTTGAAAGCCACATAAAAATTCGATTGCGAGGTAAAGCCCACCGATAATCCGACTGACAACACTGACGCACGTGGTTCGTCGATCAACATCTTTTTGGCGGCGTCAACACGATAGCGCCGTACCAGCCGCGAAAAGCCCATCTCAAATTGGGTATTGATGAGCTCTGATAATTGGTGCGAAGATAATTTTGTCAATTCCGCCAGCTTGTTCAAGCTTAAGCTTTCATCCTCGTAAATTTTTTCTTGGCTGAACAAGCGCTTGATTTCTGCGACAACATTTTTGCAATCGATGCTGCTGAGCGTCGATACGGCATAGGTGTTTGCGACCGCTTCTTCGGCTTTGCTGGTGATATCAGGGAAGCGCAGCAGCAAATACAGCACGAGGGCAAAACTCACACTGATCAGCACAGCGTAAATGGCCGCGAAATTTCGCCAGCCCAGAATGGGTGCCGCAAAGCTCGCCGTCGCAATCAAAACAGCCATGATCGCAAACAGTAGCAATACGCGAAACTCCAGCAAAAACCAACGCCGCTGTGCGCGCAGCTTGAACACCAATTGGCCGAGATGAATCGCAGCAAAAGTGCCACCAATCATCGCTGCTGGAATCGCAATATTCAACGGCACCAGCGCTGCGCAAATAATTGCCAACGGCAGCACCGCCCACTCCCAGCCACGCCATTTTTGCTGGGGCGGGCGCAGTAGCCCTGATAGCATCCAATAAAAACCAACCGACTGCAAAAACACCACGAACACATAGCTGCGGCTGGTCAATTCAGGATCGATCCCCATTAGAAATCGTGCATGAAAAATCTGCGTGACAGCTAAACCAAACAACATCACATAGCCCGCCGCGCGAGATTGCGACGGTAGCGCGAGCCCGCGATAAACACTGGCAAACGCAAGTGCCAGCAGCAATGACGCGCCGATTGAAAAACCGATGCTGAAAATAATGAATGAGATGAGTGGCATGAATGGAGTTTGATTTTATTGGTGATTTTTAAGAACGAAACGCTAGCATTGGCCGGTGTTTCGGAGCAATTTTGTTCTGAGAAGCGCGTGGGTGTTAGATCTTAGTGCTGAAACAATGACTAAACATGTTCAATGTCGCTCAAGCGGGCATCACCCTCTCCCTCAATCCCTCCCCCGTCGAGGGGGAGGGAGGTTAAGCCTCTCCCCCTCG
>JANMQR010000218.1:0-9442 GCA_031370625.1 Burkholderiales bacterium | reverse complement strand
CCCCGGCCTATCGATGGAGACACCATTCGGTGCGCCGGGGTGACGAATTTCTCTACAACGTGAAAATTTCCTCTTCACATTAGGCAGAGTCAATGAAAAAACAAATAAGCCACCCAAACCGCCGCAACCACGCCCGCAAATTCGGCGATCAAGCCATAGGTGATCGCATAACGAATTTTCTTGATGCCGACCGATCCAAAATATAACGCGACAATATAGAACGTTGTATCCGCTGAGCCCTGAAAAATACATGCAAGGCGACCGACGAATGAATCTACACCATAGGTTTTCATCGCATCAATCATCATCGCGCGCGCACCGCTGCCGCTGATCGGTTTCATCAGCGCAGTCGGAAGCGCAGGCGTGAAATCGGTATTGATTCCCATCTGCGTGAACACCCATGTAAAACCGCTTACAACAAAACCAAGAACGCCGGAATTTCGCAATACGCTGATCGCGACCAGCATGCCGACCAGATACGGAATAATGGTGAGTGATGTTTGAATGCCACCTTTTGCACCATCGATAAAGGCGCTATACACATCCACTTTTTTTCGCAATGCACCGACAATAAAACCGACGATGATCGAAAATAAAATAAAGTTACTTCCTACCTTCGATACGATTTCAATTTCGGTTTTGGTGAGGTAGTTCGTGAAGTACCAAACCATGCCAAAGATCGCCGCGCTGATGCCGCCGAGCCAGCTGATCACCACGGGATTAAACAGATTTATCCGCTGCTTGATCGCGACCGCAACCATGCCCACCACAGTCGCCACATAAGTCGCAATCAAACACGGAATAAAAATATCCGATGGATCGCGCGCACCGAGCACGGCACGCTGCGCCATGATTGAAAGTGGAATTAGCGTAAGGCCGGACGCATGCAAAACCAGAAACATGATCTGCGCATTGCTCGCTTCATCCTTGTTTGGATTCAGTGTATGCAGGCTCTCCATCGCTTTCAAACCGAATGGCGTTGCCGCATTATCGAGGCCAAGCAAATTCGCGGAAAAATTCATCACCATATGCCCCGTAGCGGGATGATTTTTCGGCACCTCGGGAAAGATGCGCGAGAAAAATGGCGCGATGATTTTGGCCAACAGATTAATCGCGCCTGCTTTCTCACCAACATTCAAAATGCCGAGCCACAGCGTCATGATGCCCGCGAGCGGCAGCGCGATTTCCATCACGCCGACCTTCGCCGATTCGAACGTACCGTCAACGATCTTTTTGAATATTTCGGTGTCGCCCAAAAACAGCCATTGAGCCAGTGCTGCGATAAAACCGATTATAAAAAATGATGCCCAAATATAAGTGAGTGCCATTGGGGGCTGCCGCTGCTGGCTCTACTGAACCTTGATCCATAGCGGCGCAAATTTATTATCGGCACGATGTACCAAACTAATATTTGCACGCGACGCCCACGGCACCACCTGGCGATGAATTGGCAGGATCAGCACTTCGCGTTGAATCACCTCAATCGCCTTGTTAATCATGGTTTGGCGTGCGGCAGGATCCATTTCGTTCTCGGCTTTGTCGATGAGCGCATCGAGTTCGGCATTTTTGAAATTACCGTAATTAGTATCGCCTGCACCCTTGTCGTTTAGGCTGTGCAAAACCGGCTTCAGCGTAAACATCGCATCGCGGTTGGTATCACCCCAGCCTTGCATGCACGCGCTGAATTCTTTTTTTGGCGTGCGCTGAAAGTATTGCGCTTTTGGCATCGTTTCCACTTTTACATTGATACCGATACGCGCCCACATGCCGGCAAGTGCGACACAAATTTTCTCGTCGTTAACGTATCGATCATTCGGGCAGTGCAGTGTAAAGCCAAAGCCTTGCGGATAGCCCGCTTCGGTCAAGAGCTTTTTGCTGGCTTCCGTGTCGAGCGGAAACCTCTTTTCCAGCGCATCGGGTATGCCTTCACCTTTAGGATTCGGCAGCGGAATCGCGGTCGGTGTGGAAAGCCCGCGCATGATCTGCGTTTTGATTGCATTCACGTCAATCGCCTGATAAAGCGCCAGTCGCACACGCCGATCCTTGAACGGATTTTTACCTTTCACGTCCGAAAACAACAGCTCATCACGCGCCTGATCAAGCGCAATCATGATGATGCGCATCTCATCACCTTCCCATACTTTTAGCGCTTTGTCCTCCTTGAGTTTGGCAATATCCTGCACCGGCGGATCGAGCACGAAATCAAGCTCGCCCGATTTCAGCGCCGACATCCGCGTCACCGCACTGCCGATGGGTCGATATTCAATCGTCTCGATATTACTCTCGTAACGCCCCTCTTTGATGCTCCACCAATCCGGATTTTTAGCGTGCGCGGTTTTCACGCCTGGCTCATACGACACCAGTTTGAACGGCCCGGTGCCCATCGCGTTACGGGATGCGAAAGTCACTTCCTTGGTGGTGAAATCTTGCGGCAAGGTAGCGTTGTTTTTCTCCGCCCATTTCTTGCTCATGATCGGCACTTCGCCTATTGAAATCAGCCCGACCGGACTGGGCTGCGCGGTGGTGAATTCCACCGTGTGATCATCGATTTTTTTGGCAACGCCAGCTGGAATCGCGTAGGTTTTAAACTGCGTCGATTTTGCCGCGCGCTCAAACGAAAACACCACATCGTCGGCTGTGAACGGTGTGCCGTCATGAAATTTCACGTCTTTGCGCAAATACAATACCCGCTTGGTCGGGCTGGTCACTTTCCAGGACGTCGCCAGCCACGGCGTGGGCGACATATCTTTGCCAGGCTGGATCAAACGCTCGTACACCAGACTATTGATTGACTTGGTGAATCCCTCATCCTGCCCATGCGGGTCTTGTGTGACCACATCACCATTCGACGACCAGCGAAAATTTTTAGCCTCGGCTGCGGATAACGGTATCGCTGATAATGTTACGCATACGAAAAATAAAAAACAGTTCGCCGAAAAGTTAAAGCACGCTCTCACGCTCATGAGATTCTCCCTTGATGGTTTCGTACGTCGGTTAACAGTCATCATTTGTACGGCGCTGGCTCTACAACTTCCGACGCATGATATATTTGGTATTACATTGGTTTTATTGTAAATGCTTTTAGCTTGTCGCAACGAAGAGCTTGAAAACATGAGGGCTTGTGGGAGGACAGGGTCGGAGACTGTATTAGTTACCTGCTGGATACGGACGCTGATTACAGCAACAGAAATCGACACAAATATCGCACCGAAAAGAGAACCATGAAAAAAAGTTTGACCGCTGGATTTAAACCAGATCCTCGCGACAATTCCCCGCTGTATCTCCAGCTCGCGCGCAAGCTCGGCGAGGCGGTGCGTCAGGGAAAATATCAGGTGCATGAGGCGCTGCCTTCCGAACGGCTGCTGTCGGAAACGCTCGGCGTTTCACGCGTCACCGCGCGCAAAGCGATTGATCAATTAGTCGAGCAGGGCTTGATACTGCGTAAACGTGGCTCGGGCAATTACATTGCGCCGCGGCTCGAGCAGCCGCTCTCGCGCCTCACCAGTTTTTCAGAAGAATTGCACCGCCGCGGCTATGAGCCCAGCTCACGCTGGCTGGATCGATCCATCACGCAAGCGGCACCCGATGAGCAATTGAGTTTGGGATTGTCATCAAACGCGAAAGTGGCGCGGCTGGAACGCTTGCGCCTGGCTGATGATGTGGTGATGGCGTACGAGGTCAGCGTGTTGCCACAAAGCGTGTTGGCCGAGCCCAAAGCGGTGAAGGCTTCGCTCTATGAATATCTGACCAAAATCGGCCAGGCACCGGTGCGCGCGTTGCAACACATTCGCGCACTCAACGCCGATCCACGCTTGGCCGAGCAACTGGGCGTGGCAGTTGGGCAAGCGGTGCTGTTCATTACCCGCATTGGCTATCTTGAATCGGGGCAGGCCGTAGAGCTCACCCACTCCTACTGCCGCAGCGATTATTACGACTTCGTCGCTGAAATGCGTCGGGAAGCATAGAAAAAAGCGTGAACAAGAATTTAAAAGCGTTGTACAGGCTCGCGCAAAAGCCATCACGACGCATCATCGGCCTGATGTCGGGCACCTCGATGGATGGCTTGGACGTCGCGCTTTGCGAGCTTTCTGGCGCGGGCGAATCAACAACCGTGAAATTGCTTAATTTCCATACCGTTGATTACACCGACGATATTAAAACCGAAATTCGCAAAGTATTCGCAAAGCAGACCATTGACTTTCAGCATCTGGCGCTCTTGAACGAATGGATCGGCACACTGCACGCCGAGATGATTTTGGATTGCCTGAAACGTTGGAACATTCCGGCGCATGAAGTCGATTTGATCGCCTCTCACGGGCAGACGGTCATGCACGCACCAAAGATTTTGCATGGGCAGGAAAAATTCGCCAACGCCACTTTACAAATTGGCGATGGCGATCACATTGCGGTGAAAACCGGCATCATCACGATCTCGGACTTCCGGCAAAAACATATCGCGGCTGGCGGCGAAGGCGCACCACTGGCGGTGTATGGCGACTATTTTATTTTTGGCAAGCGCGGTGAAAATCGCATCATGCTGAACATGGGCGGCATCGCCAACTTCACTTACCTGCCTGCCAGCATGAAACCCGAAGAAGTTTTTGTAACCGACACCGGTACCGGCAACACACTCATTGACGCACTGACGCGCTTCCATTTTCCCGAACGCGCCTACGATAAAAACGCTGAAATCGCACGGCAGGGAAACGTGAATCAAGCATTGTTGGCCGCGCTGAAATCAGATCGTTTTTTTCATCAGCCATTTCCCAAGACGACAGGACCCGAATTATTCAGCATCGACTATGTGCGATCCGCACAAACCGCGAGCGGTACGAGCCAAATTTCTGTAAACGATTTACTCGCCACCCTGACCCGCTTCAGCGCCGAGACCATCGCTGAAGCAGTGAATAAATGCGTGTCGGCCACGGCCCTCAATATCAAGGATTTTCATATCTATACGTCGGGCGGCGGCATGCACAATCCACTACTGATCAGCTGGCTTCAAGAGCTCCTGCCCTGCCCGTTTTTGGAAACGGGGGCTCTCGGCATTTCGGGAGATGCGAAGGAAGCTGTTTTGTTTGCCGTATTGGCGAATGAAACCGTATCAGGTGGCGAATCCGACTTCGGCTCACGACGCGGAATCCCGTCCGTCGCGATGGGAAAAATTTCGTTCCCGTCGTAATTTTCGAGTCTGCTCGCCCGCACAGCTAGTAGGCTTCGACTACGGCTTCGACTATTGCTCAGGCCGCATCAAATGGCGCGTTGTTTTCGTGTCCGCATACCACTTCACGCATCCCGCAAGTGATTTGCTCAACTGGTATGGTTTTTCGGTGATTCAGCGCTGCAAATTCATGGCCTCGCTAGGAATGACCAAGTGCTTTTACTAAAATTACGGGTAATTTTTTCAAATTGTGTGTATCGTCACGTCAAATTAAAATTTAATACCACAAAAGTACCAAAGCAAAACCAATTTGATAATAACCAATAATCTGCACATTATTAGGAGGGTGAAAGTATGAAACCAGCATCAACCGCAAAACTAAACAGCACCACCTCTGCACTGGCCGTTTTACTATTCGCCAGCGGCAGTGTTGTTGCACAACAAACAGCACCGCAGCCCGCCGCACAAACGGCACCGCCGAAGGCCGATGAAGCCGCGACAACCTCAAAGGTGGACACTGTCGTCGTTACCGGTACCCGCATCAAGGCAGCGGGCCTTACGTCAACCAGCCCGGTGAGCCAGATCACCGCCGAAGAATTAGCGTTGGCGCGGGCCATCACCGTCGAAGATTTTTCTGTGAAACTGCCGCAACTCGCTGGTGGCGTGAACAGCACCTCGGCGGGTAGTGATGCGTTTGGTGCGCAGACGCTTGATTTGCGTAACTTAGGCCAAAGCCGCACGTTGGTACTGATCAACGGCACGCGTGCCGTGCCGTTCAGCTTCCGCAATGCGGTGGACGTGAACTTTATCCCGGCACCTTTGCTAAAACGTGTGGACGTATTGACCGGCGGCGCTGCTGCCGTGTACGGCGCGGATGCGATTTCCGGCGTCGTAAATTTTATTATCAATGATGATTTCCGAGGCCTGCAAGCCTCTGCCAACTATCGGTCTGGTCGCGGCGGCGGCTCGCAATATGGCACCAATTTAACGGGCGGTATGGCGCTCGGAGATCGCGGCAGCATCGTTGGCTATCTGGAATACACGAAACGTGAAGCGCTTTATGCGGGCGACCGCGATTTCGCGCTTAAAAATCCAATCCGGGTGGCAGGTTCAGGCGGCAACTTTACCGATGTGGCCAGCGGTCGCGTGTTCTCGATTACCGACGCCAACCAATTTACATTGACCCCGCAAACGACCGATTACACCTCAGCATACACACTGATTCAGCCGTTAAAGCGTGTGAACGTATCGACCTTTTTCAAATACGATTTCACCGACAAGCTCCAGGCCTACGGACGCTTCATGTATTCGAACGTGAAGACCACCGGCGCGCCACGTTCGGGCCAAGTGCCGGTGGTAGTGAATGACGTTTTCGGCATTAATAGCAGCAATACTTTTATCCCCGCTGAAGCGCGCGGCTTGCTCACCTTTGTCAACGGTGTAGCGCAGGTTCGGGTGAATCGCTCGCTCGGTGAATTGGGTGCAAAAACCGCTGACAATGATCGCGACACGTATCAGGCACAGCTCGGTTTGCGCGGTGCATTTACGGATTCAATCAACTGGGATATTTACGGTCAAACAGGCACCACAAAAGAGTCGATTGTCGTCAATGGCGATGGCGTAAAAGCACGACTTCCCGGCCTCATCAACTCAATCGATATTTTTGGTCCCGGCGCTGATTTATCCGGCTTGGCGCAACAATTCAAATATGGGGACCGCGAGCGCAAACAGTCCATCGTTGCCGCCACCGTTTCCGGCGATAGCGGTGATTTTTTCAAACTGCCCGCGGGCGCAATCGGCTTTGCAGTGGGTGCCGAATCACGACGCGAAACCGGCACATTTGATTACAATCCCGGCCTCGGCCAGTCATTTAATCAGGGCGTTGAATCGCCACCCACCGTGCCGCCGTACTTTCGTGCGAAAGAGTATTACGGCGAATTGCTGATCCCGATTTTGTCGAAATTGCCGTTCGTCGAAAATCTGTCGATTGAAGGTGCCATCCGTAATTCATCCTACAAAAAATCAGTCGGCCAATCGAACAGCTATGACTCCGACAAAATCGGCGCATCGTGGGCGATCACCGAAGATTTCCGTTTGCGCGCCACTCGTCAAACCGTGATTCGTGAGCCCAACTTTGGCGAGTTCGCGAATCCGATTTTCTCGATCCCGTTCAACAGTCTCGTCAACGTTGCGCGTCTGCGCCCACGCTATGCGGGTGACCCCTGTGTACTCGGCACCGGTAATGCGGAGCAATGCCGTCGTTTCAACGCGCCCGCGGTCGGCTCCTACAACTCGTTTGATCCCACACTGCTAACCGGCGGCTATTTCTTTGGTGGTAATCCTGAGATACGCGCTGAAAAAGGCAAAACCAACACGCTTGGTGCCGTGCTCACACCGCGTGCGTTAAAGGGCTTCAACCTGACCGTCGATTACTACAGCATCAAGATTCAGGACGCCGTCGGCCAGATTCAGCCGATTGATGCATTGACAAGCTGCTACATCACCGACCCGCGTGCTGATAATCCGCTCTGCCAAGCCGTTACGCGCAATGCGACCACCGGCCGCATTCAGGATGGCTTCCCGGTTGATCGCAACCTCGCATTTATCAAACAGGAAGGCATCGATATTGATACGAGTTTCAAGCAGGACGTGCCGTTCGGCTTGCCTGGCCGCAAGCTCACCTGGCAATATCAGGCCGCTATTGTCAGAAATTACACCATCCAAAAAAATCCCGTGCTTGATCCAATTGATTGCAAAGGCAGCTACGCGTTCCGTTGTTCGTCCGATGCGGTATCGCTGGTGGCACCGGATTATCGTCATCGTGCATCGCTCACCTGGGATGGCAATGCATTCACGACGCAAGTTGGCTGGAAGCGAATTGGCAAGGTTACCGACAGCACCATCGGCACCACCGAAACCATTTCTGCACAGGATTACTTTGACGTGAACATTTCATGGCGTCCGCCGGTTGCGGGATTGACCGTTAATTTCGGTATCGACAATATTGCCAACAAACAACCACCGCAACCTAAAAATGCGGGCACGTTCAACACCTATCCTGACACCTACAACATTATTGGCAGAACGTATGGTTTGTCAGTCACATATCGGCAGTAAGATTGGCGACCAAGCGGGCATCTTCGTTGAAGGTGCCCGCATTTTTTCTCACCAAGCTGAGCTGCTTCCGCAATAGATAATCCCGGCCCTAATGTCGCCCACGCTGCTGTTTTCAATTGTCATCGGCTACTTTGCGCTGCTACTCTTTGTGGCGTGGGTGACATCACGCGGTGCGACCAATCACGCATTTTTCATCGGCAATAAAAACAGCAATTGGATGCTGGTCGCATTCGGCATGATTGGCACTTCACTCAGCGGCGTAACTTTTATCAGCGTGCCCGGCGCGGTGGGGGCGACTGCGTTTACCTATTTTCAAATTGTGCTCGGGCAATTGATTGGTTATTTCGTTATCGCCTTTGTTCTGTTGCCGGTTTTTTACAAGCTCAATCTCACTTCAATCTACGATTATCTCGGCATCCGCTTGGGGCCACATTCGCGTAAAACCGGCGCGTCGTTTTTTATTTTGTCGCGCACCTTGGGTGCGACCGCGCGTGTGTATCTCGTTATCCGAATTTTGCAAGACTCGATCCTCGACAGCCTCGGTGTGCCCTTTTGGCTAACTGCTGTCGTCATTATCGCGATGGTACTGCTCTACACCTATGAAGGCGGCGTCAAAACAATTGTGTGGACCGATACCCTGCAAACATCCTGCATGTTGCTGGGCTTGATCATCAGCGTAATGTATCTGCTCAATGGATTGAACATCTCAGTCAGCGAAGCGTTAACGCAAATGGAGCCGCGTGGCCTCTCGCAAATTTTTTCGACGGATGTGGATAAAAAAGAATTTTGGCTAAAACAGATTCTGGCCGGCATGTTTATCGCGATTGCCATGACCGGCATGGATCAAGAGATGATGCAAAAAAATATCTCGGTAAAGCGGCTGGCGGATTCGCAAAAAAATATTGTCACGCTCGCGATCATCATGGTTTGTGTGGTTCTTCTTTTCTTATTTTTAGGTGGCCTGCTTTACTTGTATGCGCCGGTGGTCGGCGTGACCGCCACCGGCGATAAAATCTTCCCCGCCATCGCGTTGGGTCATATGCCCGCGATGCTGCAAATTATTTTTGTCATCGCATTGATCTCGGCACTCTTCCCCAGCGCGGATGGCGCCATCACCGCGCTCACCTCCAGCTTCTGTATCGATATTTTATCGATGCAAAAACG
>JANMQR010000241.1:0-6372 GCA_031370625.1 Burkholderiales bacterium | reverse complement strand
CGCACAAAGCGGGTCATCGGCACCTGCATCATGCCCATTCCCGCGATACCGGCCGCGAGATAGCTATCCGCATCATTGGCCGCAACACGATGCGGGCGTGAAATTTCCTGCATCACTGCATCGCGCCCACTTGCCTTAAATTCAAATGAAAAAATGCGTCCCGTCTTGGCGGAAAAATAATTTACAAAAATATGTTTTTCAAGATCGCTTAACTTTTTTGGTGTACCGAACTCCGCCAAATAATACGGTGCGGCGCAAGTAATAACCTCCATCGCACCGAGCTTTTTCGCCACCAACGATTCATCAAAAACATTACCGCCGCGCACCACGCAGTCGACACCTTCACGCACGAGATCAACCGGGCGATCCGTGCTGCCCACTTCAATATTTATTTCTGGATAACGCTCCAGAAATTCCGGCAGCGCAGGCATCAGCACGTGGCGGCCAAACGCAGCAGGCACATCGACACGCAGGCGGCCCGCCGGTGTGACAACCGCACCGCGCACCTGAGTTTCGAGTTCGCTTATTTCACGCAGTAATAAGTTTGCGCGCTCCAGATAAGCAACACCGTCGGGCGTAAGGCTGAGCCGACGCGTGGTGCGATTGAGCAAACGCACGCCGAGATGCGTTTCCAGATCGCGCACCAGTACCGAGACCGTTGGTTTCGGCATCGAGAGGGCATCGGCGGCCTGCGTAAAACTGCCGAGTTCCGCCACGCATACGAACACTTCCATCGCTTTCAATCGATCAATGGCCATCTTTTATTGTTTAGCAATCACTAACAGTTATTTGGATATATCAGTATTTATTCGCGATAAGCATATCAATAAACTGCTTCTATCCGCTAAACATTTCGGCGGAATCTTGAAAATTTTTTAAGGAACAAATCATGAAAGCGGAATTCACGAAAGTTACGCAGCACCGCCCACTCGGCAAAGCAGGCCCGCAGAATATTGCCGCTATCGGCTTGGGCACGATGGGTATGTCGAAAATGTATGGCGCGAGTGACGACGCAGAAAGTATTGCGACCATTCAAGCTGCGCTGGATGCAGGCGTGAACTTGATTGATACCGGTGATTTTTACGGGTTTGGTCATAACGAAATGTTGATTGGCCAAGCGCTTAAAGGTCGCCGCGATCAAGCGGTTTTGTCCGTGAAGTTTGGTGCGTTGCGTTCCCCTGATGGCGGCTGGTCTGGCGCGGATGGTCGGCCGGCTGCGGTCAAGAATTTTCTGACCTATAGCTTGCAGCGACTGGGCGTGGATCACATCGGTATTTATCGCCCTGCGCGGCTTGACCCAAACGTGCCGATTGAAGACACAGTTGGTGCAATTGCCGATATGGTGAAGGCGGGTTATGTACGTCATATCGGGCTGTCAGAAGTTGGTGCGGAGACGGTCATACGCGCGCACAAAGTACACCCGATTGCTGACTTGCAAATCGAATATGCGCTCATCAGCCGTGGGCCGGAGGAAACGATTTTCCCGGCATTGAATTCACTCGGCATCGGCGTCACCGCCTATGGCGTGTTGTCGCGCGGTTTACTCAGCGGCTCAACGCCGACCGGTGCGCAAGACTACCGCGCCTATCTGCCGCGCTTCAGTGGCGAGAATTATGAAAAAAACCAAAAGCTGATTGCCGTTCTTCAACAGCTCGCCAACGAATGCAACGCCACCGCATCGCAGATTGCCATCGCATGGGTGCTGGCGAAGGGCGCATCCATTGTGCCCATTATCGGCGCACGAACCCGCAAACAATTGGCAGAATCTTTGGGCGCGCTTGAACTGAAAATCAGTGCGGATGATGTAGCGAAAATTGAAGCCGCTATTCCAGCAAACGAGGTTGCGGGGACGCGTTACGATGCGTATCAAATGGGACATTTGGATAGCGAAAAAACATTGGCGTAAGCTGAATCAGTAAATCCTAGTCGGTTGTAAAGTTAGCCAAATAGATTTGGCCAAGGTTCCGTATTTGGAACGGTCCCACTAACGGCTACCGAATAATCATTAGTAGCAGAGAAACCGATATAGAGTCTTCGAACAAATGGCATGGCAGCAATAGCCGAGTTTGAAGTGTTACCCGCATTTCACTTCTTCAAGCCGAACCTAGTTTAGTAAATATAGAAAGCAAGGAAATAAAAGATGAAGCTCAAAGACAAAGGCCCGGTAATTGCACCTCCTGTCCTCGCCGGGTGGGCGCAATCAGTGTCGCTCGAAATCCAGTCTTGGCCCGACATTGTTTGCGCAACGCATTGGTTATTTGGAAACCCGACGGTGGTAGATGGAACTGATTTTTATGTCGGAGAAACAGAGCTGGGCCATATCCATCTTGGTGGAGAAATTCACCTTGTGCTATCGAAAGCGCTAAAAAAGGCTGTCATTGATGCCGGGTTCGCGCAACCGTTTCGCTGGGACGCGAATTTTGTGCAATTTCCAATCGATAGTCGGCATAGCGCGCAACATGCGCTTTGGCTTTTCCGCTTGGCATATGACCGCATTAACGGTGTATCTGAATCAGATCTGCTTAATGCTATTGAGGGAGCGAACGCGTCAACTGGGCATTTAAGCAAATAACGGTATCAGTCCGCTAAAGTAATGCCTTCATGCAATTCGCCCCTTGCGATCCACGTACTGGATATCCGCTTTTCATCGCAGTTTATGAAAGTCCGCTATTGGCCGATTACACCCATTCGAAATACAACTGACCAAAAATAAATTTTCCAAATTCACGTCACACTACCTTCTTTCGTCGCCCAAGAAAGAACGCACATGAACAACGCCACCTGGTACTCGCGGTTTGCAAAGATCACAGCGCACGTTTGCGGTCGGCCACGAACATTTTCCGTTGCTGTCGGCGTGATTCTTTTGTGGATTATCACCGGGCCGATTTTTCACTTTAGCGATACGTGGCAGTTGGTGATTAATACCGGCACTACGATCATTACGTTTCTGATGGTTTTCCTAATCCAGAACACGCAGAATCGGGACACGGAAGCGATTCAGGTGAAGCTTGATGAACTTATCCGCGCGACTAAGGGCGCGCATAACGCGCTGCTTGATCTGGAAGAGCTTGAGGAAGAAAGCCTTGATGCGTTTCGTGCGAAGTATCAGGCGTTGGCTGCCGCCGCTAGAACACAGTTAGGCAGCGGACTCGAAGATACTGGAACGCCAGAGCCGTAAGCGCGCACGACATCGGTGAGCATACTAATCGACTAAACGCGGTGATGGCAATGTGCCGTCTAACCGCCGTTTCGGGAAGGGTGCACAAATTTCCTGAGCCCGCTTGTGCAAAGCAAAAACCCTAATAACCACGGGCGTCTTCAGCCATTTTTGCTCCAATGTGCCTGCCAACGCTTGAGTTTACTATTGCGATTTTGCGTATGTCAGTTCGTTTGATCGTGATCAACATGGCTAGACACGAACACAAACAAGATGGTGTGCATGCATGGCGTGGATGACGTTTATGTTTTGCGTTGCTATCTTTTTTGCCGGAGCAAAGCCGGGAACGATACGGCGCGCACCTTAGACCCATATGGCAACCACAGAACAAACACAGAACAAACACAGAACAAACAGAGGGCAAACGTTTTTCAAAGTTCGTTTTTAACATTACGTTTCAATATTTACATGGTAAATAAAATTGACTGAACTTGCTTCTGGACTTAGCGCCGCAAGTGCTGCACAACGCTTGAAGGAGGAGGGGTTCAACGAGTTGCCCACGCCCGACCGTCGAGGATTTTTGCGCATCTTGTCGGGAGTGGTGCGCGAGCCGATGTTTGCGTTATTAATCGGCGGCGGCATTGTTTATCTGCTGTTGGGGGATCGCACCGAAGCATTGCTTTTGCTTGCGTTCGCGTGCTTTTCGGTGGCGATTACAGTCGTACAGGAATCTCGCAGCGAACGCGTGTTGGACGCGCTGCGAAACCTCGCCAGTCCACGCGCGACGGTGATCCGCGACGGTGCGCGAATTACCATCGCTGGCAGGGAAGTGGTACGCGACGATATCATCGTAGTTTCAGAAGGTGATCGCATCGCAGCAGACGCGCTGCTTGTGTCGTCACATGATCTTTTGGTAGACGAATCGCTCCTCACGGGCGAATCACTCGCTGTGCGTAAGGCGGTCTCATCCATATCCATATCAGCGCCGGATCAGAATCTGCAAATACCAACAGCGCCGGGCGGTGAAGATTTGCCGCACATTTTTGCAGGCACGCTGGTGGTGCGCGGCACCGGGCAGGCAATTGTCCGTGCGACTGGACTTCACACCGAAATGGGCAAGATTGGTCACGCACTCCGGACTATCGAGACCGAGCAACCACATTTGCAAAAACAATTACGCGGCTTCGTACGCACGTTTGCGATTGTGGGCGGCATCGCGGGTGCCTTGGTGGTGATTCTGTTTGGATTATTGCGCGGGTCGTGGCTGGAAGCGCTCTTAGCCGGGATTTCAATCGGCATGTCGTTGCTCCCGGAAGAATTTCCTCTGGTGATGGCGGTGTTCATGGCGATGGGCGCATGGCGCATATCACGGGCGCGGGTGCTCACGCGACGCGCTTCAGCGATTGAGTCACTCGGTGCGACCACTGTGCTGTGCACCGATAAAACCGGGACGCTGACTGAAAATCGGATGACTATTGTTGCGATCATTGCGCAACAAAATGAATGGGGCAAAACCGCGACTGCGCCGCTATCCGCAGAAGGCAGTGAAGTGCTGTCAGCGGCGCTGTTGGCCTCTGCACGCAATCCGACTGACCCGATGGATATTGCGGTTCATGTGTCCGCCAAGTCGCATGATGTCTTCGATAGCGCGCATGTTGAAGAACATAAGCTGGTTCGCGAATATGGGTTACGCCCCGATCTATTTGCGGTCGCGAACGTTTTATCGCGCGATGATGGCGTTAACGTCGGCAACGTCGTTTACGCGAAGGGCGCATTCGAAGCAATTGCGGACCTCTGCAAACTTTCGGCTGAGCGATCAACTCAAATCCGCGAACAAGCAGATGCACTGGCACGCGACGGCATTCGCGTTCTCGGTGTTGCGAAGACAATTGATCTTGATTCTGGCGCGATGCAAAACCTGCCCGAATCCCTTCGCGAATTTAATTTTGAATACCTTGGACTGATTGGTTTTACTGACCCGTTGCGCACTAATGTTCCCGCCGCTGTTGCGGAATGTCGCGCTGCCGGGATCAGGGTAGTCATGATTACTGGCGACTATTCAGCGACTGCGCTGGCGATTGGGCGAAATGCCGGGATTGATGCAACAAGTGCTTTATCGGGTGACGAGATTGAAGGGATGTCTGACGATGCACTGGCTGCGGCGCTAAAGTCCACATCTGTATTTGCGCGCATTCGACCTGAGCAGAAACTTCGTATTGTCGAAAGTTTGAAAGCGAACGGCGAGATCGTTGCGATGACCGGAGACGGTGTCAACGACGCACCCGCGATCAAGGCAGCTCACATCGGCATTGCCATGGGCGGGCGCGGCACCGATGTCGCGCGCGAAGCTTCCGCGATCGTGTTGCTGGATGATGACTTTGCTTCAATCGTAAAAACGATTCGCCTGGGACGGCGCATTTACGACAATCTACGAAAGGCAATCGAATTTATTGTTGCCGTACATATTCCAATTGCCGGTCTGGCGTTACTGCCGCTCGCGCTTGGCTTGCCGCTTATGCTGACGCCGATTCATATCGCATTTCTGGAAATGGTAATTGATCCGGCGTGCTCGGTGGTGTTCGAAGCCGAAGGTGAAGAGCGCGATGTAATGCAGCGCCCACCGCGTGATCCTGAAAGCCCGTTGCTGGCACGAAAGCAGATTATTTGGTCAGTGCTCCAAGGCGTTATCGGCTTCGCGATTCTCACCGGCGTTCTAATTATTGCGGCGCGAACGGGCATGCCCGAAGCGGAATTGCGCGCACTGGTTTTCACGTCCCTCGTCCTGATCAACATGGGCCTTATTCTTGTCAATCGATCATTCAGCGCGTCACTCGTGCGCGCGTTTCTGCGGCCCAACAAAACGCTTTGGATATTATTCAGCGGCGTCTTGATCGTCCTCGCCATATCCTTGTTTTGGCCACCCGCGAGCACGTTATTTCGTTTCGGTACATTGCAATGGGATGATCTGGCCGTTTGTGTAGCGGTCGGATTCGTTAATCTACTAATTTTGGAAGCGGTGAAATCGAAATGGTTTCGACCTTGATTCAGTAACCGAAGCAACAAGTACCAGCGCACATTGCATAAAAATATGAACCATTTATATGGTTCCGCCTTCGAGTCATTTCACCTCAGGCAGATTCACGAATGTTGACAATTGTCCTCCGTGCACGCTCTAGCTACGCGCGTACTATGCAGTGGCTATGGGTTCCTTCGAC